>NZ_JBLVPN010000005.1:0-330618 GCF_048286615.1 Flavobacterium pasteuri | reverse complement strand
TCTTTGTTTATTCGACTAAATTCTAGTGGTTTTTTCAAATCTCTCGATTCTATTACTCTTATTCTTTTGTTCCGATTTGCATCGGAACGGCTGTCAATTCAATATGTCTAGGAACGTGTTCTTATCTCTTTTTTTCAACTCCTTTATCACTTGTTATAGTGTTTCTCGAAGCGGGTGCAAAAGTACAACTTTCTTTTTAACTGGCAAGAAAATTTTGAATTTTTTTTGGAAATTTTTATCTCCGTTTAATTCTTATTTTCTCATCAATCTTTCAAGGAACTTTGCGCGTTTTGCGGGGCGCAAAGGTAACATCCGTTTTCTAATCTCACAAGCTTTTTTAATCTTTTTTTGAAAATAAATTTTCTAATTTGATTAACATTACTTGTCAGTATTTAAAAGAACGTCTGCGTTGTTGCGGGTGCAAAACTACACCGTTTATTGAGTTATTCAAGCTTTTTAATCACTTTTTTTTGATGTTTTCTTAACTTAAACTTTAACTCGCTGAAAACATGGTTTTTGAATAACAAAGTTTTTTGAACTCTAATACCCCATAATTAGGAATGAGCGGCTTTTTCTCCTAAAACAGCGGTAGACTTTATACATAAGCAACCTTATCGCAACTTTCTTTACCTATACAACCTTATTGCACTTTACCTTTATTCCCTTTTTTACAGCCACTTTGTCCATCTTACTCCTGAAAAAAGCTCCAGCTCTCTAACTACTAACCAAAAAAATCGGCTGAATCAGTGTAATGAGTATATTCTATAATAATACACCTTTTTTTTAGCCTCTCCTATATATAAGGTAACTAAAAATTATCCTGTTGATCTTAATATGAATTTAACATACAGTCATCAATACGATAAAGCAAACAGGGCTCGCGTTAGGGATAGAAGCAGAAAGCCCGCAGTCTCGTCTTTTCGGACGAGACGAGGACTTGTAGCGGATAGCCCGACTCATTATATAAAGAGAGGCAACTATAAGTAATGAATAGTTGCCTCTCTTTATATAATGGGAAACGCCCAAAATAATATTCTAATCGAAACGTATGGCTTTTACCGGTGAAATTTTAGTTATTATGTAGGAAGGAATTAGTAATACTAAGAAACAAACGGTTACGGTAAGCAGATTCAATAAAAGTATATATCCCCAATTTAGATAAACTGGCGCTTGATTTACGTAATAGTTCTCAGGAGGAAGTTGAATTATCCCGAATTGTTGTTGGATTAATAATAATGAGATACCAATTAGATTTCCCCAGAACAGCCCTCTTATTATAAGGTAGAAGGCATTGTAAAGAAATATTTTTCGGACTGACCAATTATTAGCTCCTAATGCTTTTAAAATCCCTATCATTTGTGTTCGCTCCAAGATAAGTACTAATAGCGCTACTACCATATTGATTGTGGCGACAAGAATCATGACTACTAATATAACGATAATGTTGAAATCGAATAGTTGAAGCCATTCGAATATATAACTGTATTTTTCTATTATAGTTTTGGAATCTAATGTTGATGCTGTTTGCGCATAAACCTGTTCTCCTGTAGATTCTATAGTATTAAAATCATCTACAAAAACTTCGAAAGCTCCGATTTGGTCTGGAGCCCATTTATTGATGCGCTGCATGTGGCGGATGTCTCCTATTAAATAAGTAGCGTCAAATTCTTGAAAGCCCGAATTGAAAATTCCAACAACATCAAAATTCCTTAGGTTATACCCTTTCTCTTTCATGAAGAAAGTATTGAATCCATCACCCACTTTTAAATTCAGTCTGTTTGCAATAAACTGAGAAATCACAACTTCTTCGTTTAAATCCCCTTTGACATTTGGAATTCTACCTTGAACAATGTATTCCTTTATATTATCCCATTTATAATCATTTCCTACTCCTTTGAAAATAATCCCTTCGAAAGCAGTTTCGGTTCTAATAATTCCGGCTTTACTGGCAATAGCCTGAATATGCTTAACTCCTGGAACAGATGTAAACTTTGGATAAAAATCTTGTTTTTTAGAAATGGGTGTGAGCGTAACTTCGGATTGATTGTTGTCGTAATTCGAAATAATGATATGTCCATTAAAGGCTGAAACTTTCTCTCGAATTTTTTGCTGTAGTCCAATTCCAGTTGCTACTGAAACAATCATCATAATCATACCAATGGCAATTGCCGAGATTGCAATTTTTATAATTGGCGTAGATATGCTACTTTTATAATCTTTAGCGGTTATAAGTCGTTTGGCGATGAAATATTCTAAATTCAATTTGATTGCTTTTCTAATTTGGATTTGCTTCGCCAGTTTGCGTTGCTAAAGCCAAAAATACAGCTAAAACACGAATTACACTAATTGGCATTAATTTTATTTGAACCACTATATGATTCCATTTTTAAGAATATCGGTTAGTTTTATATTTTTAACAATCATTTCAACTTCCTGTTCTGCAAGGAAAACAAATGACAGCGAAAATATAAAACCAACTTTAGAAAAAACTAAAAACAACCTAACTATCGAAATAAAGACTGGAGCTGATAATTACAACAATTATTTACCATTATTAAAGGATAAGAAAATTGGTGTTGTCACTAATCAAACCGGAATTCTATCCAATAAAACGCATTTAGTAGATTTTCTATTAGAAAAAAACATTGCTATCCAAAAAATATTTGCACCAGAACATGGTTTTCGTGGAACTGCAGATGCAGGCGAACATGTGGTTGATGGGAAAGATTCTAAAACTGGACTTTCAATTATTTCGCTTTATGGCGATAACAAAAAACCGAAACCAGAACAACTAGCCGGAATTGACATTATGGTTTTTGATTTGCAAGATGTAGGCGCGCGATTTTATACTTATATTTCTTCGTTACATTATATCATGGAAGCCTGTGCCGAAAATAATATCCCGCTTTTAATTCTAGACCGACCAAATCCAAACGTAAGTATTGTAGACGGGCCAATTCTTGAAACTTCATACAACAGTTTTGTGGGAATGCATCCAATCCCTCTGCTTCACGGAATGACAATTGGCGAATATGCGCAAATGATAAACGGTGAAAAATGGTTGAAAAATGAAGTGCAATGCAAATTGACCGTTATTCCTTGTATTAATTACAATAGAAAAATGAATTATAGCTTACCTGTAAAACCTTCACCAAATCTTCCGAACGATCAAGCCGTGAATCTTTATGCGAGTTTGTGTCTTTTTGAAGGTACAAATGTGAGTGTGGGAAGGGGAACTGAAAAACAATTTCAAATATATGGTTCTCCTTATTTACCAAAAAGTGATTTTAGTTTTATTCCTAAACCAAATTTTGGCGCACAAAATCCTGTTTACAAAGGTATCGAATGTTACGGAGAAGATTTATCTACAGCTAAAAAAGTAAATCGATTAGAATTAAAATGGTTGATTAAAGCCTATCAAACTACAACGGACAAATCTAAATTCTTCAATCCTTTTTTTACCAAACTCGCAGGAACTAAAAAATTACAAGAACAAATAAAAGCTGGGACTTCGGAAGATAAAATCAGAGAAAGCTGGAAAAAAGGGCTAATCGATTTTAAAGAAATGAGATTGAAATATTTGATATATTAAAAAGGAATAAAGAAACAAGAAGCAATACTTGCTAATACTTAGTTACAAGGGCAATTTCTTCTTCATTTCCTCTACAATATTAAAAGCTGCCGGACAAATAGCTACGTTTTTCAACGTTAAATCTGTGATTTGCTGGAACTTTTTTCTATCTGTGTGTGGAAATTCTCTACATGCTTTTGGACGAACATCATAAATCATACATGCATTTTCATTATCCAGAAAAGTACACGGCACACTTTGTAACACATAATCTCTGTCTTCGTCAATGCGAAGATATTGCTCGATAAACTGTTGTGGTTTTTGTCTAAGATATTTTGAAACACGCTCAATATCTGCATCCGTAAATAAAGGCCCAGTTGTTTTACAACAATTGGCACATTTTAAACAATCCGTTTTCTTGAATTCAGCATCATGCAAATCTTGCATCACGTAATCCAAATTCTTTGGTGTCTTCTTTTTCAGCTTATCGAAATACTTTTTGTTTTCGATATGCTTATCTTTGGCTTCTTTAGGAAGATTGTTTAAAATAGTGTTCATTCGTAGATTTGTTTTTTCGGTTATTCGATAAAACATTCCGCGAAATTACTTAAAACAAACCAACAAATCACCAAATTAACACATCAACTACAATGAAAGACCTTTTTGGCAAAGCCATACTCGATTTTCAAACTAATAATTTCCCGGAAGATTTAATAACGGAAACCTCCATTTCCGAAGAAGATGAAATGAGTGTTGAATATCTATTTCGTTCCTATGACGAAATGCCAAAATTGGAGCAGAAAGCTTTACAACTTGCGAAGGGAAAAATTTTGGATGTAGGTTGTGGCGCAGGAAGTCATAGTTTGTATTTACAAAACGAAAGAAATCTTGATGTTCACTCGATTGATATTTCTAAAAATGCAATTGAAGCCTGTAAATTACGCGGTTTAAAAAATACTCTAGTCCAAAACATTCTAGAAATGGACTCTGATAATCCTGAAAATAAATTTGACACCATTTTATTATTAATGAATGGTACCGGCATTTTTGGAACACTAAAAGAAACCACTACATTTTTACAGAAACTAAGAAGTTTGCTAAACCCAAACGGACAAATTCTAATTGATTCTTCGGATATAATTTATATGTTTGATAATGACGAAGATGGCGGAAAATGGATTCCAAGTAATGGATATTATGGCGAATTGACTTTTACAATACGTTATAAAAACGAAAAAGAAGACGAATTCCCTTGGCTTTATTTAGATTATAACACTTTGCAAAATGCGGCTTTCGCCAATGGATTACAAAGCGAGTTAATTCTTGAAGGGGAACATTATGATTATTTAGCCAAACTTTCAATTTAAAAGAACACATTTTAACATGGAAAATACAGCATTAGAAAAATTACGTTATCCTATTGGGAAATTTATAGCCCCTGAAAGCTATTCCAGCGAATATCTAACTAATAAAATAGCAGAAATCGCCAGTTTCCCTGAACGATTGAAAAAAGAAGTGATTCATTTAACCGAGGAGCAACTCGAAACACCGTATCGAAAAGATGGCTGGACTATTCGTCAAGTAATTCATCATTGTGCCGATAGTCACTTAAATTGTTTTATTAGAATCAAATGGACACTAACCGAAGATAATCCTACAATAAAATTCTATCATGAAGACCGTTGGGCTGAATTACATGATAATATGACAATGCCCATACAGCCTACACTTTCGTTTCTGGAAGGTTTACACTTTCGTTTGGCATATTTAATGAATAGCCTATCAGAATCTGATTTAGAAAAATCCTTTATTCATCCTGAGCATAACGCAGCATTTCAATTGAAGGAAATAATTGGAACTTATGCCTGGCATGGAAATCACCACTTAGCACATATCACAGCATTAAAAGAACAAAAAGGTTGGTAATTGAACTTTAAAACCATTTTCACCATTTATAAAAAATCCCAAATACAGTTTGCATTTGGGATTTTTAAATTTTAAGGAATATTCAAATATTTATGGGTCTGTAAAGAAACACGCCATTTTGGATTGTTCATCACATAATCTACAATCAGCTGAGTCATTTCTTCTTTTTTACTCCATTCAGGTTGTAGAAACAGAATGGCATTACTATTCACTTTTTCAGCTTGCTCTTCAGCAAAAATAAAATCGTGTTTATTATAAATGATGACTTTCAACTCATGTGCATTATCATAAACCGTTTGTGTAGGTAGTTTATTTTTCTTTGGAGACAGACAAATCCAATCCCAATTTCCAGTAAGCGGATACGCTCCTGAAGTTTCAATATGAACTTTTCTATTATTTTCTTTTAGTTTTTGCGTCAGCAAAGTCATATCCCACATCAAAGGCTCACCACCAGTAACAACAACAGTCTCTGAGTATTTACTTGCATTTGTAACTATTAAATCTACTCCTGTTGGAGGATGTAATTCTGCATTCCAACTTTCCTTAACATCACACCAATGACAACCCACATCACATCCGCCAATTCTAATAAAGTATGCAGCTGTCCCAGTATGAAATCCTTCCCCTTGTATAGTATAGAATTCTTCCATTAACGGAAGCATGGCACCTTTATTAACTTCTAATTGTATTTCTTTTGATAACATTATTTTATTTTAAAGTGCAAAGATAGTTAATTTGAAAATGAGTTAATTTGAAAACAGAAACTAAAACAATAAACTTTAAAAAACAGAAATCTAAGACTCATAATGATTCTAAAAAAACTCAATACAATTGATAAAATTAAAATTTCATAATACTATTAAACAAAAAAAAACCGATAGTTAAAAAACTATCGGTTTATTAAGTAAGAAACAAGTATCTTATTTCAATGTTTTCATTGATTCAGTTGCGTAAGCATTTGCAGGATCAAGAGCTAATGTTTTTCTGAAATAATCCATTGCTTTCGCTTTATCAGTATTAGCATAATTAGCAGCAATATTATTGTATGACTCAATAATTTTAACTTTAACAGCAGGTTTAGCTGTTTCTTCCGCACCTAAAGCTGTAACTTTAGCAACATAATCCTCATAATTCTTAGTCATAACATCATCTTTATCAAGTAATCTATTAGTTCTAGCTCTGTAAAGATATGCTTCATGATATGCAGGAGATGCTACTAACACTCTTTCGAAAGCAGCATCTGCTTTTTGCAAAGCAATAACATCTGGTTTTACATCTTTACCATTATTAGCATAATAATTTGCTAAACCATAATAAACATTATCATCAAGATATGTTTTAGAATCTGCAATATTAGCACCAAATTCAAAAATTGAAGCAGCTTCTTTGTATAGTTTTTGGGTAAATAATTTTTTACCAACTTCACTTAAATCTTGAACTGCCAAAGGCTGAATTTCAACTGCCTTTTTAATATCAACTAATCCAGCATTTAGAGCAATCGGGTCAATTAATTGTCCATCAGCACTAGTTCCTTTTTTAATTTTAGTTAAACCTAAATATAAATAATCTAAAGCAATAGCTTTATTTCCTGGAGCAGTAATAAAGGTTTCCAAAGATTTGATAGCTACATCAACATTTCCATTTTTATAAGCAGCATATCCTAAATAACGATAGATTCTTGGGTTAACTTTATCTAATTCAATCATCTTGTTTGCTTCAACTTCAAGAGCAGCATAATCTTCTACCAGAATAAGGAAGTCAGCACGACGCATTCTTGAGTGAATAGAATAATCTGTCAAAGACATGTATTTATCGTAATATCCTATCGCAGTTTTATAGTTTGCAGCAGCTTGAGACGGTTTGTTACGTGCAATTTTATAATATGTTTCAGCTAGTTCTCTATAAACAGGACCATAATTAGGGTTTATAGCAATAACTTCATTGTAAGCTTTCAAAGCTTCGTCATAAGATTTAGCACCCTTCAACAAAACACCTAATTGCATTTTGGCTCTCAACAATGTGTTATCAGCTTGAAAAGCACTTCTATAAGCTACATAAGCTTCATTTTGTTTACCATCACCATAATAAGCATCTCCTAATGCTAATTGTAATTGAGCATCTTGAGGATTGTTGATTACAGCACGGTTCAAGATAGCAATTGCACTTTTATAATCTGGTTTCGCAACATTCATGTAAGCTCTTGCTATATAAACATACTCTTGTACGTCTTTCTTTTTAATGTCCTTCGTAGCCAAAGCAAATTTAGCTTGTGCTCCAGTCACATCATTTTTATCTAAATCCATTTGACCTAAACCAATATAATTTAATTTAGCCCCTTCAGATGTATTTAATCCATTTTGAAAATAAATTTTAGCAGAATCCTCAACACTTTGAGTAAGATATACATTCCCTAAAGTAAAGAAAGCTGCACCATTACTTGGTTTTGCTTTGATAATCGATTTTAATATCGATTTAGCACTTTCAAATTGCTCTGCATCGACAGCCTTTTTTGCCTGATTAATATCTTGTGCTTGACTCGCAAAAGCGGAAGCCAACAATGCAACACTAAAAAATTTAAATTTATTCATTTTAATTGTAGTTAATTTATTTTTTATCATTTTGGTCTTTACCAATTATTGTAAACTTTCTTGTTGGAATACGAACCGGTAGCAATCCAGATTTTAAAATTATTCTTTGTCCGACATCTCCAGCAACAAATGAGGCAAAGCCCATTCCTAAACCAGAAAAACCTTGACAATTGATTACATACAAATCGCGTGCCAAAGGGTATTTTCCTTCTGCAATATTATTTTGTGATGGAATATAATAGTTATCACTTTTAAGACCTTTAACACCTAAAGTAGTAACATTATCAACATATGTTTGCATTGCGGGTAATGGCTGTGAAAGCCAATTAACACCAACTACTCCAATCATACCATCATTTTCTGAAACATATTTTATAACTTCATTATTAGATTTAAATGAGAAAACACCCTTTTCAGGAATAGCATTTATACCAGCCAAAGAATTCATGTATCGAACTGTACTTGAATTTAGATTATCAAAAACCAATCCTTTGATTGATGCTACAGGCTTACCTTGCATGAAACTAATAACATCTTGTAACGCAACCAGCGTATCTTTATTGTTTTTGTTTGCTATAAAAGCTATAGCATCGGTAGCAAAAACTGTTGTTTTAGGATTAATTTTTCTTTGTTTAAAAATTTTCAATTCTTCAGCTGACAAATTTCTAGATAAAATAGCAATAGCTGCCTTTTCTTTAAATAAAGAGTTCAATGTCTCCGATTCAGATTTAGCGACAAGGGTTACTTTGGCATCGTATTCATTTTGAAATACCGAAACTTGATCTTCAATAATAGGTGCTAAGGTTTCATCTACATAAATGATTGTCGAACCTTTAAGAATAGTCTCCTTAGTATTTTTATCTGAGATTTGATTACATGCTAAAACAAATACTGCTACTAAAAACAAGATAAAAAAGGAAAATTTAGAATGATTTTTCATGTTCTAGTTATTATTATCATTAATAATTCGGAAGAATCTAAAAGAAGCATAAACAATCAGCAAAACACCAAAAGCTATTCTATAAGTAGGCGTCATTGCTAAAGGAAAATTCTTCATAAAGATAATAAATAAACCTAAAACAAGGTAAACTAGAAAAAACAAAATTCCTAAAACAAGAAGAAATCGCTCTTTAAGCGATTTCTTCTTAATATTATTAAGTATGTTATTCAACATTATTCTGCAGATTGAATAGTAATAGGAAGCGAATAAAGTACTCTAACTTTTTTACCATTTTGCTCACCTGGCGTCCATTTAGGACATTTTTTCAAAACACGGATAGCTTCTTTTCCTGTTCCATAACCGATATCTCTAATTACTTTAATATCAGTTAAAGAACCGTCTTTTTCAACTACAAAAGTAACGTAAACTTTACCTTTTAATCCTTCTTCTTCTGGAGTTTGATAGTTATTACCAACAAATTTATAAAATTTATCAATTCCACCTGGGAAATCAGGCTTAACTTCGATACCGGCAGTGTTATAAATTTGGTTATCAACCTCTTCTACAACAGCAGCGGTTCCTGTACCTACTGGCTCGACTGTTAATACAGCATCAGGATCTCCTTTAATAGTTTCAGCACCTAGTTTTTTATCTTTTAATTCGATAGTTTTAGGTGGTTCTTCAGTCACTTCTTCCGCTTTTGCTACCACAGGCTTCACAAATTTTTGTTGATCAACTTTTGGTGGTGGTGGTGGTGGTGGTGGAACATCTTTTTTTACATCTTCTTTTTTAGGAGGTAATTTGATACTAACAATTTTAGTATCTAAAGTATCATCACCATCTGAAGAATCAGGTAATAACCCTAAAATAAGTGGCATACTAACTGCTATAGCAAAAATAATTGCACCAAAGATAAGTGCTCTAACAGTAGTCTTGTTATTTGATTTTCTTAGTTCGTAAGCGCCATAGGCCTTATTACGACCTTCGAAAACAATATCAAGCCATTGGTTTGTGAATATATCTAATTTCATTTTTCTTAATTATTAGGTTATAGAGTAAATATAAAAATCTTATTTACTTTCTAACAATTTTAGTTCTTCTGGAGAAAAATCATTTACAATTGCATTAGAAGGTACTCCTACAATTGCCATCTCATCAAGTATATCTACTAAATTACGGTAATTTGATTTTTTACTTGGTTTGATAATTACAATTAAACCTTTGTCTTTATTCCCAGTGTATTCAACTACTGATTTTTTTCTTTTCAATAATTCCTTACGAATTCCTTCTTTACCATAAGAAATATCTTTAGGACCAGCAATTGGAGTTGCTAATAAACCCATATAGTATACCATCTTATCATTGTCTCCTAATAAAACCGTTAGTGTGCGGTTTTCGTCAACTTTGATTGGCTTATCAGTAGGATCATCTTCTTTATCTGGCAAACCCAAAGGCATCGATTGCGGTTTAGACAACGTAGTCGTAAGCATAAAGAACGTAATCAATAAGAATGCCAAATCCACCATAGCAGTTAAATCTACTTTTGAATTTGATTTTTTACTTCTTACTTTTCCACCTTTTTTGCCTCCACCGTCGCCAGTATTTAATTCAGCCATTTTAGTGTGTTTTTTTTAGTTATTTTTCTGTTGCTCTTAAACCAGTAACTAGATTAAAGCTATTGATTTTTTGATCTTGTAAAACATCCATCACTTGTTTGATAGCAGGATATTCTTCTTTCGCATCACCTTTTATGGCAATTTGCAATTCTTTATCATTTACATCAATATTTGCAATACGAGAATTGTAAATCCATTCTTTCAATTGATTATCTAGTGAATCCTTAGGAACCCCTGATTGTACACCGGGCTTACTTCTGTCAGCAGTTTTCATAGCAATCAATTGTTTAAGTCCTGAAATCGGAACTCCAATACCTTCCATTAAACCAAAAGTTTCAGATTCACTTTCTGTAAATTCAACACCATATTTTTGTCCCATCAACTCAAGGGCTCTTCTCCTAACTTCTCTCCCTTTCAGGTCGTAGAAAACTTTTCCTTTACCAATAGTTATAGTAGCTAAATTATCTTCTGGCAACTTAGATTGAACCGTTGACGCAGGCGTATCTACTGGCAATGCTTCCGGTATCTTAGCTGTTGCTGTCATTACAAAGAACGACAACAAAAGAAAAGCGACATCACACATAGCAGTCATATCGGTAGACCCTGCTTTTTTCTTCATTTTTATAGCCATCAATATTATTTTTTATATTTACAAGAAAACAGCATCTTTCTTTTAAGACCGCTATTTTCCTGTAAATTAAATTATTAATTATTTTTGTGTACTTCTGAAGTGTCTGTAAGTATTCACAATTGTATTACCCGCCTCATCAATAGAGTAAGTCAAAGTATCAATTTTAGAAGTAAAAAAGTTGTAAGCGATAATTGCTAATGCTGAAGTAGAAATTCCTGTCGCTGTATTAATCAATGCTTCAGAAATACCATTTGCAAGCGCAGCTTGATCTGGAGTACCAGCAGCAGATAAAGCACTAAATGCTTTAATCATCCCCGTTACTGTTCCTAATAATCCCGCAAGAGTTCCTAAAGATACCATTGTAGAAAGTACAGTCATGTGCTTTTCTAACATTGGCATTTCTAATGAAGTAACCTCTTCTATTTCTTTGTGGATAGTTTCAGCTGCAGCTTCGCTGTCTAAACCTTCTTTTTTTACTTCTTGGTATTTCAATAAGGCTGATTTTATTGGATTTGCAACAGAACCTTTTTGTTTGTCACATGAAGCAATAGCTCCTTCAATATTACCTGCTTTAATATCTTTTTGCACACTTGTCATGAATTGATCAAGATTTCCTGTACCAGCTGCTTTTGAAATTACAGCATAACGCTCAAATGAGAACACAACAACCATTAATAATAATCCTAACAATACTGGTACAATAGGACCCCCTTTGTAAACCATTGCTAACATATTTCCTGGTAATGGGTGACCTGTATTAACGCCGCCCTCGAAATTAGCGCCATTACCCATTATGAAATTCCAAATTAACCATCCAACAAAAATACATGCCACAATAATGATTCCTGAAATCATTCCTCCTCCGTTTGCCGCTTTTTCTTTTTTAACGTTTGCCATTTTTTTTTAATTTTAATAGTTTTAAATAAATTATCTTAGTTATATTAAACTTGTAGTGGAGCAAATTTATATTTTTAGTTTAAATAAAAAAACTTTTTTTAATTTTATTACAATTAAATTTATTTCAAAAATACATTTGCAATTTAACACTTTGCATTTATATCAAAATACTCAAACAAATCTACTCTTTTACAAAAAATAACGTATTTTTTTATGATATATTAACATAATATTTCAACAACTAACCCCTTCTTATGAAAACTAATATTTTATACTATTAACAACAAAAAAGGAGGAAAACTGCAGTATGCACTAAAATTTTAGGTTTTATAAAAAAAATAATACCTTGCAAATGATTTAAATCTATACTTATTATGAGCAAAAAAGACGATTTCATACAACAAATTACAGACGGATATAGTTCTAAAGGAGAAAGCATTATTCTTGGAGGAGCCATATTGGACGGAGAGGCTTTAGCTGGTGCGCATGTAAAAATACCTTTAAAGACATTAAACCGCCATGGATTAATTGCAGGTGCAACAGGAACAGGAAAAACCAAAACCATACAAGTATTATCAGAACAGTTATCTTCCTTTGGAATACCTGTATTGATGATGGATATAAAAGGCGACTTTAGTGGTATTGCAAAAGAAGGGGAAGAGAAAGCTTTTATTACCGAACGTCATGCTAAAATAAACATCCCTTACAATACGGCAAATTTCCCTGTTGAATTATTGAGTTTATCTGAACAAAATGGCGTACGTCTTCGCGCTACTATCTCTGAGTTTGGACCGGTTTTATTTTCCCGAATTCTAAATTTAAATGACACCCAAGCCGGAGTCATTTCTGTTATTTTCAAATATTGTGATGACAATAAAATGCCTTTATTGGATTTAAAAGACATCAAAAAAGTAATCAATTATATTACCGAAGAAGGAAAAGACGAAATTGAGGAAAACTATGGCAAAATCTCCACTTCAACAACGGGCACCATCCTGAGAAAGATAATAGAATTAGAACAACAAGGTGCCGAACTATTTTTTGGCGAAATGTCTTTTGAAGTTGACGATTTGATGCGCATTGATGAAAACGGAAAAGGATACATCAACATTTTGAGACTAACTGACATTCAAGACAAACCAAAATTATTTTCAACATTCATGCTAAGTTTATTGGCTGAAATCTATCAGCAAATGCCTGAAAAAGGAGATTCGGATCAGCCAGAATTAGTAATTTTTATTGACGAAGCTCATTTAATTTTCAATGAAGCCAGCAAAGCATTATTAGAACAAATAGAGACTATTGTAAAACTTATTCGTTCCAAGGGAATCGGGATTTACTTCATCACTCAAAACCCAATGGACATTCCAAGTGGTGTTTTGGCACAATTGGGTTTAAAAATTCAACATGCTTTAAGGGCTTTTACTGCCAATGATCGAAAAGCCATCAAACAAACCGCTGATAATTATCCAACATCTGAATTTTATAAAACTGATGAGATTTTAACTAGCTTAGGAATTGGAGAAGCATTAGTCACTGCATTAAACGAAAAAGGAATTCCAACACCACTTGCAGCAACAATGATGCGTGCTCCTATGAGCAGAATGGATATTTTAACTGAGAGTGAAATTCAAGAAATCAATAACAGATCTAAACTGGTAAAAAAATACAGTGAACTTATTGACCGTGAAAGCGCTTATGAGATGCTAAATAAAAAAATTACCGTTATTGAAGAAGCAGCTGCAGAACAAGAACAGGAAAAAACATCTGAAAAAGAAGAAAGTAAAGGTCCGAGTACTGGTAGCGTAGTGGGGAAATCTGTTTTAAAAGTATTGACAAGTGCTACTTTTATTAGAGGTGCTTTTGGTGTTTTAACAAAACTGTTTAAAAAATAAAATTCTCCAATACCCTTTTATAATTAAAACTCTAAAAGGGTATTTTAAAAAGTACCATTAAA
This sequence comes from Flavobacterium pasteuri, assembly GCF_048286615.1. Taxonomy (NCBI): domain Bacteria; kingdom Pseudomonadati; phylum Bacteroidota; class Flavobacteriia; order Flavobacteriales; family Flavobacteriaceae; genus Flavobacterium; species Flavobacterium pasteuri. The sequence continues at coordinate 316,492 of NZ_JBLVPN010000005.1, read as the reverse complement.
AATGAAAAAATATTTTATTCAAAAAGCTCCTTTTATAGTTCCAACAACTGACGGTAAACTAATCGAAGAGCATCACGGAATTGCTACCACAAACAATCCCGAAATTTCGATTGCACACATGATTGCACCTCCTAAATGGAGCGAACCTTTTCAAACACCTGAATTTGAAGAATACACTTATGTCATTGCAGGAAAAAAGCAATTCATCATTGAAAATGAAATTGTGATTCTTGAAGCGGGCCATTCTATAAAAATTGAGAAAAATACTCGAGTGCAATATTCCAATCCTTTTGATGAGCCTTGTGAATATATTGCCATTTGCAAACCTGCATTCGATTTTACTAAAGTACATCGTGAGGAATAAATAGTGCGGATGGAAGTAAAAAATCTATCGCAAGTATATAAAGTAAACAACTTGAAAAAATTATTGCAGCAATTCCAAGATTTTATTCTCTACCGTTTCAGTATCCCAAATATTCTCAATGTTTTCCATTTTCAAAACTTCCTCCATAATCGCATTTTGATAATCCCCAATAGCCAAAGCTTCGGCGTAAGGACGATCACTAAAGGTAACTCTACTATAAAGTGGAATCCATTTTTCAGGATATTTATCTGAGAATGATTTTTCGATTTTCTTTTGCAACAAGAATTTCTCATCAGCTGTTTTAGAACTCATTTCCATAAAATTACGATAGGAAAGTTCCGCAATTGCATCAGCGTTGGGTTTACGGGATTTTTGATATTCAGAGAAAATTGTTTTCCAGTCATCTCCATACTCTTCAATCATTTCATAAAGAATTGAAATATCCTCAAAGCCTGCATTCATTCCTTGCCCGTAAAATGGAACAATTGCGTGACAAGCGTCTCCAATTAGTGCAATTTTATCTTCGTAAGTCCAAGGAAAACATTTCATCGTCACCAATGTACTTGTTGGATTTTTAAAGAAATCCTCAGTCAATTTTGGAATTACATCAATAGTATCCGGTAAATTCTTTTCAAAAAAAGCTTCTACCGCTTTTTGATCTTTCAAAGAAGCAAAAGAATTTTCTCCTTCAAAAGGCATAAATAAAGTACAGGTAAAACTTCCATCTAAATTAGGTAATGCAATCAACATATATTCTCCTCGAGGCCAAATATGGAATGAATTCTTGTCTAGTTTATGCGTTGCATCAGAATTTGCAGGAATATTTAATTCCTTATATCCTATAGGTAAAAATTCTTGCGAATAATCAAACATGCTTTGACGCTGCATCCGATGACGGATTCTGGAAAAAGCTCCATCGGCACCAAAAACCATATCATATTTCTTTTCTTCCCAAGCACCTCTTTCGGTTTCACCGATGTGCAAAGTAGCATCATCTAAGGTTACATCCCAGATTTTATGTTCGAAAAAGAATTCAGCTCCTGCGGCTTCCGCCAAATCGATCATTTTCCTGTTCAAAGTTCCTCTGGAAATCGAATAAATAGATTCGCCTTCTTGTCCATAATTTTGAAAATTAAGTTTATCAACAAGATGAATGGCGCGCTTATCCATTGGGATAGCAATTTCTCGCACGGCCTCTCCCACTCCTACGCCATCAAGCGCTTTCCAACCTCGGTTAGACATAGCTAAATTAATAGAACGACCGGAAAACTGAATCTGTCGAATATCAGGGCTTCTATCGAAAACATGAACCGTATGACCAGCTTTGCGAAGGTAAATAGCTAATAAAGATCCAACTAATCCAGAACCTACAACCGCTATTTTTTTTGGGATTTGCATTAATTTATTATAAAAAGTTAAGCAAAATTACTGATTTTATTAGACTAAGAACTTTAAAACTATTAATTTTTACGTGGAATAAAAATCAATTTTGTTGAAGTTCTAACAATCTCCTCCTTGTTCAGCATCATTCTTCTAAATTTTCCTGCATTGTAAAGCTCCGCTTGATCACTGTAATGCGCGCTTATAGGATTCCCCGATTGCCCTGTAGGAAGGACACTCCAGCTATTTTCTATATCCGAAAAATCAATAATCCTTCTTGTTGATGGGCCTCCTTTTACGATATAATTTCCATCATCGGTAAAATCAAAAAACAAATTATTAATAACTTCCGTGGAACCTGAAACTTCAAAAGGGCCCACATTGAAAATTCTTCTTAACGCAGCCACTTTACCCAATGGATGCTGATGTTCTACCGTATGCACTTTATTCCAAGTCCAATTAGCTACCGCAGTCCCCAATTGTTCTTCTAAAGCTGTAATCGACTCTTTAAACGATTGTGATATAATTTTGCTTCGGGTTTCTTTTTCATTTTTAGTATTGACATTATCCCACCAAAGGGACGTTGCATTAACAATTTGCTTAGCGATAATTTGCTTCATAATATGTGTCCCTAAAAATTGCTTGAAATTAGCGGCGCCAAGTTCATCCTCGAAAGTATTTTTCAAATAATTAAAAATCCATTTATTATAAATCGTTGGCGCAACATCACTAAGGTTATTCGAACCTTTCCATTCTTTCAAAACTCTCAAAGCTTTTTTCTCGTTTTCAGAAAGTGATTTCTCGTCCACATTTGACATTAACTGCTTCACTACTTCCGGGGCAACAGATGATGTATTATCAAAAATCATTTCCCCAACAGCAGTTTTATCCCAATTTGATTTTGGTTCTAATAACTGCGTAATTCTTTTTGCTCTGTCTTCAGGAAGGTAATAACCTGGATATAAAAACCCATCTATAGGTTCCGGCTGATTATTCGCTGAATATACATAATTCCATTTTGGATTTACTGCCGAAGGATTTTTGGAAAAATCCAAATATTCTTTAATATCATCTTTACCACTGGCACCATCCAAAATAAAATTAGGATTTACGCCCGCATTATGCTTATATAATTTTCCCGTTGCCCACCAAGCCACATTTCCTTTGGCATCACCATACATCACATTCAATCCTGGCGCTGCTATTAAACTGACCCCTTTCTGGAAATCGGCTTTACTTTTAGCGTGCGAAAGTTGATAAACAGCATCCAGAATTTGTATGGGTTGTTGTGTATAAATCCAAGACATTGCAACAGGTTTATCTTTCATTAAACCATCAATCAAGTCATTAACAACCGGCCCGTGGCGAGTCACTTTTACATTCAAAACCACATCAAAAGAATCTTTTACTTTTATTGTTTTTTTTCGAATTTCATATGCACTGAAACCACTAGGTGTCTTGTAAACATTTGAATCATTTGGATTATTCTCCTCTTGGTACAAATCAATATCATCATTCTCAAACATTGTCAAACCATAAGCATACTCGCGATTATGCCCCAATAAAGGATACGGAGTTCCAGCTAGATAACAGCCATACAATTCAAAATCTGGCGTTACAAGATGTGCTTCATACCAAGTTCCCGGTTGCGAAAACCCAATGTGTGGATCATTAGCAAAAATAACTTTCCCGTTTTTAGTTTTCTTTGGAGCAATAACCCAACTGTTACTTCCTATAAAAGGAGAAATTGGAGACTGCTCCAAAATCGAGGCTACTGACTTTGAAATAGCACTATATTCTTGAGATGTTTCTTTCGCATTTTTAATTCGGGTGGTATTAAACGAACCATCAATCCCAAAATCTTTGAGATATTCCATTCCGTATTTATTTCGAATATTAGTCAATAACGGATCTGATTTTTGAGCCATTGCAAAACTAAAAGACATGTAACCAAAAATATTGTAAACGTCTTTAATCGTAAATTTCTCTTTCTTAACCCCAACCAAACTAAACTCTATTGGCGTTGTTCCTTCTTCTAAATATTGATTAATTCCATCTAAATAGGCCATGGTCAATTGATAACTAGGACTGTTTTTATCCAATGATGCAATCGCTTTTGCAGATGCTTCTTCAATTCCCAATCCAGCAAAGAATTTATCGTTTTTAAGTGCCACCGAACCAAAAATTTCTGATAATCGTCCTGGTGCAATGCGTCGCATCAATTCCATTTGCCATAATCGATCTTGGGCATGCACATAACCCAAAGCCATCATCGCATCTTTTGAATTTGTTGCATAAATATGTGGAACGCCAAACTCATCAAAATAAACTGTCGTTTCTTTTTGAATGTTTTTCAGTTGCAATTTGCCCTCATATTTTGGTTTTAGATAAAACCCATAAATAATTAAAGCTACCGCTAAAACGGCTACTACCGAAAGTAAAGCCAGAAGGACTATTTTAAGTTTTTTCATATTTAAATAAATTGATAAACAAATATATAGGATTTGAAAATGATTTAAAACAATTTATTTAAACGAGTGTAATTTTATGTAAATCGACTAAATACAATTATTTTGTTTAATTTATTTTAAAATTAATTAAACAAAAAGTATATTTGTTTTAAATTAAAAAATATGAAACATATTTCTAGAGATGATATTTCTCAAATGGAGAAAGTCGAAAGATTGAATTTAATTAATTCATGCACCGGTTATAAGTCTGCTAATTTATTGGCAACAAAATCCCTTGATGGAAAAACTAATGTGGCTATTTTTAGTAGCGTAACACATTTAGGAAGTAATCCCGCGATGATAGGATTTATTATGAGACCTACTACCGTTCCCAGAGACACATACAAAAATATCCGAGAAACTGGTTATTTTACCGTAAATCACATTACGGTAAATATGATTGAAGATGCACACCATACATCCGCAAATTATGAATTAGGCATATCTGAATTTGACAAAACCAATCTGGAAGAGGAATATAAAAATGATATAGAAATTCCATTTGTAAAAGGAAGTCCCGTGCAGTTGTATTGCAAATACGTAAATGAATATTACATCAAGGAAAATGATACGATTCATGTGATTGCGTCAATCGAAAATTTATTTTTTGAAGAAGAATTAGAACATAAAGACGGCTGGTTACAAATTGACCGAGGAAATGTTGTGGCACTAAATGGTCTTGATGGGTATTGTTTACCTAAATTAATAGACCGCTTTCAATATGCAAGAAAAGAACTTCCAACCACTTCCTTTTTTAAAAAATAAAAAATGACAAAACTACGGCTAATTCTTGGTGATCAGTTAAATTTAGAACATACTTGGTTTCAAGAAAATGATGACAATACTATTTATGTACTTGCCGAAATGCGTCAGGAAACAGATTATGTAAAACATCATATCCAAAAAGTGGCGGCATTTTTCCTGTCAATGAGGAATTTTTACACAACTATAAAAGAAAATGGACATCAAGCGATCTATTTCCAAATTACCGATGTTGAGAATCCACAAAATTTAGAAAAAATCATTGCCGTTTGTATTGAAAAATATAAAATTCAAAAATTCGAATATCAATTACCCGATGAATATCGCCTAGACCAACAGTTAAAAACGATTTGTTCCAATCTAAAAATCGAATCAGAGGCATTTGACTCCGAACATTTTTACACCACGCGTCACGAACTTTCTGATTTTTTTGAGGGAAAAAAATTGTTGTTAATGGAGAATTTTTATCGAAACATGCGCAAAAAACACCATGTTTTAATGGATGGAAGCACTCCGTTAGGCAATCAATGGAATTTTGATGCTGATAATCGCAAAAAATATAAAGGTGAAGTTCCTGTTCCAACCGAAAAAAACTTTCACATAAACGTTTCTAAGATTATAAACCAAATAAAAGAAGCTGGAATAGTTACTTTTGGGAACATCGATGAAAATAATTTCAGTTGGCCTACTTCTCGTGAGCAATCATTGGAGGTTTTAGATTATTTCTGCACTAATCTGCTGAAACATTTTGGTGATTACGAAGATGCGATGCATACCGATGAAAAATTCCTTTTCCATTCCCGTTTGTCATTTGCAATGAATAGTAAAATGCTTTCGCCAAAAGAAGTAATCGAAACCGTTATTTCTTTTTATCATGCAAATGAAACTGAAATAACTATCTCACAAGTTGAAGGATTTGTTAGGCAAATTTTAGGTTGGCGTGAATATATTCGGGGAATTTATTGGAAAGAAATGCCCAATTATGCCCAAATGAATGTCTTGGAAAATACAAATAAATTACCAGATTTTTTCTGGACGGGTAAAACCAAAATGAATTGTATGAGCCATGCTATCAATCAAAGTTTAGACGAAGCTTACGCACATCATATTCAGCGGCTGATGGTAATTGGAAATTTTACGCTACTGACACAAATTCATCCTGACGAAGTAGACGCGTGGTATTTAGGCGTATATATTGATGCCATTGAATGGGTCGAAATGCCCAACACTCGCGGTATGTCACAATATGCAGATGGTGGAATTATCGCCACAAAACCCTATGTTTCTTCCGGAAGTTACATCAATAAAATGAGTAATAATTGCGCCAAATGCCATTACAATGTCAAAGAGAAATTTGGAGATAATGCCTGCCCTTTCAATACGTTATATTGGAATTTTATAGACGAGAAAAAAGAATATTTCAAAGGAAATCAACGCATGGGAATGATGTTGAATTTATTAAATAAAATGAATCCCGAAGAATTATATAAAATCAAAGTTAAGGCAAATGCTATTATTCAAGATATGGATTCCTATTAAACCGAAACATCCAAAAATAAAAAGAGTGCTTAAATTCTATACGAACTTAAGCACTCTTTTTTATTAAAAAAATAAATCTATTCCTTTTTACTTCCGTCTATAATGGCTCCTGTTCCCGCACCAATACCAGCACCAGCAACACCACCAATTATAGCTCCTTGAACTTTTTTCTTACTTATAATTGCCCCTGTTGCTGCTCCAACTCCAGCTCCAATTACAGCACCTTTAGCCGTACTACTCCAACCTTTCTTTTTTGTAGTCGTAGTAGTTGTAGTGGTTGCAACCGGTTGATTGACAACTACTACTTCTTTTTGAGTTTCAATTTTAGTTTCCTCAATTTTAGCCATTTCAACCTGCATGGAATCAATAACTCTTTGTTTTTCAATTTCTACATTCATTGAATCCACAGTCGCTAGTTTCGCTTTTTCAATTTCCATTTTCCCTTGATTTTGACAAGAAACAACAACTGCAGCTATTAGTATAAAATATAATGCTTTCATAATTTTAAGTTTTGTAATTAATGACGCTACAAAGAAACATGTAAAACTATCAATAAACTTTATAAAATTTAAACTAAATTTTATATAATTCTGCGTTTAAACTATTTTAGAATCCCTGATTTCAATATTTGTCCAAAGTGATACATGTCTTCAAAAGAACAATACAATGGTACTGGTGCTAATCGAATAACATTAGGTTCGCGCCAATCCGTAATCACTCCATTTTTCATAAGATAATCAAACAAACTGCGTCCTTCCCCATGCAGCAGCACGGATAACTGTGACGCTCTTTCTAATGGATTTGACGGTGTAATGATTTCGAAAGTACTATCGACTTCTTTGTCTATTTCATGCAGAATGAATTCTAAATACGAAGTAATTGCATCTCTTTTTTGAATTAAAGCATCCATTCCTATTTCATCAAACATTTCCACGGAAGCTAAATAAGGTGCCAAAGAAAGCACTGGTAAATTACTTATTTGCCAACCATCGGCTCCATGAATTGGGTCAAAAGTTTGTTCCATTTTGAAACGACGTTCTTTATTGTGTCCCCACCAACCCGCAAATCTTGGTAACTCCGAATTGTTGTGGTGTTTTTCATGAATGAAACAACCAGAAGCATTTCCAGGACCTGAATTCATGTATTTATAACTGCACCAAGCTGCAAAATCCACATTCCAATCGTGCATTTCCAGTTTTATGTTTCCTGCAGCATGCGCTAAATCCCAACCCACATAAGCACCAGCTTTATGACCCGCTGCTGTTATGGTTTTCATATCAAAAACTTGTCCTGTGTAATAATTAACACCGCCAAATAAAACTAAAGCCAACTCATCACCTACTTCTTCAATTTTAGCCAAAACATCCTCTATTCGAATGTTGTGTTCGCCTTCGCGACGCTTGATTTCAACAATAGAATCTTCTGGTTTGTAACCATGAAAATGAACCTGACTTTGAAACATATATTGATCCGAAGGAAATGCTTTTTCTTCACAAATAATTTTATATCTGGTTTTTGTAGGTCGGTAAAAAGACACCATTAACAAATGAAGATTTACCGTTAACGTATTCATCACAGTAACTTCACTCGGTAACGCACCCACAATTTTACTCAACGGATTTGCAAATCGCTCGTGGTAATCCCACCATGGCTTATTACTGTAAAAATGACCTTCAACGGCGAGATTTGCCCAATCATTCATCACCTCATCTACATAATTTTTAGTGCGTTTAGGTTGTAATCCCAGTGAATTTCCAGTGAAATAAATTACTTTTTTTCCATTTACCTGCGGAAAAATAAATTCATCTTGGTATTTATGTAATTGATCTTGTGAATCAAGTTGTTTTGCAAATTCAAGGGTGTTTTCGAAAGTCATGATTTGTATTTTGATTTGTAAAAATAATAAAAAAGGACCGATAGATAAAAGACTTTTAACTGATTAGTAAACCATAAAAGAGTTAAATTTTAGAATACAAAAAAATAGTTTCAGATTCCTATACGGAATTAAGAAACTACTCGTTATTTAATTATATAGAATTTAAAACTCCTAGCTATGCTTAAAAACAGTTTGAACGTTATTATTATTGCTATCGCCGTGGTAATTTCCTCCTATTTATTTTCGAATGCCTTTCAGAATCGAAATAAAAGCAATGACACGATAAGTGTAACTGGCTCCGGAAAAAAGGATTTCGTATCGGATTTGATTGTTTGGAACGGTTCTTTTTCTAAAAAAAGCGTGACATTGAAAGAAGCTTACGCAGCATTGGATTCTGACCGAGAAAAAATAAAAAGCTATTTATCAGGCAAAGGAATTGCTCCTAATGAAATGGTTTTTTCGGCGGTGAATTTTAATAAAGATTTTGAAACGACTTATAACGAAAACGGAACGACAAGACAGCAAATTTTTACTGGATTTACCTTAACCCAAAGCGTGAGCATCCAATCTAAGGAAGTAAATAAAATTGAAGAATTATCCCGACAGTCCAGTGAGTTAATTAATTCTGGAGTGGAATTTTATTCTTCTCCTCCTGAATATTACTACACTAAACTTGCCGAATTAAAAATAAAAATGATTGCCGAGGCCACAAAGGACGCCAGTATCAGAGCAAAAAGTATTGCTGAAAATGCAGATGCGAGTTTAGGAAATCTAAAAAAATCAGACATGGGCGTTTTTCAAATTACGGGTCAAAACTCATCGGAAGATTTTTCTTATGGTGGTTCCTTTAATACGCAATCCAAAAACAAAACGGCTAATATCACGGTAAGACTGGTCTATCAAGTGAATTAGAATTTAGAATATATGTCAAGTCGAGCGCAGTCGAGACCCCTTGTTGGGTCTCGACTGCGCTCGACTTGACAAAAAATCAGCTCTTACAAATTTACTTATACAATAACTGAAATATAATTTTAGGCTTCAAAAATTGTACTTTCTACTAAAATTACTTTTATACACACAACATCGTGTGAGGGATGGAAGCGGCATCCTTTATTTTCTTTCTTTAAGAAAATAAAGATACAGCGTACAGCCCGACCCTTGGGGCACACACAAAAAAAATCTCGCCATTACTGACGAGATTTTGTTATTTAAAATATGATTATCCCGAAATTTCGGGACAGATTAGATGATTAACATCGCGTCACCGTAAGAATAGAACTTATACTCTTCTTTGATAGCTTCGGCATAGGCTTTTTTCATTAAATCATGTCCGCAAAATGCGGAAACCATCATTAATAAAGTTGATTTTGGCGTGTGGAAATTAGTAATCATACACGTTGGAATTGTAAAATCATGTGGCGGAAAAACGAATTTATTAGTCCATCCATCAAAAGGATTCAAAGTGTTTTGTGACGATACTGAACTTTCAACGGCACGCATAGAAGTGGTTCCTACGGTACAAATACGTTTCTTTTTAGCTTTGGCTTCATTCACAATATCACAAGCTTCTTGAGTAATTTTTAATTCCTCAGAATCCATTTTGTGTTTTGATAAATCCTCAACCTCAACTGGATTGAAAGTTCCCAAACCTACGTGAAGCGTTACTTCGGCAAATTTAATTCCTTTGATTTCCAGTTTTTTCAATAAATGTTTCGAGAAGTGCAATCCTGCAGTTGGTGCTGCAACAGCTCCTTCTTCTTTAGCATAAATAGTTTGGTAACGTTCTGCATCTTCCGGAGTTACGTCTCTAGAAATGTATTTTGGGATTGGAGTTTCTCCAAGTTCTGTTAATTTATTTCTGAATTCTTCATAAGAACCGTCGTAAAGAAAACGTAATGTTCTTCCGCGAGACGTAGTATTATCAATAACCTCAGCGACTAATGAATCGTCATCTCCAAAATATAGTTTGTTACCAATTCTGATTTTACGAGCCGGATCAACTAAAACATCCCAAAGTCTTTGCTCAGAGTTTAACTCTCTAAGTAAAAAAACTTCGATTCTTGCTCCAGTTTTTTCTTTGTTTCCATACAAACGAGCTGGAAAAACCTTAGTATTATTCAAAATTAAAACATCGCCGTCATCAAAATAATCGATAACATCTTTGAACATTTTATGCTCTATAGTTCCTTTCTTACGATCAATAACCATTAGACGTGCTTCGTCTCTGTTTTCAGCTGGATATTCAGCAAGAAGTTCTTTTGGTAAATCGAATTGAAAATGTGATAATTTCATTTGATAAAGTTATGAGTTATAGATTATGAGTTATGTCCTTCGTCTGCGCTCAGGATGACAATCTTAATCCGAGTGTGCAAATATACGATTGTGAGATAGGCGTTGTCAAGTGTTTTGCTGTTTAATTTAGTTTCAAAATTGCAAAGTAACAAAGCAGCAAAGCTTTAGCCCCGTAAACATTGAGAATTAAGAAGCGATTTCAGTCACATTAAAATCTAATTTTTTCATGTCTTCCCAAAAATCAGGGTATGATTTAGAAACTACTTCGGCATTTTCGATAATTATTGGCACTTTTAAAGCTAAGGGGGCAAATGCCATCGCCATTCTGTGATCGTTATAGGTAGCGATTTTAACATTGTGATTGATTTCATTTGAAGCCATAAGCGTCAAGCTATCATTAGTCACTGAAATATTGGCTCCTAATTTTGTTAGCTCAATTCTAAGTGCTTCGAGTCTGTCAGTTTCTTTAATTTTCAAGGTATGAAGCCCCGTAAGATGGCAACCAATTCCTAATCCAAGGCAAGTAACCACTATCGTTTGGGCAATATCTGGCGTATTATTTAATTCTAAGTTTAAATTTTCGGGTTTAAAACCCACTTGTTTTGTAAGCGTCATTTTGTTTTCTTCAAAATGCGTTTCAACTCCCATTTGTTTGTAGATTTCCACCAAAGCCGAATCGCCTTGTAAACTGGTTTCTTTATAACTGGTCAATGAAATAGTGGCATTTTCAGCCAAAGTAGCTAAACTAAAAAAGTAAGAAGCAGAACTCCAATCGGATTCTACAGTCATTACTTTCGATGCTACTTCTTCTTTTGGATAAACGGTAATTACATTCCCTTCGAAACTGGTTTTAATATCCAAATCATTCAACAAAGCCAAAGTCATTTTGATATAAGGAACTGAAGTAATCTCACCTACTAAAGTGATTTCGATACCGTTTTCCAATTTTGGCGCCACTAATAACAATGCCGATATGTATTGACTGCTTACATTTGCAGGAATAGTAACCTTAGAAGCTGTGATTTTTTGTCCTTTGATTCGAATAGGCGGATATCCTACTTCTTTTTCATAGGAGATTTTCGCCCCCAATTGCTCTAGCGCTTCCACCAAAACTTTTATTGGACGCTCCGTCATTCGCTGAGAACCAGTCAAAACTACTTCTCGACCTTCGTTTACAGCAAAATAAGCCGTTAGAAATCGCATAGCCGTTCCCGCATGATGAATGTCAACTATTTCCTCGTTTCCTTTCAATGCTTTTTGCATTACTTCACTGTCATCAGAGTTGGAAGTATTAGCCAAAGTAATATTTGGAAAAAGTGCTTGTAACAATAATAGTCGGTTGGTTTCGCTTTTTGAACCGGTAACTGCAATTTGAGCTTGTAAATTAGAATGGGAAGTTTGTAACAGTAAATTCATGTTTTTAATTATGAGTTATGAGTTATAGCTTAAGCTTTCGACTCAAATAATTTAAGGACGCAATTTACCACTACTCATTCACAATTCATAATTTACAATTCACAAATTATTTGAGTTTTTCGTTGTTTTTGTGACGGTCTTTGTCACGAATAGACTTTAAATCCATCTTTTTATCGAAAGCAGCCTGCAAATCGATTCCTGTTTGATTTGCTAAACACAATACCACGAAAACCACATCGGCTAATTCTTCGCCTAGGTCTTTATTTTTGTCGCTTTCTTTTTCAGATTGTTCGCCGTAACGACGTGCTATGATTCGAGCCACTTCGCCTACTTCTTCTGTAAGCTGTGCCATATTGGTCAATTCGTTAAAGTAACGAACGCCGTGTTCTTTTATCCAAGTATCTACGTCTAATTGGGAATTTTTTAGGTTCATTTTTGTTATAGTTTTTTAAGTACTATTTTTTCATTTTGTTTATCAATAATTTTTTGAAAGAAATCTTTTAAGTCATCATAATAATCTGCTGTCAAAACAGCAACATTCATTTCTTTCGTTATTATGATTTGAATTCTGTTTCCTTCAACCTGTGTATTAATCGTAAACAATACAACTTTGTCTTCCATTGCAATTTTCATTGTTTTTGGGGTAGACTCAACAATGTAGCCCTCCGGAATTTCAAGATTTATATTGTATTTTTCTTGCTTAGGATAACCAAAATAAATAGGCATCAGTCTTTTTTCCTGAACAAAAGGATTTTTATTTAGAGTAAAAAACAACATTGGATTAATAAACATCTTACCGCCTATAATTTCACAGAGATTAGCTGATGTAAAAGTAAAAGTTTCTAGTGTAGGTTTTGATAAATCTTTATCCTTATTTTCTATCTCATAATCACTAATTTGGATTCCCCCCAAATCATTTTCTAATTTTTCTAAATAATCCTCTTTCTTTTTTTGAGCATTTTTTTCTCTAAACCCATACGCTTCATAATCGGTATTTTGAACTCTGAGTTTACCTGTAATTTGACCCAGTCCATCAACTTTTGTCATCAAGGTATAATTGACCTTAGAAGCTAATTTTGGAACCAAATTAATTTCTTGAGAAGTCTCATCTTGTTTAATAAGTCGGCCAGTCCAGTTTAATATATTGAACGGCAAAATATTTTGTGTCGTATATTTATGCGTTGCATCCAATAGAATTTGTTTTCCATCTATTTCTGCCGCAGCAATTACATAATTAAAGACTGTCCTATTAGGAAAGATTGGAACCCCGTGTTCTATTGTACTTATCAAAACTGGATTAACATTTATTCCTGCAAGTTTTAACATTGCAATCAAAATGAAATTTATTTCAGCCACGTTACCTGTTCTATCTGCATATGCTTTTTTCACTCCTTTATCAGTGTAAAACCCATATTCTTTATTCCAGTTCATTTTGTTTTGAATAAATTTAAAGATAACATCCAGCTTCTCGTCTTCAGAAACAACATTTTTAAGTATTATTTTAACATCTTGAATAAGATAAAGCTGTTCATTCAGTTCCTTTCCGAAATTTTTATTTTCGAAAATGGTTTTCGCAACTCCTTCCCAAGTTATTGCATAATCTTTGACTGGTTGTTCAGGAAAACGAGTTCTTTCTAATTCATTATAAATAGATGATCTGTAGTTTTCAATATTATCTATATATCCCTCCTCTTTAAGTGCAGGAATGTTTTCAGCAAGATAAACACTGTTAATTTGCTTGTAACTAATAGATGCCGATTGGTTGTGTCTATTTTCAAAACTCTGAGAACCATTTACATATTTTGCTTCTGCCTTAATCTTCACATAGCCGGTCAAAATTGGTTTGTAAATAAAATATTCTGGGATTTCTGTTGCATACTCTGCATAGTTAACCGGAATATCATATTGTATTTTAAATGTAGGAAACTTAACGATTCCTTCTGATTTCAAAATATATTTGAACTCAAGTACGGAACCTACTTTAACGTTAGGCATGCTTATAGATGCTTCGTTCCAATATTCGTTCACATTTTTCTTAAAATTGCCTTCACTGTTTAATTTAGTTTTAACAATATTGCCGTTTTCAAGATTATAGGTTACACAATTGGAAAATTTCACAGATTCATCTTTCATATCTTCATAGCCTACATAATAAGGCACTTGAAAATTTGCCCAACTCAGCCCTTCTTTTTTGTAAATTTTGATTCGATATATGTATTCGTGGTTTACCGTAAATCCACTTGTGGCATTATAACTAAAAAAGGTTCTTCCTTTTTTATACAAAATACATGCTACTGCGCTAGTGTCTTTATAGTGCTTTTTTTCTATCAGTTCTGCAGTTGATACTTTACCTAATTCAAAAGTTTGCGATTTTGCCTTCGTAATGAATACAAAAATAAATATCGAAAGTATAACTTTGATTATTTTCATTTAACTACACTTTTTTAAGTACTATTTTTTCATTCTGCTTGTCAATCATTTTCTGAAAGAATTCTTTTAAAGCAATATAATAATCCGCTGGGACTATTGCTGTGTTAATATCAGAGGTAATTGAAATTTGTATTTTATTTCCAGTAGCCCCAATAATATATTTATATGTTCCAATGTTATCTGGCGTAGCAATATTCATTGAAACGGGTAAAGATTCTATAGCATAACCTTCTGGTATTTCTATCATAATATTATACTTATTCTCTATAGGATAACCAAAATCAATCGGATATGCTCTTACTTCCTGTTTAAAAGGATTTACTTTAGTTGACAAAAACAATAATGGAGCTATATAGATTTTTCCATTTATACTTTCAAAATCTTTGGAATCTTTAAAAGTATATGTTTCAAGAATTGGCTTTGCCAAGTTCAAATCATTTTCTCTAACATAATCTGTTATTTCAATAGCATTGTTTTTATTCTCTAATTCTTCCAAGTAATTATCTTTACTTGTTAATATGTTTTTTTGTCTAAAATAAAGCGCCTCATGATCGGTAAGTTGCTTTCTTACTTTCCCGGTAATTACACCATCGCTATTGATAACAAAACTAGTATTTATGATTTCTTTCGAAAGTGTTTTTGGCATCAAGTCCACTTCTACAGATGTTCTATCTTTTCTAATCAACCTTCCAAACCAGTTCAGGTCTCTTAATGGCAAAACATTAGGTAACGAATACTTCTCAGTTGCATCCAATAAAATTAAGCCATCTTGTATTTCTACAGCTGCAATTACATAATCAAAAGCTGTTCTATTAGGAAACAATGCTACTCCGTTAGCACGTGTACTTAACAATACCGGATTAGCATTGATTCCAGCATAACGCAGCATAGCAGTAAGCATCAGGTTAATTTCGGCTACATTTCCTGTTTTATCTTTATATGCTTTTTTCACACCATCATTACAAGAATATCCATAATAATCATTCCACTTTACACTAGATTTAACGTAATTAAAAATAGCCGCTATTTTTTCTTCTTGGGTATTCAACCCTTTGATTAAAGCATTTATATCATCTTCAAAATAACCTGTTTTATCCAATTCAGGCCCAAAATCATCATACTCATAAATTGTCTTTACTACTGATTTCCAATCGACCGAATAGGGTTTCAAAGGCTGATTAGGGTATTGTGTCATTGATAATTCCTGTACCAAACTTGATGTGTAATTATCAATATTATTTACAAAAGATTCTTCATCCATGGCCGGTAAATTCTCTGCCAAATAAGTGGTTCTGGTTTCTTCATATTCCAGTGTACTTTCATAAAATGATGTATTGACATTACTGGAGCTTGTTCCAGCTTGTTTACTTTCCATGTCCAAAAATTTGATTGTTTTTGGTTTTTTCTCTACCGTTACTTTTGGGAAAATGAATCCTTTTTGATTGGTATTATAAATAAAATATTGTGGGATAAAAGTCCTGTACTCTGAATAATTTACCGGAATTGTGGTCTGGAAGCTATACTCTCTCGGCATTCCAATACTCAATGATCGAATTGTGTACTGAAATTCTATTACAGTCCCTTCTTTTACATTTGGCATTGTTATCTTTTTCTGCCCCCAAAATCTATTGATAGTCTCATCAAATATTCCATCACTTTTCAATTTCGTCTTCTCTATTTTTCCATCTAGTAAATTGTAAGTTACAGCATCCGTAAAAGAGATATTTTCTTTAGAATTATTTCCTAAATAGTAGCGCACTTTTTGATTTGCCCAATCATAACCTTCTTTTTTATAAATCTTAATCCTGGTTTTCACCTCAGTTATCATTACAAAACCTTCGCTTTTAGTATATTCAATACTCATTTTTCCCTTTTTGAATAATATCGCCGCTATTGCCGAAGGGGTTTTAGGATGTTCTTTTTCTTCTAATTCCGCAATCGAAACTTTACCCAATTCAAAAGTTTGTGCTTTGGTATTTAAAAAAAATAAAGTAAAAAAAAGAATAATGAAGAGCTGGTTCCATTTCATAGTTTTATTGGTTTTGGGTTAGAATAATTTTGGCATTATCATTTTTTGAAATTTGTTCTATAAAAAGACGATATTCGTCATATTCTTTGTTCGAATACAAACCTTTTTTTACGAATAAGGTTCTTTTATAAACCAGATTAGCGGCATCCGTTTTTATAATCTCAGTTTTATAATTCCCGAATTTACCGCTCAGTTCATAATTTTCAGGTAAAAATTCAGTAGAAAAACCAGAAGGAAGAGTTATAGTTATCTCATCTTCGTCCAAAAAACCTCTTTGTATCTCTAAAGGATTTTTACGGTTTCTTATTCTCTTGACATAAGCATTTGTTTTATTAAAGGCATTAACAACAAATATCAACTTATTTGAGGTAAGACTTCCATAATTCACAGCTTCTATAGCTACATTTTCAGTTAAACGAATCTTATCTTTATCATTAGAAAATGATATTTTATTGATTTTTAAATTATTAATATGTCCCCAATACTCTTTATAATGTGACTCTTTTTCGGTTGGTTGTCTATTTTCAATAAGCGCTTTTTGATTGTATTGTGATCCTTCCGAAGAAATTGTTATTTTTCCAGAGAAATCTCCATTTGCTGATAAGGCATACTCTCCTTTACTAATTTGAGTGTTTCCATTATCTTCATAAACTTTGGTTCTAACAATCTCGCCTCCCTCCGGTTTTATTATTAAAACCTCTCTATCATCTGTAAAAGTACCTTGATATCCAAAGGGATCATCTTGACTGGTACATTCTAACCAAGTGTAATTATTTCCATTTGGAATAGACAAAATAACGTGATTTCCTTGCATAGATACAAAATCAGACTGAATGCTTAGTTTTTTCCTATCTCCGTAGAGAATAGTATAATAAGATGGCACATCTACCACATCTAGTAAGGCCTTAGCATAATTAGTCAATGCTTTACAATCACCATATCCCAAACGATCTACATCACTGGCAAGCATAGGTTTCCATCCGCCAATTCCAACTTGAATACTTATATATCTTACTTTTTGTTGTACAAAATTGTAAATTAATTTTGCTTTTTTAATTGGGTCTTTTTCATCTCCAACAAGGGCCTTGACTTTCATTTTGGTTTCATCTGGTAAATCAGTTGTTCCCAATAAAATTTTATCAGAATACCATTGTCCAAACTCCTTCCAAGTCTTTGCATTTCCGTCTACTCCTTCTAAATGAAACAACTCTAATCCCATCATCACTTTTGGAAAAATAGAACTGTAAACCGGACTGTAATCTTCTTGTTTTTGAGCCAGAATATTGGTAGCAGTATATGAAAGTTGCGTTGCAGTATCAATAGTTTTATCAATTTTGAAATTTGAAAAATTGAATTCCATTTTCTTAAAACCTAAATTATCAGGATATTTTACATTCAAAATACTCTTTTCGACACTTACAAAATATTCACTTGAAGGATACCATTTCGGAATAAAAGCAGTAGTAGAAGTTTCTATCTCGCTATCAAAAACTATTGTAAAGGGATATTGGACGGGAGTATAATCTAAATAAAGATAACGGTTATCCGAGAAAAGGGTACCACCATCAACTGCGCTTTGGTCTTTGAAATCTTTACGCTTAATTTTTTTGATTTCGTTTCCTAAAATATCATAAACAGTAGCTTCGATATTCCTAATATTAGTCCTTTTATCATAACTTTCAATTGCGTCAATTGCGCTAAGACCTTTTTCATTTAGAACCGTAACTACTCTTTTAGTTATGATATTCATGCTTCTTTGTGAAGCAATAACTATGTCTATTTCATTTAGACGAACAACAGCATTAGCATTTTCTTTTAAGCTATCGGAAATATTCAAAGAGTTATATTCTATCTTTTGAGCAAAAATAAAAGAAGTAAAAAACAAAAATAGGAAAGAGATATTTTTAAAAATCATAAAATTCTTTTTATCAAAAATATAAGAATTTTTCGATTAAAGAAAACTTAATCTCTATTTTTACTGTCAATTACTATCGTTACAGGACCATCATTCAGCAAAAGCACTTTCATATCCGCACCAAAGATTCCCGTTTGTACTTTCTTTCCCAATTCCATTTCTATTTTTTTTACAAAATTCTCATACAATGGGATGGCCACTTCTGGTTTTGAAGCTTTGATATAGGAAGGACGATTGCCTTTTTTGGTAGAAGCATGCAATGTAAATTGACTAACCACAATAATATCTCCGTCAACATCTTTTACAGATAAATTCATCACATCATTTTCATCGCCAAAAATGCGGATGTTAGTTATCTTATTAACCAGCCAATCTATATCTTCTTGAGTATCGGCATCTTCAATACCAACTAAAACCAATAGTCCTTTTTGGATATCGGCTACAATTTTATTGTCTATAGTTACGGAGGCGGAGGAAACCCTTTGAAGGACGATTTTCATTTTTGAAATTGAAATTGATTTTTGAAATTGCTATTGTTATTCCCTCGTTTTATCACTGATTATCCTATCTTCATTATGAATATCAGTACGATAATTTTCATCATCGCCTTCCAGAATTTTAAGATAACTTCTATAACGGGACCAAGCAATTTCGTCTTTTTCTAATGCGGTTTTAATAGCGCAATGTGGTTCGTCTTTATGCAAACAATTATTAAATTTACACTGATCTTTCAATTTGAAAAATTCAGGAAAATAGCCGCTAATTTCTTCTTTTTCCATATCTACAATTCCAAAACCTTTGATACCAGGCGTGTCAATAATTTTAGCATCAAAAGACAAATCATACATCTCGGCAAAAGTTGTCGTGTGCTGTCCTTGCTTGCTTGCTTCAGAAATTGTTTTTGTTTTTAAATGTAAAGAAGGCTCCATTGCATTTACCAAAGTTGATTTCCCCACACCGGAATGCCCGGAAAACATGCTTACTTTGCCAATCATCATTGCTTTCAACTCCTCAATTCCTTTCATTTCAGTCGAAGAAACTCTCAAACATTTATATCCAATTTCTTGATATACGTGTTGCATGTATAATTGTTCATCTAAAGTGGCATCGTCAAACGTATCTATTTTGTTAAAAACCAGTATCGTTTCAATTCCATATGCTTCGGCAGTAACCAGAAAACGATCTATAAAATTAAAAGTCGTTGGCGGATTATTAATGGTAACCAACAAGAAAACCCTATCAATATTAGATGCAATAATATGCATTTGATGTGATAAATTCACAGATTTCCGAACGATATAATTCTTCCTGTCGTGAATCTTGTGAATGGTTCCCGTAACGGTATCTGAGGATTCTTCGAGTTCATAATCCACAATATCGCCCACAGCAATAGGATTGGTACTTTTGATTCCTTTAATTCGGAATTTCCCTTTCATACGGCATTCGATAAAATCACCTTGTTCAGATTTTACGGTGTACCAACTTCCTGTAGATTTGTATACTAGTCCTGTCATGGTGCAAAGGTAAAATTTTGTTTCAAGTTTATCCCGACACTTCGGGATAAAGTTTAAAGTTTTTGAAACTACCTATAAATAAAAAATCCCCACACCTTTTGAAAAAAGCTGTAGGGATTTATTTTTTGAAAAAAAATAATGATTATGCGTTCAATACTTTTTCTTGGTGACCAATACTTTCCTGGTGAATCGCTTTGAACATTTTTAGTACAAATTCCTCAGTCAATCCTTTTTTCTCACCCTCTAAAATCATTTTTCCTAGAATTTCGTTCCAACGATTGTTTTGCAATACAGCAACGTTAGCATCTTTTTTCACTTGACCTATTTCGTCTGCTACCTTCATACGCTTCCCTAATAATTCCAATAAAGTAGCATCTAAAACATCTATATTAGCTCTTAACTTAGCCATTTTTTGAGTAAACTCATCAGATACATCATTTACTTTTCTCACTTTCAAATCAATAAAAATTTGTTTCAAAGCGTCTGGTGTAACTTGTTGTGCAGCATCACTCCAAGCATTGTCCGGATCGTAATGTGTTTCGATAATCATACCATCATAATTCAAATCCAAAGCTTCCTGCGTTACTTCAAGAATCATTTTACGGTCTCCTGTAATATGAGACGGGTCAATGATTAAAGGTAAATCAGGGAATTTATTTTGCAATTCGATAGCAATCTGCCATTCTGGAATATTTCTGTATTTTGTTTTTTCGTATGTAGAAAAACCTCTGTGAATTACTCCTAATTTTTCAATTCCTGCCATGTATAAACGCTCAACACCACCCAACCATAAAGACAAATCTGGATTTACTGGATTCTTAACCAATACGATTTTTTTAGTTCCTACTAAAGCATCCGCAATTTCCTGCATTGCAAATGGATTTACGGTTGTTCTGGCTCCAATCCACAATACATCGATATCATATTCCAAAGCTAATTTTACGTGAGCAGCATTTGCCACTTCCGTTCCCATTAGCAATCCTGTTTGCTCTTTAGCCTTCTTCAACCATTTCAAACCTATTTCACCAACACCTTCAAATCCTCCCGGACGTGTTCTTGGTTTCCAAATTCCTGCTCTAAAAACACTCACATCTGAATCTTTCAATTCATGTGCAATTTTCAATACTTGTTCTTCTGTTTCAGCACTACAAGGTCCTGCGATCACAAATGGATGAGTTAAATTGAATTCATTCAACCAATTTCTCATTTCTTTCTTGTTTTCCATCTTTTCTAATTTTATTTTTTTAGTTTTTTGTGTTGTTCTTTTTTAACTGTAAAATGTGACTGATTACTTTTTAACATTCATTCCGTTTAATATTTCCTTTATTTTATTGACGCTTTGCATTTCATGGTAAATCGCATCATAATCTTCCTTTTCTAATAATTCTTTAAATTTCGATAAGTTCGAAATGTATTCATCCAATGTTTTTACAACCTGCTTCCTGTTTTGTTTAAAAATTGGCGTCCACATTGCTGGCGAACTTTTGGCTAATCGAACTGTGCTTTCAAAACCGGAACCTGCCATATCAAAAATATCCTGTTCGTCTTTCTCTTTATTTATTACCGTTTTTCCGAGCATAAAGGCACTGATATGCGACAAATGCGACACATAAGCAATGTGTTTATCATGTGATTTCGGGTCCATATAACGAATCCTCATTCCCATTGCCGTAAAAAGCTCCAACGCCTTTTCCTGTAATTTGAAAGTGGTTTTCTCTACTTCACAAATAATATTCGTTTTCCCTTGAAATAACCCTTTTATCGCTGCCGAAGGTCCTGAAAACTCTGTTCCTGCAATAGGATGCGTGGCAATAAAATTTCGCCTTTTAGGATGATTGGCAACCGCTTCACAAATAGGAGTTTTTGTAGAACCTACTTCAAAAACAATCGTATTATCCCCAATAACATCCAATACTTTTGGCAAAACAATCAATGCTACGTCAACAGGAACCGAAACAATTACAAAGTCAGCATCCACTAAATCTTCAAATGTTGCCGCTCCATCAACAACTCCTAAAGCTAAGGCTTCCGCCAAATGACTTTCGTTGTTATCAATTCCATGAATTTTGGCTTCCGGATGCAGCGTTTTAATGTCTAATACCATCGAACCACCAATTAACCCTATTCCTATTACAAATACTTTCATCGTTTTATTTTTACACCTACAATTTTTTAAAAACCTTGCAGGAAAATCTGAAATCTAGAATCGTTAATCAACAATCTAAAATCTATTTATAGCTTCTTGTATTTTTTCTTCTTTTACACAAAGTGCAAATCGAATATATCCTTCTCCTTTAGAACCAAAAATGGTTCCTGGTGTAATAAAAATAGATTTGTCATATAGAATTTCGTCAATAAATTTCTCTGCTGATGTAATTCCGTCAGGCAACTTTGCCCAAACAAATAATCCAACACCTTCCTTATACACTTTACAACCTAATTTCTCAGCCAGTTGTTCGGTAAGAATTCTGCGTTTTCTATAAATCGCATTCATCGATTCAAACCAAGTCTTGTCACTTTTCAAAGCTTCAATTGCCCCTTTTTGAATCCCGTAAAACATTCCGCTGTCCATGTTGCTTTTTACTTTTAAAACTGCATCAATACAAGCTGCATTTCCTAAAACCATCCCAACTCTCCAGCCCGCCATGTTGAAAGTCTTACTCAAAGAATTCAATTCTAAAACCACATCTTTTGCGCCTTCCACTTGTAACAAACTCATTGGATTGTCATTTAAAACAAAACTATACGGATTGTCATTGACTAATAAAATGCTATTTTTTTTGGCGAAAGCCACTAATTTTGAAAACAACTCTAAACTCCCTCTTGCTCCTGTTGGCATGTGCGGATAACCAATCCACATGATTTTCACTTTAGATAAATCCAGTTTTTCCAAAGCTTCAAAATCCGGTTCCCAATTATTCACTTCTTTTAAGTCATAATAAATGGGAACTGCTCCTACTAAATTCGTAACCGAAGTGTATGTTGGATATCCTGGATTTGGAATCAGCACCTGATCGCCTTCATTCAAGAAAGCCAGTGAAATATGCATAATTCCCTCTTTGGAACCCATCAAAGGCAAGATTTCGTTAGCCGGATTCAACATAACTCCGTAATTATTTTTGTAAAAATCAGCCATGCCTTGACGCAATTCCGGTAATCCTTGATAACTTTGGTATTGATGCGCATTTTCATCTTGCATTGCCAGAACTACAGCGTCAATTACTGCTTGTGACGGTAGTAAATCTGGACTTCCAATTCCCATATTAATAATTGGTTTCCCTTCAGAAGCCAGTTGTCTTACTTCTCTCAATTTTGATGAGAAATAATATTCTTCAATTATATCCAGACGTTTCGCTGTAGTAATCATGGTTTTGTATTTTTATATTCTTTTGACTTTGTAACTTTCGATTAATTATAATTTTGTGTTTTTATATTCGCCTAACACTTTGAAATACTCCGCCATAATGATCAATAGTGACTTTGCTTTTGCATAATCTTCGTATTTCTCGAAAGTAACATCCACAAAAAACGAATATTTCCAAGGTGTTTCTATTTTTGGTAACGACTGAATTTTGGTTAAATTCAATTTACAATCACTCATTACATTTAATACTGCAGCCAAACTACCGCGTTTGTGGTCTAATTCAAATTTGATAGACGCTCTGTTGATTTCGTTTTCCGGTACAAATGAATTTTGCTTTTTTATAATCACAAAACGAGTCATGTTGTTTTTAATCGTTTGAATCTCCGGAGCCAAAATCTCTAAATCATACATTTCCGAAGCTGTTTTACTGGCAATTGCAGCAATCCCTTTTAATTGTTTTTCCTTGATTCTGCGGGCCGTTTCAGCAGTATCTTTATCTTCGACTAATTTTATGTTTGGGTATTTTTTCAGGAATTCCATACATTGTAAAATAGCCATAGGATGGGAATGCACTTCCAGAATATCTTCCATTTTCTGGCCTTTTAAAGCCATTAGATTCTGATGAATTCTCAAATAATGTTCACCTATTATGTGTAAATTGTTTTTATCAATCAAGGCATAATTCGGAATAATTGGTCCTGCAATAGAGTTTTCTATAGCCATAACCGCCTGATCTGATTTTCCTGAAAGCAAACTATCTACTAACTCCTCAAAAGACAAACACTCATCTACCTCAACATTTTGATAGTAATAATCCTGTGCCACCTGATGATGAAAAGAGCCTTTTATACCTTGTATTGCAATCTTAGTTCTCATTCTAAGTTATTATTTGTTTCTATTTGAAAATGAAATTTTGATTCGTATTCTATCAATTTTCACTTATCTTATTTCAATTATATTCAAAAAAAAATCCTGATTTTCATCAGGATTGTATATTAGTTTTATTTGTTTGTTTGTTTTCAAATAACCATAGCACAATCCCTTACTTCCTAAAGAAGAAATAATAAGTGTTGCTAAAATAAAAACGGTTATTAGACATTGTATGCTATGTGTTATTTTTAATAATTATACTGCAAATGTAAGGCTTATTTCAAACCGACCAAAAAAAAATTATTGTTTTATGTAACAAAAAAAGAATTCTTTGTGAAAGCTGCTTATTATTGCAAAATACCTAAAAAAGAGACTTCTAACCTCTTGTATATTACCAATATCTGAATTCGTTTTTCAACTAATTCAAACTAAAAAGCGTTTAAGCTGCTAAATTAGCCGAAAGCCATTTTTTCCCCTCTGCAATTCGGGCAACTACCATCGCTGAAACCAAATCTCCATTTGCATTCAACAGGGTCGCCATAGGATCTACTAAGGTTCCCACAATCATAGCTGCCGGCAGAGCTTGCTCCATAGGAAATCCATAAACGGTTATCGCTAGAATTTCACCTATATAACCTCCATTTGGAATTCCGCCCTCGACTACTGAAACAATTACTGTAATTCCCAATGCCACTAGTAAATTATAAGGATCTGTAAAATCTTTACCAAACATGGCAAAAATAACCGCGATTTTTATAATGGACGACATACTCGAACCGTCTTTGTGCAAAGGTGCGCCAAGTGGAATAACTACATTCCTGATATGACTCGGGATATTCATTTTTTCGGCACCTTCGAGATTCGCCGGAATTGTCGCAATGCTGCTGCAGGTTCCCAATGCCGTTAATGAAGGCGTAATATTGTTTTTCCAAAATACTTTAAATCCTAATTTCCCTCCGGCGATAAAAGCATACAAACTAAAAAATACGACAAAATAAAAAGCACAAACCGCATAATAAAGCCCTAAAGGTTTTGCGTAAGCGCCAAATAATTGCGGTCCAAAAATCCCAACCTGATACGCAAAATAAGCACCCAAACCTATTGGAGCCGTTTTCATAATCATGTGTAACAATTGCTTCATCACTTCATTTCCTGAATTTAGGAAGCGACTGAAATCTTTCCCTTTTTCTCCCGAATGCAAACTGGCAAATCCTATTAAAAAAGAAAATATAATAAGCGCCAACATATTCTTACGGGACAACAGTTCAAAAAAGTCACTAGCAGTAAGCAACTGGGTAATTTGTGAACCCGTAGAACTTTCCTGAATGGTTTCCAATGGAATTTTGGAAATAATAATATCTTGCTGAACAGGGAATAACAATACGCCAACAATCATCAAAATGGCCGAAATCAATACTGTACTTAAAAATACGCCAATGACGATTACAAACAACTTCCCCAATTTCTCTGATTTTTCTAAATTGGCAATCGAAGATGCAATCGTAAAAAAAATCAAAGGGATAATTGCTGTGAACAATAAATTCAGAAATATATCGCCCAAAGGTTTAATGACTTCTACTCCTTTCCCAAAAACTAAACCCAATATACTTCCTGCCAGAATCCCGCCAAGTAGCAATAAAATACTTTTGTAGTTTTTCAAGAAACTGCCCGATTGTGTATTTTTCAAATTCATATCTATATAGTTTATGGTAAATATATAAATCTAAAATAGAATATCATCTCGCTTTGTAAAACTTTGATTAATGACTTTTTAGCTATTGGGCTACAAAAAACAATAAATCAATACTTTTTCTGTTTACTTTTGCAACAAATAAAATTCCATGTCAATAGAAGTTACTAATATATCCAAAAGCTACGGTGCCCAAAAAGCACTGGATAACATTTCATTTTCCATTAATAAAGGGGAAATTGTTGGTTTTTTAGGTCCAAATGGAGCCGGAAAATCGACTTTAATGAAAATATTGACAACGTATATCAATGCCGATGAAGGTACAGCTATCGTAAATGGAAACGATGTAAACACACAGCAAAAAGCTGTTCAGCTTTCTATTGGTTATTTACCGGAACACAATCCGTTGTATTTAGATTTGTATGTGAGAGAATATTTGGCTTTTAACGCAGATGTGTACAAAGTAGCCAAATCCCGCATTGAAGAAGTAATTCAATTGACAGGTTTAAGTACCGAAAGTCATAAAAAAATAGGACAATTATCCAAAGGATATCGTCAGCGTGTAGGCCTTGCCAATGCTTTATTACACAATCCAGATGTTTTGATTCTTGACGAACCAACAACCGGTTTAGACCCAAATCAATTAATGGAAATTCGTAATGTGATTAAAAACGTAGGGAAAGACAAAACCGTTTTCCTTTCTACGCACATTATGCAGGAAGTAGAAGCCATTTGTGACCGCGTTATTATCATCAATAACGGCAAAATTGTTACCGATAAAAAACTGGACCACTTAATTTCCGAAGACAAGGAGCAAGTTATCGAAGTAGAATTTGATTATAAAATAGAGGAACAAGCTATTGCCAAAATCGAAAATCTAGTTTCTTACAAGAATACACACGACATGATTTGGGAATTGACTTTCAAAGCGGATAAAGACATGCGACCGGCTGTTTTTGATTTTGCTAATGCCAATGGTTTGAAAACACTTCAACTGAATCAGAAAAATAAAAACCTCGAGGCAGTATTTAGAGAGATTACAAAGTAGTTTACAACTAAAAAAGCTCGTTTAAATTTGATTTTAAACGAGCTTTTTTTATAAAATACGATTGGGGAATTAAAAAACCTTACTCGCAATTTGTCTAATATTCTCTGATTTTCCCAT
Source organism: Flavobacterium pasteuri (assembly GCF_048286615.1). Taxonomy (NCBI): domain Bacteria; kingdom Pseudomonadati; phylum Bacteroidota; class Flavobacteriia; order Flavobacteriales; family Flavobacteriaceae; genus Flavobacterium; species Flavobacterium pasteuri. The sequence goes on along the minus strand of NZ_JBLVPN010000005.1, from coordinate 289,376 downwards.
AGAATAATAATGCAATACCGGAACTCCTGCAGCTTTCAATTCTAAAGATTGTTGAATTGCCCATTCAATTCCTACTTCCCTGATATCAGTATTATTTTTACATTGGTCAACCGCATGAATTAAATCTTCCGGCAAATCAATTCTGAAAATTTGCGGTAATACTTGCAAATGTCTTTTTACGGCAATTGGTTTAATACCTGGAATAATAGGTACAGTAATTCCCATTTCTCTAGCTTTGGCAACAAATTCAAAGTATTTAGCATTATCAAAGAACATTTGTGTCACCACGTAATCCGCACCTGCATCAACTTTTTCTTTCAACCTTTTTAAATCAGATTGTAAGGATGGAGACTCCAAATGCTTCTCCGGATATCCAGCAACACCAATACAAAAATTGGCTTTATTATCAATATCCATTACATCGTGCAAATATTTCCCGCAATTCAATTGGTTGATTTGTTTCACTAAATCAACCGCAAAATCATTTCCTCCTTGTTTCGGAATAAAATATTGCTCGTCTTTCATCGCATCGCCACGTAACGCCATCACATTATCAATTCCAAGATAATGACAATCGACTAATAAATACTCAGTTTCTTCTTTAGTAAAACCACCGCAAAGCACGTGAGGAACCGTATCTACGTTGTATTTATGCTTTATCGAAGCACAAATTCCAAGCGTTCCCGGACGCATTCTGGTCAGTTTCTTATCTAATAAACCATTGCCTTTATCCACGTAAATATATTCTTCGCGAGAAGTAGTTACATCTATAAATGGTGGTTTAAACTCCATCAACGGATCAATATTATCGTATAATTCCTGAATGCTTTTGCCTTTTTGAGGTGGAATAATTTCGAAAGAGAATAAAGTTTCTCCTTTTGCGTCTTCAATATGTTGTGTTACTTTCATTTTCTTTAGTTTGAAGTTTAAGGTTTAAGGTTTAAGGTTCTCTCGAACAACTTTAAACTTTAAACTTTAAACAAAATTTCAACTTTAAACTATTTTCTAATCTGCTATATTTGGGTTCAGCCATTTCATGGCAACTTCTGTCGATACGCTTCTTCGTTTGGCATAATCAATAACTTGGTCTTCTTTTATTTTTCCAAGTCCAAAATACTTACTTTCCGGGTTTCCAAAATAATATCCAGAAACCGATGAAGCCGGCCACATCGCCATACTTTCTGTTAAAGTCACTCCAATTTCTTGTTCTACATTTAGTAATTTCCAAATCGTAGGTTTTTCTAAATGGTCAGGACAAGCCGGATAACCCGGTGCTGGACGAATTCCTTTATAAACCTCTTCAATCATAGCCTCGGTAGATAAATTTTCATCAGCAGCGTAACCCCAAATCTCTTTACGGATTTTTTCGTGCAAATATTCTGCGAAAGCTTCTGCAAAACGATCCGCCAATGCTTTGACCATGATCGAATTATAATCGTCTAAATCTTTTTCGAATTCAGCTGCCCATTCATCCACACCAAAACCGGTTGTTACACAAAATGCTCCCATATAATCCGTTTTACCGCTGTCTTTCGGAGCGATAAAATCAGATAAAGCGATATTTGGGGCACCTTTTGTTTTTTGTGATTGCTGACGCAACGTCAAGAATTTCTCTAGTACTTTTCCACTTTCGTCGCTCAATTCGATGTCATCATCATTCACTTGATTCGCTGGAAAAATTCCGTAGATTCCTTTGGCTGTCAGTTTCTTTTCTTTCAAAATAACGCCCAACATTTCTTTAGCATCCGCAAAAACTGAAGTAGCTTGTTCTCCAACAACAGTATCTGTTAAAATCGCTGGATATTTCCCAAACAATTCCCATGTTCTAAAAAAGGGTGTCCAGTCAATATACGGAACCAAAACATCCAAATCGACTTCGATTGTTTTTGTTCCAATAAAATTAGGCTTCATTGGGTTGTAATTTTCCCAATCTAATTTCAATTTATTGACACGAGCTTGCTCAATAGTTAAGAAATTTTTGTCACGCGAACGATTCAAAAAAGTCTCTCTAAAAGCATCATATTCTGCTCTGATGTCACTTGCATATATTTTTTTCTCACTGTTCAATAAATTTCCGGCAACCGTTACGGCTCTCGAAGCATCATTTACGTGAATAACCGTTTCTCTATACTGTGGTGCAATTTTCACGGCAGTATGCGCGCGCGAAGTCGTTGCTCCACCAATCATCACTGGGATTTTTATATTTCTTTTGTCTAATTCTTTAGCCAAATACACCATTTCATCCAATGAAGGTGTTATCAATCCGCTTAGACCGATAATATCAACATTGTGTTCTATAGCTGCAGCGATAATTTTCTCAGGCGCAACCATCACACCTAAATCAATAATCTCATAATTGTTACAAGCCAAAACAACCGAAACAATATTTTTACCAATATCGTGTACATCGCCTTTTACAGTCGCCATTAATATACGACCTGCAAAACTTGAAACACCATCTTTTTCGGCTTCAATAAATGGCAATAAATAAGCTACTGCTTTTTTCATTACACGCGCTGATTTCACCACTTGTGGTAAAAACATTTTTCCTGAACCAAATAAATCTCCTACGACATTCATTCCTGCCATTAAATTGATTTCAATTACTTCGATAGGTTTTGTTGCTGCAAGTCTGGCTTCTTCTACGTCAATTTCTATAAATTCATCAACTCCTTTTACTAGCGAATGCGTCAATCGTTCCTGAATAGTTCCCGAACGCCATTCTTGAACTGTTTTTTCATTACTCTTTACATCTCCTTTTACATTCTCGGCAAAGTCCAACAATCTTTCTGTGGCATCATCGCGTCTGTTCAAGATTACATCTTCAACGTGTTCTAAAAGATCTTTTGGAATTTCATCGTAAATAGAAAGCATTTCTGGATTCACGATTCCCATCGTCATACCATGTTGAATCGCATGATATAAGAAAACAGAGTGCATCGCTTCACGAACCGTATCATTTCCTCTAAACGAGAAAGAAACATTACTCACACCACCACTAATATGCGCATGTGGAAGATTCTCTCTAACCCATTTTGTTCCTCTAAAGAAATCCAATGCGTTCAAGCGGTGTTCTTCCATTCCAGTAGCTACTGGAAATATATTCAAATCAAAAATGATGTCTTGCGGAGGAAAACCAACTTTGTTTACCAAAATATCATACGAACGTTGGCAAATTTCAACTCTTCGTTCGTAATTATCAGCTTGTCCTGTTTCATCAAAAGCCATAATAATTGCTGCAGCGCCGTAGCGCTTGATCAATTTAGCATGATGAATGAATTGTTCTTCCCCTTCTTTTAAAGAAATTGAGTTTACAACACTCTTTCCTTGCACTACTTTTAAACCCGCTTCGATAATGTCCCATTTCGAGCTGTCAATCATAATTGGCACTCTGGAAATATCAGGCTCGGCAGCGATTAGATTTAGGAATTTTGTCATAGCATATTCGCCATCGAGCATTCCTTCATCCATATTAATATCGATGATTTGTGCGCCACCTTCTACTTGCTCTTTTGCAATGCTAAGTGCTTCTTCGTATTTTTCTTCTTTGATTAATCGAAGGAATTTTCTAGAACCTGTTACATTCGTACGTTCACCAATATTCACAAAAACGCTTTCCGGCGTAATGATTAAAGGCTCTAATCCCGATAATACAAGGTTTCTTCTCTTTTCTGCGTGTGCCATTTTTGTTTTATTTAATCCTGCACGGTTTCAAAAACGGTGTAGGTTTAGCTTTTTTGTTTCTTATTATATTGGGCGTGACCCAAAAGGGTCGGGCTATTCGTTACAAGTCCTCGTCTCGTCCGAAAAGACGAGACTGTGGGCTTTTCACTGCTATCCCTCACGCGGATTTTCAACAATTCAACACTATTTTCATTCAACAGAATATCCCAAAATCCTATTTCCTTTTCATTCAACGGAATAAATGCCGTTGCTACAAAAACATATCGTTCCTACGGAACTCTTACTTTGCTAGCGCGAGCGTCCCGCTCGTGCCCATTCCAAATTATAATTCTATTGTTCAAACCTTTTATCCTGCTTTTGTTTGTGGGCACGAGCGGGACGCTCGCGCTAGCTTGGAAGCTATATTTTTGTAGTATATCTAATTAAGATCATTTTCATAATTATAATTCTTTAGATAATCTCTACTAATTTTCAATTCTTTCTTATATTCAGCTAACTTTTTTCCAAAATAATCGATTTTTCTCTCACTTTCACCTGTCAAGGATATAAACAGCTCAGCTTGTTTAGTGTATGATTCAATACTATCTGAATATCTTTTTAGTATTTCATCCCCATATCTCTTATATAAATAAGCGGAAGATTGATCAGAACCACCTACTTGAATCTTGGCTTTATATGATTCCAATTCTTTAGTATCATTCCTCACCTGTTCAACCATCGAAGTATAGATCTTAGTATCGATAATCAATTTTCTTTTATAATACGACACTATTTTCCCATAATAATCTATCCTTTCAGTAAATTCACGGATTTCTGTTCTAAACCCTATTATCTGCTTCTCATGATATATAGATTGGTATTCATCTTCTAATTCTTCATTACTCTTATTACTAGGCTCACTCTTTTCATAACCACAATCTAGATTATCCCAATAATCACTTCCTAGTTCATATCTATCTTCCATTGTATTTATTTTTAGTTTTGTAATATGTCTACAAGAAAAATCCTCTTGTCTATTTCTACTATTAAAGGCTCATCGGTATTACCTTTTATTATGCAACTTTCGTCCAACTATCATTAAATATAACAATCCATAAGCATTGCAATTTACATTTCTTATCAAAAAAACAATAACTATTTTTTATTCTTTAAAAAATAGACTTTTCTATTGGTGAATTTTATATTTTATTATTCTTCTTTGTGTGCTGACGTTACAAATTAAGTGTCATTGTAGTTTCTTTTTCTCAGACGCGATACATCGCGTCTCTACGTTACATTGTCGCTGTTGATACTCTAGGTTTATACTCCTTTGCGATATCAGCAATCAACTTGATGTGCTCTGGCGTTGTTCCGCAACAACCACCTATGATATTTACTAAATTGTCGTCTAAATATTCTTTGATGAAAGCTTGCATCTGTTCTGGTGTTTCATCGTACTCACCAAATGCATTTGGTAATCCTGCATTAGGATGCGCCGAAACATTGAATGACGTATTATGTGCCAAAGTCTGTAGATATGGTTTCAGCAAATCAGCTCCCAAAGCACAATTGAAACCTACGCTCAATAATGGTATATGCGAAACCGAAACCAAAAAAGCTTCTACGGTTTGACCCGAAAGTGTTCTTCCTGATGCATCCGTAATCGTTCCGGAAACCATTATTGGAATATCGATATTGCGTTCGTCTTTGACTTCTTCAATAGCGAAAAGGGCCGCTTTTGCATTTAAAGTGTCGAAAATAGTTTCTACCAAAAGCAAATCACTTCCTCCGTCAATCAACGCTTCTACTTGTTGTTTGTATGCAATACGTAAATCATCAAAAGTTACCGCTCTGTATCCCGGATCATTTACATCTGGTGACATGCTGGCCGTTCTGTTTGTTGGTCCTATTGAACCTGCTACAAAACGAGGTTTATCCGGATTTTTGGCTGTGAATTCATCGGCTACTTCACGGGCAATTCTTGCTGATTCATAGTTGAGTTCGTATACCAAATCTTCCAGATGATAATCGGCCATTCCGATAGTAGTTCCAGAAAAAGTATTGGTTTCAACAATATCCGCTCCTGCTTCAAAATAAGCTGCGTGAACGGCACGAATCGCTTGTGGTTGCGTTAATGACAATAAATCGTTGTTCCCTTTTAAGGAATGTGGAAAATCTTTGAAACGTTCTCCTCGAAAATCTTCTTCGGAAAAATTGTAGCGTTGCAACATGGTTCCCATAGCTCCATCGAGTATGAGTATGTTTTTTTTAATAGCTTCTTGAATTGTTGACATCTTTTGTTTTATTCTCGCAAAACATTATAGTATTAAGCGCTTATTATTAATTCCAAAAGTTCAATATATTAGCTCTTTAGCCCCGATTACCTCACTTAATTACTATTTTCATAGGAGTTCGATGAACTACGTTTGCAGTGAAAATCCTTTCTCGTCCTAAACTTGTTTAAGGATGAGAAAGATTGCAACGAAAAGCGGGAACGGTATTGACAAAAAAACGCCAATTGTTCGCTCCTGATACTGAAATAAATTCAGTAAGCTAAATATCGATATGTTGTCAAGAAAGGGTTTGAGAAATACTAAGTGAGTATTCATGTGTTATCTATCTTAAATACTGAAACTGGTTCTGTATAAAGTAGAATGTAGCACCTTCTTTAAAGATAAAGGGTTGCTAAGGTTTCATTGGGTCTTTCCCTCCGCCTTTCGTGATAACTTTCAATAAATATATGAACAGTGCAAAGTAAAGACATAGCGCTAATACTTGCAAGTATTAGCGCTATATTTTTTAACTAGTTTGTATTATGTTGTTAAACTATGGCTTTCACCACGGCTTTTGGAGCTTCTTTACGGGTTCCGTCAAATCCGTCAACACCAGAAACTGTAGTGTATTTCAATACATATTTCTTACCTGGATTGATGATTTGATAGGCTGCCTGACACATTAATGTGGCTTCGTGGAAACCACAAAGAATCAATTTCAGTTTTCCCGGATAAGTATTTACGTCACCAATGGCAAAAATACCTGGAATGTTCGTTTGGTAATCTAAAGCATTATTTACTTTGATGGCATTTTTTTCAATGTCTAATCCCCAGTCTCCGATAGGACCTAATTTTGGTGTTAATCCAAAAAGTGGAATAAAATAATCCGTCGCAATGGTTCTATGTGCACCATTTTCCTCAATATCAATTGACTCTAAATGTTCAGCTCCATTCAAGCCAACTACTTCTGCCGGCGTAATCATTTTTATTTTTCCTGAGTTCTTCAATTCCTGTACTTTTTCTACAGAATCTAAAGCCCCTCTGAATTCGTTTCTACGGTGAATCAAAGTTACCTCAGAAGCAACATTCGACAAGAAAATACTCCAGTCCAAAGCAGAATCTCCTCCTCCGGCAATCACGACTCTTTTGTCTCTGAATTTTTCCGGGTTTTTAATAAAGTATTTAATTCCTTTATCCTCGTAAAACTCGATGTCTTCAATCAATGGTTTTCTTGGTTCAAAACTTCCTAAACCACCTGCAATTGCTACCACAGGAGCATGGAATTTTTTTCCTTTATTTGAAGTCACAATAAAACTTCCGTCTTCTTGTTTTTCAATGGTTTCTGCACGTTCTCCCAGTGTGAATCCTGGTTCGAATTGCTTGATTTGTTCCATTAAATTATCTACTAAATCTCCGGCTAATACTTCCGGAAAACCTGGAATATCATAAATAGGTTTTTTTGGATATAATTCAGATAATTGTCCGCCTGCTTGTGGCAAAGCATCTAAAATATGACATTTCAGTTTTAACAATCCTGCTTCAAAAACTGCGAATAAACCTGTTGGTCCGGCTCCTATTATAAGTATGTCTGTTTTAATCATTTTTTTATTCTTTATGTAATGTAATTATGCTAAACTATTTAATTGCAAATTAACGATTGATTTTTACTGCTTTCAATGATAAATATCATTCGCTATTTTGCTCTGATTTATTCTTTATTTTTTAATGCTTCGGTGATTTCGTTCATTTTTTGTACTTTTTCTTCGAAATTTCCTTTTAGTGTCTTGCGATATTCATTTAGATTTTCAACCATTTTATTGATATCATCCGGAATTATTTCTTCGAAAAATTCCCGTAATCTTTTGGCTGTTGTCGGTGATTTTCCATTAGTTGAAATAGCAATTTTGACATTTCCTTTGGTTACAATTCCGCCCAAATAATAATCACACAAATCTGGTGTATCAGCAATATTGCAAATCAAATATCTTTTTCGAGACAAATCAAATACTCGTTTATTGACTTTTAAATCATCGGTACAGGCAATTACCATGTGTCGTTTTTTCAACATTTTTTTCTTGAACTTGGCTTTAGTCAATTTCACCGAAGGATGTCTTTCGACCAATTCTTCCAATTCCGGCAAAAACCTTGGTGCAACTACCTCAACATTCGCATTCGGACTTGATTTCAACATGAAAGATAATTTTTCTAAACCCACGTTTCCTCCACCTACAATCAACACATTCAGGTTTTGTAGTTTTAAAAAAACAGGATATAATTCATTTCTTTCCATTATAATCGTATTTCGTTTGATAGAAATTCTTCGTAAAATCCTTTCAACTTATTACTTTCTTTAACCACTTCGCCAATAACAATTATTGCTGGCGAGCTTAATTTATTCGCAGCTACAACTACTTGAATTGTGTCAATCGTTCCAACTCCAATTTTTTCTTGTGGAGTAGTTCCGTTTTGAATAATTGCAACGGGAGTTTCTCCTTTGGATTCTTTTTGGAACAAAGAAACAATTTGTGATAATTTGCTCATTCCCATTAAAATCACAACAGTTGCCGATGATTGCGCAGCTAACGCTACATCATTTGACAAATTCCTGTCGAAAGTCGTACCTGTAATTACCCAAAAACTTTCTGAAACACCTCTTTTTGTCAAAGAAATTCCTTGGTAAGCGGGAACTGCAATCGAAGATGAAATTCCGGGTACTACAAATGTAGGGATTCCAAAACTTTCTGCGAATTCTATTTCTTCGCTTCCACGTCCAAAAATAAATGGATCTCCACCTTTTAATCGAACGACATTTCCGTACGTAAGCGCATTATCAACAATCAACTGATTGATTTGGTCTTGCGTATATTCATGGCAACCTTTTCGTTTACCCACAAATATTTTTATGGCACTTTTTGGCGCATGAATCATTATTTCATCATTGGCCAGCGCATCATACAAAACCACATTCGCTTCAGCAAGTGCTTTTACTCCTTTCAGAGTAAGCAAATCCGGATCGCCAGGACCAGCGCCTACTAAAGTTACTTTTGGTTGTATTGTATTATGCATTAGCTAAATCTTTTGCTCTGTATTTTTCTATGTTTTCAAAAAAGGCAACTCCTTCTTGAATGTATTTTTGTGCAAATTCCGCAGAAGGCTCATTCGCTCTGATTTGGTATACTAAATCTTTGAACGTTGAATTCAACTCAATTTTATTGCTTTCGATGAAAACCGTGTCAAACAAATCGATAATTCCTGCATGGTGATTTGTTTTTTGGTTTTCAGCAAGTAATAATGCTTTAGCTCCATTTACAAATCCGGCATACGCTAAATAAATCGCATCAGCCCATTTTCCTTCATCAAAAGCTTCTTGCGCAAAAGTCATTTTATCTTTAGCTTCTAATATTAAAGTAGCTACTAAATCAATTACTACACCTGCACATTCTCCTACTCCAACTGCTTTCACGTAATTATCAGCATTACCCCAATCTACAAAATCAGCTTCGGTAAGATTAGTCAAATCGGCTAATGGTTTCAAAAATTCGTAGAAATATTTTTCCCCTTTGGCATCATAATAATTCAAAAATGATTGTCCGTTTCCGTTTGTTTCAAAATCATTTAAGATGAAACGCAATGCATCAGGTCCTCTTCGGCTTGGAATTTTGATTACTTTATCAGAAAATCTTCCGTTTCCGTTTCCTAAATTTCCTCCACCTAATAAAACTTGTAACGCTGGCGCTACTAATTTTCCTGAATTGATAGACATTCCCTGAAAACCAATTTCGGCCATATTGTGTTGTCCACACGCATTCATACAACCACTGATTTTAATCGTGATTTCCTTATTGTTGCTGTATTGTGGATATTCTGTTTCTAAAACTCTTTCTAGTTCTACTGCGATTCCGGTACTGCTTGCAATTCCTAAATTACACGTATCTGTTCCCGGACAAGCTGTAATATCTGAAATGGTATTGTAACCCAAAGCCACAAAATCTAATTTGGCTAATTCTTGGTAGAAAAATGGTAGGTTTTCTTCTTTTACGTGACGAATTAAAATATCCTGTCTCAAAGAAAAACGCAATTCATTAGCCGCATAATTTTTGATTAATTCTGCCAATGCTCTAGCTTTATCAGTATAAAAATCACCTAATAAAACTTTAATTCCAATCGCTACATAACCCGCTTGTTTTTGCGCGATTACATTTGATTTTTTCCAAGCTTCGAAAGCAGCTGCATCTTCGATTACTACTTTTGGAACTTCCAATAAAGGAGCTGGAATTTCACCATCAAAAGCTGTCGTATCGATTTCAACTGTTTGGTGAGACAACGCTTTTTTCTCTTCCTCCACCAATCGTAAAAACTCGTCTCTTCCCAAATCTTTGATTAGGAATTTCATACGTGCTTTTAAACGTTTTGCTCTTTCGCCATAGCGATCAAAAATTCTTAAAACACCTTCAGTTGTTGGGATAATTTGGTTTACCGGAATAAACTCCGATAATAATTCAGCATGACTTGGTTGAGAACCTAATCCTCCACCTAACATTACTTTAAAACCTCTTTCGCCATTTACAATTTTTGGAATAAATCCTAAATCATGCAAATAACTCAATCCTGTATCTTTATCTGAAGACGAAAATGACATTTTGAATTTACGTCCCATCTCTTGACAAACCGGGTTTCTCAAGAAAAACTGAAACAACGCATGCGCATAAGGCGACACATCAAAAGGCTCTTCCCCATCGATACCTGCCGTTTCACTAGCCGTAATATTTCTCACGGTGTTTCCACAAGCTTCACGAAGTGTAACATCATCTTTCTCCAGTTCAGCCCAAAGTTGTGGTGTTCTATCCAAACTTACATAGTGAATCTGGATATCCTGACGCGTAGTAATGTGCAAACGCCCGGTTGAATATTCATCAGAAACTTTAGTAATTCGCAACAATTGTTCGCTGGTCACTTTACCAAAAGGCAATTTGATACGAATCATTTGTACGCCTTCCTGACGTTGACCGTACACTCCTCTCGCCAAACGAAGGCTACGGAAACGCTCATCATCAATTTTCCCGTCACGGAATAAAGCAATTTTTCTTTCTAAATCGATAATGTCTTTTTGGACAATCGGATCTTCTATTTCGGTTCTAAAACTTTCCATCTTTTCTTGACTTTAGGCTATTGGATATTAATTATGTTTGGATTTTATTTTTGGCTTAAGCCAAAAACTAACGAATAAATCCAACTCCCGCTGTGGTATTAGTAGCAACATCTATTAAAATAAAAGCGCCGTTTGATTTGTTGTCGTTGTAGGCATCAAAATACAAGGCTTTACTCAATTTAATATTTACTTCACCAATTTCATTAATGCTCAATTGAGTTGCTGGTGTAACTCCCGAATAATCGGTTGCGATTACGTTTTTTACGCTTTCAATTTTCGCCAAAACTCTGTTCGTATTATGTTGTACCAAATATTTTGTACCTGGAACTAACTTTTTGCTATCCATCCAACAAATCGTTGTATTGATATCTTTTTCTATTTTAGGCAACTCATTCGATTTTACAATCATGTCACCTCTTGTTACATTGATATCATTTTCTAGTTCCAAAGTAATCGAGGAACCTGCTGTCGCTTCATCAAATTGTTTGTCAAAAAAGTGAATATTAGTCACTTTAGATTCTGTTAACGAAGGAAGAACGGTTACCGCATCGCCCACTTTAATATTATTACCATATAATTTTCCGGCATATCCTCTGAAGTCATGATACTCTTCTGTTTTTGGTCTAATAACCGTTTGAACCGGGAAACGTGCTTTTCCTGTTTCAAAAACATCTTCTGGCTCTAAAGCTTCTAAATGTTCCAAAACCGTTTGTCCAGTGTACCAAGGCATGTTTTCTGATTTGTCTGCAACGTTTCCTCCGTTAATAGCACTCAACGGAATGTAACTTACGTTTTGCTCTTTGAATGAACTTTTGCTGTTCAACGCCTGAAAATCAGCTTTTATTTTGTTGTACACTTCTTCCGAATAATCAACCAAATCCATTTTGTTTACCGCAACAATCACTTCTTTTACTCTCAATAAATTATTGATGAAAAAGTGTCTGTACGTTTGCTCAATAACTCCTTTACGAGCATCAATCAAAATGATCGAAACCTGCGAAGTCGAAGCTCCCGTAACCATGTTTCGTGTATATTCTACGTGACCCGGAGTATCGGCAATAATGTAACTTTTCTTTGCTGTTGAAAAATAAATATGCGCTACATCAATCGTGATTCCTTGTTCTCTCTCAGCAACCAAACCATCGGTAGCCAAAGAAAAATCAAGATAATCATATCCTTTTTGCTTGCTGCTTTTTTCTATTGCTTCAATCTTATCTGTAGTCAATGATTTTGTATCGTATAATAATCTCCCGATTAAGGTACTCTTTCCGTCATCTACACTTCCTGCTGTTGCTATTTTTAAAACTTCCATATTACCTTTATATTTTCCCCTCCCCGACCCTCCCCGAAGGGAAGGGAGACGAGTCTGGTATGTTTTTATAATTACTATTTTACTTTTATTTTCTACATTCTTTTCCCAAAACTCAAAACCAACACTAATCCAGTTTCGGCTCCCTTCCTTCGGGGAGGGTCGGGGTGGGGATTCTAAAAGTATCCTTGTTGTTTTCTTTTCTCCATTGCAGCTTCAGAACGTTTGTCATCTATTCTCGCTCCTCTTTCTGAAATAGTCGAAGATCTGATTTCGCCTACTACTTCTTGAATTGTTGCTGCGTAAGAATCAACAGCTGCCGTACAACTCATATCTCCAACGGTTCTAAAACGAACAATTCTTTCTTCGATTTCTTCATCTTCTTCTTGGTATACAAATGGAGAATGTGACCAAATCATACCGTCTCTCAAGAATACTTTACGTTTGTGTGAAAAGTAAATCGATGGGATTTCAATTTGCTCTTGCTCAATATAACTCCACACATCTAGTTCAGTCCAGTTAGAAATTGGGAAAACACGAACGTTTTGACCATTTTCAATTTTTCCGTTCAGAATATCAAATAATTCCGGACGTTGGTTTTTCTCATCCCATTGACCAAAATCATCACGAACAGAAAAAATACGTTCTTTAGCTCTTGCTTTTTCTTCATCACGTCGCGCACCACCAATACAAGCATCAAATTTAAATTCTTCGATTGCATCCAAAAGTGTAGTCGTTTGCAAACTGTTTCTGCTGGAATATTTTCCAGATTCTTCCACCACTTTACCTTCGTCAATAGCATCCTGAACATTACGAACGATTAATTCCAATCCTAATTCAGCAACTAATTTGTCTCTAAATTCAATTGTTTCCGGAAAATTGTGTCCAGTATCTACGTGCAACAATGGAAAAGGAATTTTTGCAGGAAAAAATGCTTTTTGTGCTAAACGCACCAATGTAATCGAATCTTTTCCTCCAGAGAAAAGTAAAACCGGCTTGTCAAATTGAGAAATTACTTCTCTAAATATGTATATCGCTTCGCTTTCTAAAGCGTTTGTTTTTAATATGGTACTCATTATTATTTGGTAATTTGTTTATTTGTTTATTCGGTTAAACGACCAAACAGATAAACGATTAAACTTTTTATTTTTGGTGTAAACCACATTCTTTATGACTCGATTCCCAAGACCATCTTCCTGCTCTGATATCTTCTCCAGGTGCAATTGCTCTGGTACAAGGTGCACAACCAATGCTTACAAAACCTTTTTTATGCAAGGTGTTTTGTGGCACATTATTATCGTCTATATATTTTTGAACCTCTTCTAAAGTCCATTTCAATAATGGATTGAATTTGATAATATTAAAATGGGCATCGTATTCAAAGGCTGCCAAATCATTTCTATTTTCTGATTGTTCCGCACGCAAACCGGTAATCCAGATTTCATTCTCTTTTAATGCTTTAGTCAAAGGCGCCACTTTTCGAATATAACAACATTCTTTTCTATTCTCCACTGATTCGTAAAAGCTGTTTGGGCCTTTTTGATTTAACAAATTTTCTACTTCAGAAGCTTCGGGGAAATACGTTTTAATATCGATTTTATACTTTTTTAATGTTTTATGGAAAACATCATACGTTTCTTGAAATAATCTACCAGTATCCAACGTAAAAATGTTAATTGGCAAATTATTTTGACCAATTAAAGCTGTTATTACTTGATCTTCCTGCCCAAAAGAAGTAGAGAAAACCACTTTATCTTTGTATTCATTAGCTAAAAACGAAAGTGTTTCTTCAATTGAAAAATCCTTTGTTTTATCTAATAAAGTATTGGTTATTGCTATGCTCATAATTTCGTTTCTCTTTATAATAATTTAGACAGTGTTTTTAAACTCAAAATAATAATTAAAATCCCTACCAAAATCATCATAGGTTTTCTCTTTATTTTATTGACTAAAATAGCGGCAATTGGAGCGGCAATCACACCACCTAAAATCAACCCTATAATCACTTGCCATCCTTGTATTCCTCCAAAAAGCATAAATGTTACACCACTGGCAAAAGCTACTGCAAACTCGGCTGCATTCACAGAACCGATAGTGTATCTAGGATTTCTGCCGTTTCCAAGTAAGGTTGAAGTCACGATTGGCCCCCATCCACCACCACCAACAGCATCCATAAAACCTCCAAAAGAAGCCAAAATACCTAATTTTTTAGTTTTCTTTTTAATGATATTCTTTTTCAATGCTTTTCTAATAATTATAATGGCCAGCGCAATCATATACACGGCTATAAATGGCTTAATCGCATCTCCGTCAATCACATCCGACAATAAATAAGCACCGGCAATAGAACCCAAAACACCCGGAATTAACAAATGTCTCACTAATTTTTTATTGATATTCCCAAAGCGATGATGAGAAATAGCAGAAGCTCCTGTCGTAAACATTTCAGCAACGTGAACTCCTGTACTGCTGATTGCTGGCGGAATTCCATACGCCAATAAAAAAGAGGTCGAAGTTGCTCCATAACCCATTCCTAAAGTTCCATCCACTAATTGCGCAAATATCCCGATACAGAAAAAGATTAGGAATTCCTGATTAAAACCAGCCAAAAAACCATTCCATGAAAACTCAGCATAATGATTGTACACTAATGTCGAAAACAACCCTACCAACAAAACAACAGGAATTACAACCCATAACCGCTCTGCGAAAGTAGTTCCCGATTTTACGTTGATATTAACCTCTTTCAATTCTTTGCTCATGCTTTTAAAATTCAACTGTTTTTTATTATTTAAATCCATTACCCTATCGGAATAGTAGATTACTATGCAAAAGTAAAACTTTTAACTTAACTACAAAATTTTTTTTGTAATTTATTGTCTAAAAAGCGATATCTGCCAGCGTATTGTTTTCCAATATCATAAGCGTATTGTCACGAACTTCTGTCATTAGTTTACGAACCGCGCAAGTAGCTTCATCCGTACAGTCGTCACAGGGCTCATAAAAATTGTGGCTGGCACAAGGAAGTAACGCAATTGGCCCTTCGAGAATTCTATAGACATGGGCCATATTTATTTCCTTAGGATCTTTTATCAAATAATAGCCTCCTCCCTTTCCTTTTTTGGCACCTAAAAAACCAGAATGGCGTAACAGTAGTAAAATACTTTCCAAAAACTTAATCGAAATATGTTCACTCTTTGCTATTTCAGCAATTTGTATCGGCGTTTGATCTTTCTGGCGTGCCAAAAAAGTCAATGCTTTTATTCCGTATTTTGTTTTTTTTGAAAGCATTTAAAAGATATAAAATTGAAGATTAACGATTTTTGATTGCAGATTTCAAAGCTATCTGAAATCAACATTCTTTTTATATTGTAACAACAAAAATATACTTTTTGATTTAAGAATAGTGAATGGAGATTAACGATTTTTAATTTGTAGTTAATCTGCAATCAAAAATCGTTAATCTGCAATCAAAAATCCTTACGAAAGAGCCTGCTCCAAATCAGCAATTACATCTTTCACGGTTTCTAATCCTACTGAAACGCGTACTAAACCATCCGTAATACTTACCGCTAATCTTTCTTCAACTGTTAATTTACTGTGAGTTGTAGATGCTGGATGCGTAACAATTGTTCTGGTATCTCCCAAATTTGGCGAAAGCGAACACAATTTTATTTTATCTAAAAAGGCTCTTCCAGCTTCTATTCCTCCTTTGATTTCAAATGCAACGATGTTGCCTCCTAATTTCATTTGCTTTTGAGCAATTTCGTATTGCGGATGCGATTTCAAGAAAGGATACTTCACTTTATTAACCTGGGGATGGCTTTCCAGAAACTCAGCCACTTTCAAGGCATTTTCACAATGTCTATCTAAACGAATCGCTAAAGTTTCTAAACTTTTTGATAATACCCAAGCATTAAATGGAGATAAGGAAGGACCGGTAAGTCGAGAAAATAAATAGATTTTTTGAATCAATTCAGCATCACCAACAGTTATTCCGCCCAAAACTCTACCTTGACCGTCCATTAATTTTGTAGCTGAGTGTACCACTAAATGTGCACCCCATTTTATCGGTTGCTGCAAATAAGGTGTCGCAAAACAGTTGTCAATAATCAAAATCAAATTATGTTTTTTGGCAATAGTACCTAACAGTTCCAAATCGATAATATCTACCGCTGGATTGGTTGGAGATTCTGCAAAAAGAATCTTTGTATTCGGTTTTATAAAACTTTCAATGGTCTCTGGCTTATCAATATCAAAATACGATGTTTCAATTCCCCATTTTGGAAAATAATTGATAAACAAGGAATGTGTCGCTCCAAAAACACTACTTGCCGAAACAATATGGTCTCCGGAGTTCAACAAAGCCGCCAAGGTTGAATATACAGCCGCCATTCCTGAGGCAAAAGCAAATCCCGATTCAGCACCTTCCATTTTACAAATTTTCTCTATAAATTCATTAGTATTGGGATTACTGTAACGGCTATAAATATTTCTATCCTTCTCCTCAGCAAAAGAAGCACGCATATCTTCGGCATCCTCAAATACAAAACTTGATGTTAAGTATAAAGGAACCGAGTGTTCTTGAAATTGGGTTCTTTCTAATTGGGTGCGTATGGCTTGCGTTTCAAAACCAAATTCTTGTTCGTTCATTTTATTTTTAGTTTAAAGTTTAAGGCTTAAAGTTGTTCGGATATTCAAATCCAATCTTTAATTAAACTATAATGATTTATTATTTAAAACTACTTTGTAATGTATAGTTGCTGTTGGCTCTAATGTTTTAGAAACCGAACAGTATTTTTCGAAAGAAAGTTGTGCGGCTCTCGCTGCTTTTTCTTCATTAATAGGACCTTCCAAAAAGAATACTACTGTAATATCCTTGAATGGTTTCGCTTCTCCTACTTGTACACGTTCCCCCTCAACCTCGGCTTTGAAAGAAGTGATTTCCTGACGTTGTTTTTTTAAAATCGAAATCATATCAATAGCGCTACAACCCGCAACACCCATCAATACTAATTCCATTGGACTTGGACCTTTATCGTCTCCGCCAAATTCTGGTCGGCTATCAACATTTACTATGTGCCCACGTTCGTTTTTTAATTCAAAGTGAAAATTGTCGTTTACTCTGTTTAGTGTTATTTTCATATTAATCCCCTCCCCAACCCTTTCGCCACGGCGAAAAGGGAGCCAAGACTGGAGGCTGTCCCTTTTTTAATTAATTATATTTATTCAGACGCGGATAAAACAGATTTGCTATCGCAAAAACACAGATTTTTATTTTTTCAATGTTAAATCAAAATTCGTTAGTCTGCAATCTTAGATCTTTACCCTTTATCTGATAATCTCAAAATATCTCCAAAAACGCCTCTTGCCGTTACTGCTGATCCTGCTCCTGCGCCTTGAATCACGATAGGTCGGTCTCCATACGATTCTGTGTAAATTTCGAAGAAAGAATCAGAACCCTTCAATCCGCCTAAAGCCGTATCTGATGGTACAGAAACCAGTTTCACTTCCAGATTTCCTTTATCATTTTGCAAATCGCCTGATAATTCACCTATGTATCGCAACACGTGATTTGGTTTTTGTTCCGCTTTTATTTTAGCATAGATTGGATCAAACTCCGTCAGTTTATTTAGAAAATCAGAAACTTCACCTTCTCTCAAATGCTCTGGAATTAAATTTTGAATATCAATTTCTTCAAACTCATTTTGTAAGTCTAATTCTCTTGCCAAAATCAATAATTTTCGACCTACATCATTCCCACATAAATCTTCTCTTGGATCTGGCTCGGTATATCCGTTATCAATTGCTTCTTTCAATATTTCACTAAACGGCGCGTCTTTAGCAGAAAAATTATTGAATAAATAACTCAATGTTCCAGAGAAAACACCTTTAATTTTAGTGATGTTTTCTCCTGAAAGGTGTAATAATTTGATCGTATCTATTAACGGTAACCCCGCTCCAACATTGGTTTCATAAAGATAACTCTTTTGATTATCTGCTAATACTTTTCGTAGTTTTTTATAAAAACTATAACTTAACGTATTGGCCACTTTATTAGACGATATCAAATCGAAACTACTTTCTGCCAAAGGAATGTAATTTTCAACAAATGTGGCACTTGCCGTGTTATCAATCGCAATCAAATTCTCCAAGTGATGCTCATTCGCGTAAGCAATTACATCATCGATAGTATAAGAAAAGCCATTATTTTGGATTTCATTTTTCCAGTTTGGAGTAACACCGTTTTTATTTAAAAGTACATTACTTGAATTGGCAATAGCAAAAACATTCAACTTAATGTCTTTTCTTTTTTCGATGGTTGCTGCCGATTCCAATATTTGGTTAATCAAAGTTCCACCTACTAATCCATGTCCGAAAATAGCGATATTGATTTTCTTTGAAACTCCAAAAATCTCTCCGTGAATCACGTTTAAGGCTTTGTTCAGTTGTGATTTTTTCACAACCAAACTCACATTTTTACCGGTAACGGTATTATTGAAAAGAATCGGGACAATTTTATTTTTTATCAACGCCGTATATGGCTTGTGAAACGTGCTTAAATCCTGGCCAATGATAGAAATCACCGAAACATTATCGGTCACCGTTATTTTATTCACATCCTTTGAATAGAAATCATTTTCGAATTCTTTTTCTAATTCAATCATTGCTTTAGTCGCTTTATCAGCGGCAACGACCAAACCAATTCCTCTTTCTGAAGAACCTTGAGAAATGATGCTTACGCTGATATCATTGTCGCCCATCACTCTAAAAATACGGGCATCAACGCCAGTTTTCCCCAGTAACCCTCTTCCTTCCAGATTAACTAATGATACATTTTCAAGTACCGAAAGTGTTTTAATTCCTTCCTTATTAGAATTGGATGTGATTAATGTTCCTTTATTTTCGTGGTTGAATGTGTTCAAAATACGAAGCGGAATGTTTTTTTCCAACAAAGGAATAATGGTTTTTGCATGAAGAATTGTTGCTCCAAAATTAGCCAACTCATTCGCCTCGTTAAAAGTCAAATGGTCGATTTTCTTAGCATCAAGCACCAATTCAGGATTTGCGGTATAAATTCCGTCTACGTGAGTATAATTCTGTAATTCATCGGCATTTAAATAATTCGCAATCAAAGAAGCGGTATAATTACTACCGTTTCTTCCTAAAGTAGTTGTGTCATTATTGTTGTTAGAACCGATGAAACCCGTAACAATGTTCACGGTAGTTCCGTTGTATTGTTTGAAATAATTGATGACATTTTTCTTCGAAATTTGCTCCAAAGGTTGCGCATCACCAAATTTAGAATCAGTTTTTATCAATTCTCGAGTATCGGCAAAACGAGCATTTATTCCATTTTCAACCAAAATAGCCGTCAGTAATTTTGCAGAAAGCAATTCTCCTTTTGATAAAATCTGGTCTTTAATTTTATTACTGTAATCGCCAATTAAGCTTACGCCTTCGAATAATTTTTCCAAAACATTGAATTCCTCAGATAAATCTACCTCTTGGTAATCATCTTGTTGGTATTTTTTAAAGTTCTCAAAAAGCGGTTTGTAATCTCCGTTTTTAGAAGCAATACCTAAAATTTCTTCTAATTCATCTGTAGCATTTCCACGTGCCGATACTACAATTGCAATTTCTTCTCCTTGATTTACTTTGTCGGTAATAATTGCAACTACTTTATTTATTCCGTCGCCATTCGATAAAGATTTACCTCCAAATTTTAATATTTTCATTGTGTTGTGTTTTTTTGGCTTAGAATATATCCTGAAGCAAATTGTGTAATTGTTTGTATTCTATCAAAAAAGCGTCGTGTCCGTGAATGGAAACTATTTCCTGATAGGTGACATTATTTTTATATTTTTTTAATTCCTCGTAAGTTGCTTTATTTTCATTTGCAGTAAAAAACAAGTCTGAATTGATTCCGATGATATGAATATCAGCTTCAATTTTTGACGTTATTTCTTCAAATGAATTGCTGTTTCTGGTAATATCTATCGTTTTCAACAATTGATTCATCATTTTATAAGACGAAATTTGAAAACGTTTTTGAAGCTTTTTACCATGATGACCTAGCCAGCTTTCTACATTGAAAATCGCTAATTCCTCATTAGTGGTTCTCTGGAATTTTGCAGTAAAAGATTCTGGAGTTCTGTAGCAAAGCATGGCATGAATTCGAGCATCTTCAATAGGTTTTGAAGAATTTTTGAGAATTTGCTCTTGCAAAAAGCAATTGGCAATTAACCAGTCTGTCGATTTCCAATCGGTTGCAATAGGAATTAAATGTTGTGTGATTTTTGGTTCCAATGCAACCAATTCCCAAGCAATTCCTCCGCCAACAGAACCGCCAATAATGGCATAAAGCTGTTTAATTTTAAGAAAACGAATGCCTTCAATAAAAATTCTGGCAATATCTCTGGTATTAAAATCTGAATAATTTTCAATGATAGCTTCATCGAAACCATTTCCCGGAACATTAAAAGCCAGTATTGTATATGTATTGGTATCAATGGTTTTGTTTTCACCAATTAAATCATTCCACCAACCTTTGTCTCCCACAACTTGGGAATTTCCGGTCAATGCATGATTTACCAAAACAATGGGAGCTGTATGTAAAGCTGGTCCAAAAACTTGAAAACTTAAGTTTATGGTAGCATAAAAAGCCCCACTTTCGGTGATGAAATTTTGTACGGTAATAGATGTTGGTTTATTTTCCAATTTCAAATCTTTTATGATTTTTGATTTGTGTCTGGAAATATTAGAAAGAAAGCTAGAAGTGAACTAGAAGAATTCTTTGTGTTATCTTTCCTTTAGATTCTGAAATATCCCGAAGTTTCGGGATAGAATAAAGGTAGAATGCAGCACCTTCTTCGATAAATCGAAGGGTTGCTAAGGCTTCATCGGGTCTAATCCCTCTGCCTTTCTTTATAACATTTCAATACGTTTTTGAACTTAAAGGCACAAATTAACTACTATTTTTTTAAACAACCAAATTTTTATCAAATTGGTTCTAATTGATTTATTGCAAATTGACTTGAAAAAATCGCACGTACAATTATTATCCCGACGAAAGTGAAAACACCATATTAGGGTTTTATCTTTCGTCGAAATCATAATTTGAGATTTACCATCAAAGATTCAAAACCTAAAACAACCATCACTTTTTTAAATAAAAAGTTCTTCATTTTCTTTTGAATACATTTGAAACAGTAATGAACTCGGCACTATTTTTTGCGCCAAAGGATCATTTTTTGATATTTCAAATCTTGGATTGGTCAATTCATTATTTGAATCGATTTCTTTTTCTGTTTTGGTTCTGAAACTAAAGCCTTTTAGTAACCGTAATGTCTTCGGGAAATTTTTTAATGTGCTCATACTATTTGAATTTACGATGTTAGTTTTGATTTAAATTATTTTTTGATTTCTGAAATTTTCTATGTTTTTTAACTAATCTGAATGAAAAAACCCTTTTAGATACGTATCCAAAAGGGTTTTTTAAGTTGTGTTATAACTTATACTTTTGGAATCAACAGACACGAACGCACATAATGGCATTGGCGCAAATCATATTTTTGACTTTAAAATTATTTGTATTCTGGATTTTCAGGTTATTCATTCTATGATTAATGTTGTTTTATTTTCAGCTAAATAGAGTTCAAAAAAAAAGCCTCCCATTTTCTTGGGAGGCTTTTGCTATATAAATTTTAATTTAAATTTAAGCAATACACGACCCACAGGACTTTTCCTGAATGGCTTTTGACATATTACACACATTAAATTTCATGTTTCTTTTTTTGTTGTAACAAATATGCTAACTATTTCTGAATTTTCCAAATAAGTTTTAAAAAAAATACAAAGAAAAACGAACCCAAGATTCCGTTTTGTATTTATTTAAGTAGATGAAAAGATTTATGAGCAAAAAAAAGTTAAGATTAATTTGCAATTCAAAATGGTTTCATACATTTGCACCCGAATACAAGAGGAAAAATTTGAACTGATTGCAACCTCTTCATAATGAAATCAATTCATTATGGATACTGAAAAATTTTCAGTAGAAAAAATGCTAAAGCAGAAACTCTTCTTTAGTCCTTTTCAGCAATTATTTTTTCTCGCTTAATTTTAAAATAATAATTATTATGGCCTATTTATTTACGTCAGAATCTGTAAGCGAAGGACATCCAGACAAAATTGCAGATCAAATTTCGGATGCATTAATTGATAATTTTTTGGCATTTGATGCTGACTCAAAAGTAGCTTGTGAAACTTTAGTAACTACTGGCCAGGTAATTTTGGCTGGTGAAGTAAAATCAAATACCTATTTAGACGTACAACAAATCGCTCGTGATGTAATCAGAAAAATTGGTTACACAAAAAGCGAATACATGTTTGAAGCTAATTCTTGTGGAATTCTTTCTGCTATTCACGAACAATCTGCTGACATTAATCAAGGTGTTGACAGAAAAAATCCTGAAGAGCAAGGTGCTGGTGACCAAGGAATGATGTTTGGTTATGCTACTAATGAAACGGAAAATTATATGCCATTGGCACTTGATTTATCTCATAAATTATTGCAGGAATTAGCCATTTTAAGACGTGAAAATAACGAAATTACGTATTTGCGTCCGGATGCTAAATCTCAAGTAACTTTAGAATATAGCGATGATAATAAGCCAACTCGTATTGATACTATTGTAATCTCAACACAACATGATGATTTTGACGAAGAAGCTACAATGCTTGCAAAAATCAAAAAAGACATCGTTGAAATATTGATTCCAAGGATTATTGCAAAAAATCCAACACATGCTCATTTATTTAATGATGCAATCCAATACCATATTAATCCAACCGGGAAATTCGTAATTGGAGGACCGCACGGAGATACTGGATTGACAGGAAGAAAAATTATCGTTGACACTTACGGTGGAAAAGGTGCTCACGGTGGTGGTGCATTCTCTGGAAAAGATCCAAGTAAAGTGGATAGAAGTGCCGCTTATGCTACACGTCATATCGCAAAAAACTTAGTTGCAGCGGGTGTTGCTGACGAGATTTTAGTTCAGGTTTCGTATGCAATTGGTGTGGCTAAACCAATGGGTATTTTTATTGATACTTACGGAACATCAAAAGTAAACTTGACTAATGGTGAAATTGCCAAGAAAGTAGAAGCTATTTTTGATATGCGTCCGTACTTTATTGAGCAACGTTTAAAATTAAGAAATCCAATCTATAGCGAAACTGCTGCTTACGGGCACATGGGACGTACTCCAGAAACTGTTACTAAAACTTTTTCTGCTCCAGGTGGAAACGAAAAAACAGTTACTGTTGAATTGTTTACTTGGGAAAAATTAGATTTCGTTGACCAAGTTAAAACTGCTTTTGGATTGTAACTTTGGCTTTAAAACATTAGAAATTTAAATCTAGTTATATATCAAACCCCGAATTCTGTTACTGCAGACTTCGGGGTTTTTGTTTGCCTATATGCGGTATTTTTCTTTACTTAGTAAAAAATAACTTCCCAAAATCATGGCTAAATTCCCTTCTTTCCAAAGCGTATTACAAGCTTCACAAAAAACCATTTCCAGATTTCCGCTAGAAACCATACTAACGATTTTAGGGACGGTATTCGCAATTTTACTCTCAGAAGAAAGAAATGATACGACCGAGAATTTTTACACTAAAAGTATCATGTGTTGCTCTCTGTGTTTGGTTTTATTTCTTTCCGTTAGTTTATATTTCTCAGCAACTCACAAAAACAGTTGGATTCGATTTTTAATCAGTCTAATACTTGGTGGATTAGTAACTGCTTTTATATTTAGCTTTTCGGAAAAAATAACAGAGGTTGAAGCATTGCAATTTTTAGTACTCAATATTGCTTTGCATCTATTGGTCTCATTTTCCGGTTTTATATCAAAAATCTACAACCAAGAAGAGTTTTGGGAGTTCAACAAACAGCTTTTTCTTCGTATTCTAACTGCTGGCTTGTATAGCGTTGTATTGTATTCCGGATTATCCTTGGCTATTTTAGCGGTACACCATTTATTCAATGTAGATTTTTATGACAGAATATATCTTCACTTATTTTTCATCATCGCAGGGATATTTAATACGGTTTTCTTTTTATCTGGCGTTCCTGAAACCAACAACGAATCCTCTCCACTTATTTTAAAATATCCAAAAGGTCTTAAAAATTTTACTCAATATGTTTTGCTTCCATTAATCAGCATTTACTTAGTGATTTTGATTTGTTATGAAACTAAAATCTTAGTCACACTTTCTTTACCTGTGGGCTGGGTTTCTAATCTCGTTTTGGTTTTTGCAATCTTTGGAATACTTTCTTTTTTACTCGTACATCCTATTGCCGAAGAAACTGGAAATCTTTGGATGCGAACCTTTAACCGTTGGTTTTATTATTTATTAGTTCCGTTATTGGGATTATTATTTTGGGCTATTTTATATAGAGTCCACTTATACGGATTCACACATGAGCGCTATTATGTATTGGCATTGTCAATCTGGTTAACCATAGTAGTAGCTTATTTTATAATCAAAAAAGAACCTAAAATAAAGTTCATCCCTATTACAATGTGCATAACGGCTTTGATTACCATTCTTGGACCGCAAAGTGCAGATTCAATATCCAAAAACAGTCAGCTTTCCAGATTTGAGTCCTATTTGCAAAAAATAGAAAAGGAAAAACTCACTTTTGAACAAGAGCAAGATTTAAGCAGTATCGTAGATTTCTTAGAAGAAAACTATGGCTCAGAAGTACTCCTTCCATTTACAAAAGACAAACTAACTGCCTTGATTAAAAAGGACAAAAACCCAAATTCCTCCCAAATCATGAAAGCACTGGGACTAAATTATCGCGCTCAATATGACCAAAAAATAAACAACAAAGAATATTTTTATAATTTTTACGAAAACAACAATCAAAATATAGAAAACATTCAAGGCTATGATGTGTCTTTTTCCATTGCAAATAGCGAAGATTTAGAATGTACCGAATGTATTACAATCGACAATAAGTCCTATTCTATTATTTCTACTAAAAAAGAATACGGAGTAGACTTACAAATCAATCAGGACATCGTTCCGTTGAAGATAGTCGATTTTGTAAGCCAAACTCCCGATTTTGATTATAAAGAAAATTGGAAACAAAAGATTACACAAAAAATTGAAACTCCTAAATACACGATTTTAATATACTACATGAACGTAAGTGGAGAAAGAAAAAGAAATAAAAAAACGGTAGATCAGTTCCACATCAAAGTCCTATTGGGAATTAAAAACTAAAAAAAGGCCTTTGAAGAATAAACTTCAAAGGCCTTTTATCTTCTGGCAAATTTACTACAAATTATACTTTAAAGAAAAAATTACATACCGTGGCTGAACGGTATATTGAGAGGTTCTGGTTGCAAACTGACTGAAATTATCATCATTTAATGAGTTCGTGTTCAATAAATTAGTTCCGCTTACTTTATATTCTAACTTACTGCCTTTCTTTTGATAAATCAAACTGGCACTCAAGAAATCATATTCATTATTGACCGTTTTGGTATTGTTATAATAATGATAAAACTCATATTCAGCTACAAATGAAAAACTGTTCAAGAAGAAATAATCCAGTCTTGCAAAAGGCTTTTCGGTGTAAAAAGTAGTATTATTATAATCGTTGGTTACAATATTATATCCCAACTCTAAATTAGGCATATTCTTGTAATTTGTTGACGCTTTCAAAGTATAGCTTTGGGTAAAACTCTCGTTTGTTGACAACACATTATTCTGAATGTTATTGAATTTTGACCAATTCAAATTAGCTCCTAAAGATGCTTTATAATTCTTTAAAAAAGAACGACCGTACGAACCATTTCCGGATAAAGTTTCATCGGCAAAATCAGAATTAAAAGGAGATGACGTCTGATTAACTCCGTTGAATATAGCACGGGTTTTTATAGCATCCACTCTTTTCGAATACGTGGCAAAAGCAGTAATATTTTCAAAATTAAACATGTTGTATTTAAAGTAGCGCAAGGAATGCACTTGTGCGGTAGCGTTTTCCAAAAGTCGATTTCCTTTAGTCAAACTGTTGTAATTAGAGAAAACAAATCCTTCAGCTAGTTGATTGACATCAGTAAAATTATTGGTGTACGAAAAATTATAGGTTAATGTTTCCGACTTTTTAATTTGATAAATCGCCAAGAAATCAGGTAATGCTCTGAAGAAATTTTGACTGTTACTAGTTCCTAATTGCTCATTTGTCATGTTGTAACTATGCAGACTTACTCCCGGTGTAAAGGTAAATTTGCCACTCAAAATCTTATAATGCAATCCTAAAAACGTATCATTGAAATTGTAATTTACATCATTTGTGTTGGCAACATCATCTAAATTATTGACTGTTTCGTTATCCAAAATCTGAAAAATACTGGAGTTGAAATTTTGATGGGAATACGTATTTCCTAAAGTAACATTGATGTTGCTTTTTGGGGTAACCATGTAATAATAATCCAATTTAGCGTCAATCTTACTGGTTTTTACAAAACGACTTTGGTTGATGTTATTTCTGTTTTGCCCAGCAATATAATCGGCTAAATTAAACGGTTGTGATTGTAAATTAGCATTATAAAAAGGATCTTCCTCTTGGTACAAATGTTGCATTTCGAAAGCAAAAATATTTTTATCGCTTTGCGTATAATACAAACTCAGGTTTTGATTTACTGAAATTGGATCTTGTTTTTTTAACGTATTGATGTTTTCTGTATTCGAATTATTGTTGACAACAGATTCTCTTAACAGTGAATTATTCTCGTCTTGCTTTGATAATTTGGTTAAAACATCGTAATCAAATTGAAACCTCGCACTGGGTTTATAACTGGAACTCAATTTAAATAATCCCAAATTACTTTTTTGATTTGCCGTTTCCTGACGGTTCTCTGTAGAAAGAATTTCAGAAGAATTAGGCTGTAAAATATTCGTTTGTGACTTTGTTTCTAAGTCCGTTTCAGAAGAAGAAAGAATCCCAAAACCACTTAAAGTCCACGCTTTGTTTACGTTGTATGAAAAGTTTGTAGCTCCAAATTTAGTCTCAATTTCCTTGGCTCTATTATTTCTTAAAAGTGAAATTCCTAGATCATTCGAGGACACATTAAAACTGGAACCACCTTTTTGCATCATACCTCTAAAACCGCCCGTGAATTTAAAATAATCCTGAACTGTCAACGGCAATTCCCCGATATTATTGAAATTTGTAATTAAATTGATGCTGTATTTCGGACTGTAATAGAACAATTTTGGGTTGATCAAATAGCGGATTTCCTCGTGTGCAACTCCTATTCCTGCAGTCATATCTCCAAACCAGAAATTTTTCTTTCCTGACTTAAGTATGATATTCATCGCAACATTATCCTGATTGTTCTCCACTCCTTTTAGTGCGCCAATTTCGCTGTAGTTGCGCAACACTTGGATTTTATCAATGGCATCAGCTGGAATATTTTTGACGCCCAACTTGGTATCGCCATCAAAAAAATCTTTTCCTTCCACCATTAATTTAGAAACTTTTTTTCCTTCGACTTCAATTTCGCCATCAGCGTTGACCTCAACTCCGGGTAATTTTTTGAGAATATCTTCCAGTTTTCGTTCTGTTCCGGATTTGAAAGAATCTGCATTATAAACAATGGTGTCGCCTTTTATCGAAACCGGCATTTCGCGGACAATTTCAACTCCATCCAATTGAATTCCGCCTTCTTCCAATGCAATATTTTTAATGCTGTTTTCTGAAGTAGTAGTAATTTCCAACTCTTTATTCTGCATTCCCAAATAACTGATTTTTAAGCTATACGTTGTATTTGGTTTTAGATTAAGAAGAAATTTACCTTTATCATTTGTTATGGCATAAGAATCCATAGCTTTTGTGGCCTTATTTATTGCCATTACATTGGCCATTTCAAGTCCAACTGTTTTTGAATCGGTTATGAGGCCTTCTAATTTAACGGATTGTGCAAAGGAAATTGAAGTAATAAAAAATAGGGCAATTAGTATTGTATTTTTCATTTAGGAATTATGAATGAATCTTATAGTATTGATTTTAAACTCTGATTTGGCTTGTTTTTACCCTCCAATTCTCATTCGCATTCCGCCATTTCCGCCACGTCCTTGATTCATCTCTCTGAACTCTTCCATTTTTTTCAAAACGGTTTCGTCAAATTCTTTCTGAGTAGTAACTTTTCCTTTCGTTGACGCTTTTATTTCGGTTTTAACTTTAGGATTCAAAACTACTTTCGAACATAAAATAACCGTTTTACCATCATTTACTTCTAATATCAAACCTGGTAATCCCCAATAGTTCTCCGGACCTTGATTCACTGGAATTTCCGGCGTATACCAAGCTGTAATTATAGTTTCTTTCGGCATATCCAATTCATCCATAAGATTAGTTTTCTTAGTACCATCTGCTGGTTTTGTTGTTGCGGCATCTTCTTTTTTGGGTCTGAAATTTCTAAAATCGGTTTTACTTGCAGGACGCACAGCAGTTGCCTTGAAGCAATTGTAACCACCAATAACACGGGTTTCACCTTCCATTTTCCATTTTAAATTAGGCAACGAATCTTTTACAAGAAACTCTTTTCCCATGAACTCTTTATCAACGGTATACGATTTCTCTTTTACGTTTTTATAATACGTTCCGCCACCGCCAGTCATAGACATCATCATTCTCATTCCGCCGCCACCTTGACCTGGAGTATCTAATTTTTCTTCTTCTTTATATATCGATGCCGATTTATCAAAATTAAGAATAAATGTCTTTTCGAACATTTTCTTCATTCTTTCCTCTATCATTTTTTGCATATCCGGAGTCATCTCCTTATTGCCTTCCATTCGCGTTTTAAAATCGGAAGTACTCGTTTTCGATTCGTAAACTGCCATTCCTTGAAATTCCTGAGCGTGAAGTCCCATAAATGATGCGACTGCTAATACTAATGTGAAAATTACTTTATACATACTTTTGGATTTTGATAAATAAGACTGAAAAATACTATTTTTGTTACAAGTATTCTGTTAAAATAATAATAAGACAATCACAATTGTATTTGGTTTAATTGTAATTTTGCTTTCATGAAAAAATTAGTATTTTTACTCTTTATCTCCTCTTTTTCAGCAGTATCCAGTCAGAACCAAAAACTGACTCCAATTAAAATTGACTCCATTCGTTTTGATGGAGATGTATTTTTAGGACACGATTCATTTGGTTTTTATTACACCATTAAAAACAATGTTTTTTCTAAAATTAACATGCGAGATACTTTAGAATATAAAAATATTTCTTTGGGTAAAATCACCAAAGTTGACTTGCAAAATCCACTTAAAATCGTTTTGTTTTACGAAAATTTCAACACTGTTATAGTATTGGACAATCAATTGAATGAAACCCAAAAAATCAATTTTTCAGACCATACGATTCCTATTGTAGCTTCAGCAATTGGAATAGCTTCTCAAAATCAATTGTGGGTTTACAATACTATGAATCAGCAACTGGGACTTTATGATTATTTAAGTAATAATTACAAGACCATTTCAGTTCCTTTTACAGAAAATATCAAAAATTATTCTTCGGATTTCAATGTCTTTCATTGGATTGACAATAAAAACAGCTGGTACGTATGTGATATTTTTGGAAAAATAATAAGTAAGGGAATAATTCCTGATTATGATTCTGTTACAAT
The DNA here is from genome assembly GCF_048286615.1 of Flavobacterium pasteuri. Classification (NCBI taxonomy): domain Bacteria; kingdom Pseudomonadati; phylum Bacteroidota; class Flavobacteriia; order Flavobacteriales; family Flavobacteriaceae; genus Flavobacterium; species Flavobacterium pasteuri. The sequence goes on along the minus strand of NZ_JBLVPN010000005.1, from coordinate 259,259 downwards.
TATTAATGAAAACCAGTTTATCTATTCCAAGAACTCCATTTTGATTTTAGAAGATGTAGAAAAAGGTGAAAAAACTGAAATTGAAATTTCAGAAAAAACGTTTAAAGAATTCTGTTACAAGGACCAAATTTTATCTATTTTTACATCAACAGGAATTACAAATTATAAAATCACAATACCGTAATGCACATAGCAATAGCAGGAAATATAGGTTCCGGAAAAACAACTTTAACTCGATTATTAGCGAAACATTTTAAGTGGGAACCGCATTTTGAAGATGTAGTTGACAATCCATACTTAGACGATTTTTATCATCAAATGGAACGTTGGTCGTTTAATTTACAAATTTATTTCTTGAATAGCCGTTTCCGTCAGGTGATGCAAATTCGCGAAAGCGGTAAAAAAATCATTCAGGACCGAACTATTTATGAAGATGCACATATTTTTGCTCCTAATTTATATGCAATGGGTTTAATGACCAATCGTGATTTCCAGAATTATTCTTCTCTTTTTGAATTAATGGAATCTACGGTTAAAGCTCCTGATTTATTGATCTATTTAAGAAGTTCTATACCTAATTTAGTGGGGCAAATACACAAACGTGGCCGTGAATACGAAAACTCAATATCTATTGATTATTTGAGCCGTTTGAACGAACGATATGAAGGTTGGATTCAAACCTACGACAAAGGAAAATTATTAATTATTGACGTTGACAACATAAATTTTGTTGACAATCCAGAAGATTTAGGAAATATTTTTAACCGTATCGATGCTGAATTGAACGGATTATTTTAAAACCATTCCATCCATCCTATAAACAAAAATGCCTCACAATTGCGAGGCATTTTTAGTTACAAAGATTTATAAAATCTACATCTGTTTTATCAAGCTTATTGCTTTCTCTAAATTATAAGCACCATCAATTGCGTTTTTATCAAAAACCATCATATAACTATAACTAGATCCTGAAAGCCTTGCCCAAGATTTTCCCAGCCTTAACTTTGCTGCGGTATCTGGATTATTCAAATGGGAACCTTTGGTTTCTACTACAATAACTTTATTAGTTTTGGTAACTAAAATAAAATCGGGATAATGATTGGATTTATAGCCATTCAAGGCAAAACCTTTTCCTCTTCCCAAATTGCGATGCCAAAAAGCAATATTTGATGAACTGGAAATTTCTAAAATAAATTGTTCTTCCAATCCGTTCATGTCGCCTTCATGAACGTACAATGAATTTCCAATGTCGTTCCCAATTCTTGGCGGAATTATCATTGTTTCAAATTTCCAGATTGATTGTGCTTTTATTTTATCAATTTCAAGCCAATCATTAAACTTTTCTTCAGCATAAGTATCCGCTAATTGATTGATTTTTTCCTTAATCGAATCAGAATACGTCAGTTTATATTGATTGAAATCTATCAACTCCTGTGCGGACATATTCTCTAAAATTCTATTGACGTATTTCTTAATTTCATTATCGGCAATAGGTGGTAATTTATCAATTTGCTTGACTACAAAATGCGCTAAATCTTTAATTTGTCCTTCTTTAGGTTTAGCTAAAATGTATTCCGTCATTTTTTCTTGAACTACATTCTCTATTTTGAACGAAACCATTTTATAACCGCCATCATTCGTTTTTTCAGTATCAATTTTATATAAATCCGAAGAAATACTTTTAAAAGGGATTTGAATATCTTTATCCGAAAGCTTAAAATCTTTCAAAAGATTCACCCTGTCTAACAATTGTGTGTCGCCTTGTTCCATTAAAAGAAATTCATTTTGAGGAACTTCAACTACAAATTTTGGCAATACAATTGCCGAAGCTTGTTCAGCAACACTTTCACGCATTTTATATTGTTTAACTTTCATTCCCACTTCAGAATAAATTTGTTGAACTGTGTTAGAATTATCTTGATTGGCAATTTGAATCTCCATTTTTAGACTATCTTCAATTGCCATTTTTTCCATTTCAAATACAGCAATATTAGGAGAGTTACTCATTTCATTGGGATTGAAATGAATTTTTTGAACATCAATCAAACCTTCTTCTACAACTCCTATCTGCTCAGGAAAAAAGAAATTATCTAATGTTTCTTGCTTCACTTCTTCTTTTACAAATTCTGGCATAACGTCTTTTTCTCGATAATCTTTTTCGCTAAAACCGGATTGCTGCAATCCTTTGATAATATTTTGCAAAGTGTTTTGAAACTTAACCGAAGCTGTAATTACATACGATAAATTCAACATCGTGCTGTTGTGTTTCATCACATAAGGTTGGCGTAAAACACGACCCAAAATCTGTGTAACATCAACTTCTGAGGATTTATCAGCCAATGAAGCCAAGATATAAGCAAACGGGCAATCCCAACCTTCTTTCAACGCATTAATGGTAATAATATAACGAACAGGACAAGCCGCACTCATTAAATCTTCATTTTTCAACTCATCTTTATTAGCCGTTTTAATCTTGATTTGTTCTTCTGGAATTCCTATAGCAATCAACTGAGCTTTCAATTTGTCAAAAGTCGTATTATCCTCTTTCCCTTTGGATTGTGCCTGAAACAAAACTATTGGACGAATGTATTTCCCTCCATTTTCTTCCAAAATTTTAGCTTCTGTCTCTAATTTGTTTTGCAAATGCAAAGCACTTTCTATAACGCCTTCAATATTTTGATGGTTATAAACAATCACTGGTAATTTAACCATGTGCTCTTTTTTGAGTTCAATAGCAGAAACTAAACTCACAATATTAGCATTCTGTTTGGGTGTTGCGGTCAAATCCAAAATAAAACTTGGATTGAGGTTGTTCAACATTTCAACACTTAAATCACTTTCAGCATTGTGACTTTCATCAACAACCAAAATTGGATTTAAACTTCTAATAACATTAATTAATGCTTCTTTTTCAGTACCCTCCAAAACAATTTCATCATCAATGGAATCTGAAAAGCTGGATAAATTAGAATTTTGTTCATTAAATTTCCTGTCCTCTTTATTTTTGGCCCGTATGGAAGCAAAATTCACAACCATTATGCTCAATTGTTCTTGTACCGATGAGGGATTGAAATTAGCCCCTTGTAACAAATCCCGTTTTTCATAAACTTGAACACGATTATTGAACAAAGAATTCAGTTTCTGACAATATGGATGATCGGGATTTGAAAGATTTTTTACTGTTTGGTCTAATAAATTGCTCCAAGGCACAAGCCATACAACCGCTCTTGCCTTAGTGTCTGGCATTGCTTCAAAAATAGTTTTCAATGCATTACAGGCAATAAAGGTTTTCCCTCCCGCAGTTGGCACTTTTATACTCAAATGAACCGCGTTTGGAACGGTATTTTGATACGGTCGCATTCCTTCGCCAGTTATTGGATTGTAGAAACCCACTTTTTCCTGCCAAAAAGAATTGAAAGCTTTATCTGCTTTCTTATGATTTTGCAAATACTCGAAATATTGTTGCAAATCGTCTATGACTTGCTTTTGATAGGTTTTTAGTTCCATAATTAAAAACGAGTTATATCGCGAGGGATTTTCTTAAATTCTATATTTTTGGCTCTCATAAAAGTTTCAGGCAACAAACAATTATCCGCATAAATAATATACCGTTCGGCTTTTTGTTGTACATATTCAGCTAGAGATTCATAATCGAGCGTGGTTAAATTATCTTTTTCATAAATGAAATAGTAACTGGTATCGTTGTAAATTCCTAAAAATGGAGAAGCCAATTCTTGGATTGTATAGGAAATTCGAGTTTCGGTAAACCAAACGTATTCTCTTATTTTTTCTATACCAACGGTTTCGTTTAAGTTATTGTTTTCGTCAAAAAGTGGTTCGCCTAATGTGTAATAATCAAAACTGCCTCCAGTTCCTTCTTTATCGGCATAACCATTGATGACTCTTTTGACACGCTCGGCAGTAATGGTTTCAGCATAATCTTCCATTTCTATTAAAATGAATTTGCGATTACCTCCGTCTTGTTTGTTAAGTTCTAAAACAGAATGAGCAGTAGTTCCACTTCCAGCAAAACTATCCAAAACAATACTATTCTCATCGGAAGCTAATAACAAAACTCTTTTTATTAATTCTACTGGTTTTGGAAATTGAAATAATTCAGCTAATCCTAAATTTCTTAACATTGAAGTGCCTTGCTCACTTATCATCTCTGTTTCAGTCCAAATAGTTTTAGCTTTTACTGTGCCCTTTCTGTATTTATCATAAACACCCCAATTTCCATCTTGTTTTTGTCTTCCAAAAATTGAAGACATATCATTTTTAAATAATATATTTTCTTCAACTTTTTTTGTACCCCATCTCCAACAGCTTTCTTCACTTTGGCTATTTAATGGCAATACTTCTATTGAAAAATCTTCATCTTTTATTAATGAAAGAGGGCAAAAACCAATGTCGTCTGGAGCATTCGGATTTATATATATCGGGAAAAATAAATTTGGACGATTAAATCTGCCAAATTTTGGATTACGATTTCTCAATTCTCTAATTGAATATTTACCTATACTGTCTTGGTATGGGTAATTGCCTATATCAGTAGGTAATTCATTTATATTAGCTTTATCCGTTTTTGAAAAACAAATTAAATATTCGTGTGTTTTTGCTAATTGTTTATATGTTTGACCACGCTTATTTGATTGAACTATAATTTCTGCTTGAAAATTTTTTTCTCCAAATATTTCATTTAAAATGAATTTTAAAGAATGAATTTCATTATCATCAAGACTTATAAAAATAAACCCATCTTTAGCTAACAGTTTATGAAGTAATTTGATGCGTGGATACATCATACACAACCATTTGTCGTGACGAGTCAAGTCTTCACTCTCTTTGCCAACGACTTTGCCTAACCATTTTTTAATCTTTGGAGAATTGACATTGTCATTATACACCCAACTTTCATTTCCTGTATTGTATGGCGGGTCAATGTAAATGCAGTTTACTTTGCCTTCGTATTTGGGCAATAAAGATTTCAACGCTTCAAGGTTATCCCCATTGATAATAAGGTTTCCAGAAGCAACAGGAGCTTTCGATTTTTCATTTTCAGAAAAACCATATTCGTGGTTCAGTACTTTATAGGGAACTTCTTGATGATGATTGATGATTTTGTCTTTACCAATCCAGTTTAGTGTAGGCATTCTTAATTAATTTTTTCAAATATAAATAAATAATCAGTTGTAAACAATCTGATTTTTACAATCACTCTTATTTAATCCGACGAAAGTAACTTTCCAATTATGGAAAAAAGAGTTCGGAAATCGGAAATGAAACAAGAAATTTTTCTTTTAGGGAATCGTATAGAGGAAATAATCAAGGAAAAAGGTTTGAAGACTAGGGAAGTTGCCCACGATGCTGATATGGACGTAGAGAATTTAAGAAAGTATATTAAAGGAAAACAAGAAATGAAAGTGAGCACAATGTTGAAAATTGCTTTTGCATTAAATATTGAAGCATCAGAATTAATCAAAGATTTAAAAATCAGCAAATAAACCGTACATTTGCAGTCCTTTAACAAAGAATATTGAACTATTTCTTTATATTTACGTATGTTTAGACGAATCAACAACGACAAAATAAGCAATATTTTAAACTATTTTGCGTCACAGATAGACTTTTTATCTATGACCAAAACGTTAAAACTATTGTACATTCTTGACGAAACTTCTATCAAGGAAACGGGCACGCCCATAACTTGGCTAGACTATAAAGTTTGGGAAAACGGCCCAGTTGCCATTGATGTTTACAATGAAATCAAACATCAGGAAGTTTTTTGTTATCAAGGAAAAGAATTATCATTACTACATTCCATTCAACTTGAAAAAAAATTCAATACTGATAGAAATTCTGAAGAGGTTTTCTTAAAACCTAATGGTGATTTTGATAAAACCATTTTCAATAGATATGAATTAAATCTATTAGAAACCATAGTTTTTAAATATGGAAATTGGAATGCAACAGAATTAATTAACTTCCTACACGAAGAAGGCTCACTTTGGCACAAAATGGTTTCCGAACATAACTTAATCAATCATTTTCAGCAAATAGGAAAAAGAACTAATCATTCTATTGAATTCAATGATTTGTTAGAAAACAATCCTATTCTACAAATGGCTGCAAAATCTTCTTTTGAAGCCTTGTCTTTTCAAGAAAGCATAAGCTAAATTTAATATGCTTGACGAAATTTTACAACAAGGACATTTAATATTAATTGAAGACTATCAATTTCAGGATGGGAATGGCAGTAAAGACAAATTTCTGATTGTATTAAATCGAAATGATGAATTTGCTTACATCATTCATACTTTGACAACATCGCAAAACAAATTAAGTTTACCTTCTGACAATTTTGGATGCTTAGTTGCTGGAAACATACCGTACTTTTTTATTCAAAAAAAAACTGTATTAGGAGAAAATCAATTTAGTTTTGATAAAGACACATTTATATTTTTCAGAAATAATGTTCGTAAAGAAAATTTAGTTTCTTTCATAAAATATGACAAAAGTAACATTGTTTTAAAAGAAAAATTATCAAAACTTTTTTTGAAAAGACTTTTGAAATGTATGTTGAAATCTAACTTTATCGACCTAAATATTGAAAAAGAATTAATAAAAATTAAGGATCAACTTTAAAACATAAATGCCTCGCAATTGCGAGGCATTTATTATTTACAAGATTTTTAATTACTTCAAAGAATCAATCTTAGCCTGAACTTCTTCATCAGTTCCTTCAAAAGTTTGAATATCTACTTTTCCGTTAACACTTGTTTTAATAGTAGCTTTTACTTTTCCATCAACATTTGTTTTTTCGATAGAAACTTCTTTGGACATCATATGATTTGGCATTACAGCCGCATTCATAAATTTACACGTTTTGCTGTCACATCCTTGAGCCATACACTCTTCTTTAGACATTGAAGTACACATTTCAGTTGTAGCGCAACAGGCTGCTTTATTAGAAATTGTATGACTTCCGTTTCCTAAAATTGGAGCAATTACTAAACTTATCAAACACGTCAATTTAATCAAAATATTCATTGATGGTCCAGATGTATCTTTGAACGGATCACCAACAGTATCTCCAGTTACCGCCGCTTTGTGCGCATCAGAACCTTTATACGTCATTTCACCATTAATCATAACTCCTGCTTCAAAAGATTTTTTGGCATTGTCCCAAGCACCTCCAGCATTATTTTGAAAAACAGCCCAAAGTACACCAGAAACGGTAACTCCAGCCATGTAACCTCCAAGCATTTCTGCAATTAATTGATTGTTGTCCGCATACACTAATTTCCCTAGTAAAACAATCGCAATTGGGAAACCAATAGTCAAAATTCCTGGTAACATCATTTCGCGCAAAGCCGCTTTAGTAGAAATATCAACACATTTTGCATATTCTGGTTTTCCGGTTCCTTCCATAATTCCTGGGATTTCCCTGAACTGACGACGCACTTCATATACCATATCCATAGCAGCTTTTCCTACAGAATTCATGGCTAAAGCCGAGAAAACTACCGGTATCATTCCGCCCACAAATAGCATCGCTAAAACTGGTGCTTTAAAAATATTGATTCCGTCAATTCCTGTGAATGTTACATACGCTGCGAATAAAGCCAGTGACGTTAATGCCGCCGAAGCAATTGCAAATCCTTTCCCGGTTGCTGCAGTTGTATTTCCTACTGAATCCAAAATATCGGTTCTGGTACGTACTTCTTTTGGCAATTCGCTCATTTCAGCAATTCCACCTGCGTTATCAGATATTGGTCCGAAAGCATCGATTGCCAATTGCATTGCCGTTGTTGCCATCATCGCCGAAGCAGCCAAAGCAACACCATAAAATCCTGCAAAAGCATATGATGTCCAAATCGCAGCTGCAAATAATAAAACCGTTGGAAACGTAGAAATCATTCCTGTCGCTAATCCTGCAATTACGTTTGTTCCTGCACCAGTTGAAGATTTTTGTACAATTGCCATAACGGGTTTTGTACCCAATCCTGTATAATATTCTGTAACAGATGAGATAACGGCTCCAACCACTAATCCGACGATTGTAGCATAGAAAACGCGCATTGACGAAATTTCTTTAGTCCCTTCTCCGAAGAAATCCATTTTCATGGTTTCCGGCAACATGTATTGTACTAAGAAAAAACAAGCGACAGCCGTTAATAGAATAGAAACCCAGTTTCCTATATTCAATGCTTTTTGAACTTGTGCTTCTTTTGCATTATCATCCGTAATTTTCACCAACATCGTTCCGATGATAGAAAATAAAATTCCAAAACCAGCGATTGCCATTGGTAATAAAATAGGTCCTATTCCGCCAAAAGCATCTTGAATATTTCCGCCCATGTCTTTGATTACATAATTCCCAAGAACCATAGCCGCTAAAACTGTCGCAACATAAGAGCCAAATAAATCGGCACCCATTCCGGCAACATCACCCACATTATCTCCTACGTTATCTGCAATTGTAGCCGGATTACGAGGATCATCTTCGGGGATTCCAGCTTCTACTTTACCTACTAAATCAGCACCAACATCGGCAGCTTTTGTATAAATTCCACCACCAACTCTGGCAAACAAAGCGATAGATTCTGCTCCAAGAGAAAACCCAGCTAATGTTTCCAAAACAATAGTCATGTCTTCCGTTGAAGTCCAAACTCCATTCATAAAAAAGTGAAAAAAGAAAATAAAGAAAGTGGTCAGCCCTAAAACGGCTAAACCTGCAACTCCTAATCCCATTACGGTTCCACCGCCAAAAGAAACTTTTAATGCTTGCGGCAAACTCGTACGTGCAGCCTGGGTAGTTCTAACATTTGTTTTTGTTGCTATTTTCATTCCCATATTCCCCGCTAAAGCAGAGAAAAAAGCTCCAAAAATAAAAGCAACTACTATTAATATATGTGTAGTAGGGACGATAAATGAAATTCCGGCTAAAACAACACTGGCTCCAATTACAAAGAAACTCAATAACCTATATTCTGCTTTCAAGAAAGCCAAGGCTCCTTCGTATATGTAATCTGAAATCTCTTTCATCTTACCGTCACCCGGATCTTGTTTTAAAACCCATGCACGTTTTGTAAACATAAATGCCAGTCCAATAAATGCCATGGCTATTGGCAAATAAATCATTATTGTATTCATAATTTTGGTTTGGTTTTTGGTTAATATTAATAGTGAAACGAAACGAATTTAAACAAAAAAGCAATACTCTTAACAGAATATTGCTTTTTTTGTAAAAATTATGATGTAAAATTACTTAATACTAAATAATCCCTCTGGTTTATTTTCAATTTGATTAAAACGCTCGGTACATTCTTTAATAATTGCGTACGCTTCATTTACATCTCCCCAACCTTCAACATCTACTTTTTTATTTTCAAGATCTTTGTACACTTGAAAGAAATGTTCAATCTCTTTTAATAAGTGTGGATTAATATCTGAAAGGTTTTCCAATGAATTCCATATTGGATCTGAAACTGGCACACAAATTACTTTTTCATCCGGTCCTTTATCATCCGCCATGTGGAAAACACCGATAGGTTTTACTTCCATTACACATCCAGGAAAAGTTGGTTCGTTTACCAAAACCAAAACATCTAATGGATCCCCATCCAATGCTAATGTCTCAGGGATAAATCCGTAATCAGCCGGGTACATCATCGAAGAGAATAACATTCTGTCAAAACGCATTCTTTTTATTTCGAAATCATATTCGTATTTATTTCTACTTCCTCTTGGTATTTCGATTAAGACATCGAAAGTTGTTAATTTGTCTGCAGTCATTTTAGTTTTTCTTATCTATAATTATGGTTGCAAAAGTAAGGAAAGTATCCCTTTTTACAATAAAAAATTCATGTTATCTCTTGATTAAATTTTAACAGTGAGTACTTTAGTAAACCACTGTCCTATTTCGTTTCTTTAAATAATGATGCCACAAAAGATAGGTTGCATAAGAACGATACGGACTCCATTGTTTTGCATGAATTTCCATAGCATCTTTATCGTGAATATCTAGCAATTCCTTTATGGTATTTACGACCGCAATATCTCCTAAAGGCAATAAATCCGGGGATTCCAGACAAAACATTAAGTAAATATCGATGGTCCAGTTTCCTATTCCTTTGATTTTGATCAGTTCTTCGCGCACTTGATGAGCCGTTTTTGCTGGCAAAGTTTCTAAATCAAGTTCTTTATCTAATATGGCTTTCGCCAAAGCTTTGATATACGATGTTTTTTGTCGGCTTACGCCAAGACTCCTAAATTCCTCGTCCGATACGTGAAGAAGAATTTCAGGAGCTATGGCTTTTTGACTGGCTTTTATTTTTAAAAAAGTGGCTTTAGCGGAATCTATAGATACTTGTTGTTCCAAAATCAACAACACCAAAGTCTCAAAACCTTGTGGTCTTTTGGGAATGGTTGGCATTCCGTATTCTTCAATGATTGACTTGAAAATGGTATCTTTTTCTAAAAGGTAGTCGAAAGCTTCTTGCATAATCTAATGTTTTTTTAGCCCAGATGGAAACGACATCCTTTTTATAAGGCGATTTTTCTTCGCCTTATAAAAAGATATAGTGTACAGCTGGAATAGCTCCTAAAAATTAAACCCGAACGATCCTTTTACAGTAAAACGATTCGTATCCGGCGTGTTGAGATAATTGCCTCGCCAAGCAAAATCGATGCGGAATACTTTGAAGATATTCCCAATTCCGGCGCTGTATTCCCAATAGCCTTTTTCAGGTGCATTGTAAATTAAACCCGATGCATTAATCGCTCGATTTTCATCAGAAATGGTTCCATAAACCCCTTTTACAGATACAATTTCTCTCCAATTGAGTTTACGCATGAACGGAATTCTGGAAAAAATTCGGCCATTGAAATTGTGATTCCACTGCAAAGTAGCATACTGGTCTGACACAAATTCATAGAAATTAAGGTTGCTAAACGTGTTTTCGATTGTAAAATAAGTCTGATTCCCAGGAATAACACTCAGTAATCCTAACGGCACTTTCCCGAAGGTTTTCCCCACTTCCATAATAATATTTGTTCTTCCTAAAGGCCCTATAATTATGGGCTGTTTATAATACAATTGTACTTTATCATATTTAAAATCACTGTTTAAAAGCCCTTTGAATCCATGACTGTAATTAATAAAAAAACGACTAAACGGACTGTCAACATTGCTTCTTTCAACCCCAAAACCTATTGTTTTTCGCTTTGGCGAATACTCAATCTGAAAGTTTGCTTCGGATTGTTTGACATCACTTTTAGTAATCAAGTTTGCTATATCCGTATAATAATCTAAACTAAAAGTTGGCGATGCGGATTCCAGCGTACGATAGGAAATACCAGCCTGGAAAATTAAATTTTTAACGGGCTCCATTTCTATCGCCATATTGGTCAAATTGATATTAGTCAATTTCCCGTTGCTACCGGACGAAAACACGGAGGAGGAAGCAAAACTTCTGCCCAAGACATCGTTAGTAGTGGTTAAACTGGCGCCTATTTGTTCAATGTCACGCCTATTTCCTCCCGATAAAATGATTCGGTTTTTCTTGTCAACCATCCATTTCCCTGAAAGTCCGTATTTGAATTTATCATCATCAAATCCATACGCCGTATAGGCTTGAATACGCCAAGGATCGTTGGGTCCAAAATAAGTTCTTCCTCCTACTCGCAAGCGTACACCTTCGACTTCATTGTATCCAAATGTGGAAAAAACAGGTCCGTAATCGAAGTTTTTAAATTCGACATAACCGCTTCCAAGAATAGAAACCAAACTATACAATCGCTTAAACTTATCTACTGTTTGCAATGTATCCAGCATTTTATAAACGCCTAATTCATCCTTGCTTAAGTTCTCAAAACGATTTTCATTCCAGTATTCATCAGATTTATTATAAACTTCGTCATCCATATAATTGACCTCATCCTTATAAAAAGCTACTGGTTGCTCCTTATTAAATTGATGATTTCTATAAAAACTGGTTCGTTTTCCATAAACGCCTTTTGAATTTTCTTTTTTATTCAAAGCAAAGTCCGACATTAAATAATCCTTAGTCAATAAGAAAACAGAATCACTTACTACTTCAAATTCTTGCTCTAAATAAATATCTTTTACCCAGTTAATATTGGCACTTTTAGTAACCGCCATATTTATTTTCTTGATGGCAAATGTGGAATCATTCACCCAGAAATCCCCCTTGAAAGTCAATTCGTTTTTACGTCTTGGATAAAAAACAATATTATAACACCATTTATTGTCAATATACGCACTGTCTTTCAAGACATAATTATACACATCAACTCCTGTTTTAGATAACGGACTGGTAAAGCTTTTGTCAAAAAAAGTCAAGTAATTATTATAGATATTATAATCGGAATACAAGTCTTTTACAAAAGATAAAATTTGTTGGTTTCCATTAAAACCAGACGTTTTATTGGCTTTTATTTTCTCTTTTACTTTCTTTAATTTGTTGTCCCCATAAACATCATTGAGTGATTCATTTATAAAAATAGGCAAATAGGTTTTCCCGGTTACTCTGGAAGTATCCATTTGATCGAATATAAATTCCATCCCTTTAAAGAGCTTGCTTTTCATAAAAGCACTATCAATAGAATTCATGTCAAATTCTATTTTTTCATACTTTTCCATTTGGTATTGGTCAAACTGATACAATCCGTTTTTACGTTTTCTTTCCCAAATTTTTCTAAGAATGTCTAGTGCAGGATTATTTTTTTTAGACGTTTTACCGGCAAAAACAACTACTTCACTTAGGCTTTCGGCTTCGCTTAACTGAATTTTGAAATTATAATTTACAAGTTTGTCTAAAACAATTTCTTTCTCAGAAAAACCTACTGAAGATATTAGCAAAATGGAGTATGATTTTTGGGATTCAAGGTAAAACTTACCGTCTTCATTAGTCACAATCCCTTCACTAGAGCCTTTAAAAACTACATTTGCAAATGGAATGGGTTGATTTGATTTATCCACCACAACACCACTCACTTTTGTTTGTGCAAAAACAGCAGTTGCTGATACCAACAACAGCAGGAAAAACAAGAAATTCTTTTTCATAATCATTCAAAAAAAAAACTTCATCAAATAAATAATTGATGAAGTTTCAAATATAGGTATTTAGACATCTAGATTAATTGAAATTTAGACCGCCTACTGTTAAAGTTTATCTAAAAATCAAATTCTAAAAAAATCTATTTTTTATACATTACTTTTTTAACCGCTTTTACCACATCACCCGCATTTGGTAACCATTCTTTCAATAATACTGGAGAATAAGGCGCTGGAGTATCAGCAGTTGTGATACGTTGAATAGGCGCATCCAAGAAATCAAAAGCGCGTTCTTGAACAATATATGTAATTTCTGAAGCCACACTTGCAAAAGGCCAAGCTTCCTCAAGAACAACTAATCTGTTCGTTTTTTTAACCGAAGTTAAAATCGTCTCATAATCCATAGGACGTACTGTTCTCAAATCGATAATTTCACAAGAAATTCCTTCTTTGGCTAATTCGTCAGCAGCAATATGCGCTTCTTTGATAATTTTTCCAAAAGAAACGATAGTTACATCAGTACCTTCACGTTTGATATCAGCAACTCCAAGTGGAATAGTATATTCACCATCCGGCACTTCTCCTTTATCACCATACATTTGTTCTGATTCCATGAAAATCACAGGATCATTATCACGAATAGCTGCTTTCAACAATCCTTTTGCATCATAAACCGTAGATGGAACTACCACTTTAAGACCCGGAGTATTCGCAAACCAGTTTTCTAATGCTTGTGAGTGAGTCGCTCCTAATTGTCCTGCCGAAGCTGTTGGACCACGAAAAACGATAGGCACATTAAATTGTCCACCAGTCATCTGACGCATTTTGGCAGCATTGTTTATAATCTGGTCAATCCCTACTAAACAGAAATTGAAAGTCATGTATTCTACAATAGGTCTACATCCGTTCATTGCTGATCCTACTGCAATACCAGTAAAACCAAGCTCTGCAATAGGAGTGTCAATTACTCTTTTCTCGCCAAATTCAGCAAGCATTCCTTTAGATGCTTTGTAGGCACCATTATATTCTGCAACTTCTTCACCCATTAAGTATATGGACTCATCGTGACGCATTTCTTCGCTCATCGCTTCGCAAATGGCCTCTCTAAATTGTATCGTTCTCATATTATATGTTGTATGTGTCTATTTTTCGAAAAGCAAAAATAAATATTTTATATCATTTAAAAGCATAAATTACTTTAAATTAATCATGATTTATAGTGATAATTTTCAGGAGCTATTTCCGGCTATACGCTGTATCTTCCTGTGGCTAAAGGAGCCACAGGAAGGATGCCGCTCCTATCCGGGCTACGAAATCGAAATAGTAATGAAAAATATTATGCATGCATAGTATATTATTCAAATTAATATTTTAAATTTGTAAAAGAAATTACGAATAATTAAATATATAAGTATGAAAATATTAGTTTGCATCAGTCACGTTCCTGATACTACTTCAAAAATTAACTTTGTCAACGGTGATTCTGAATTTGACACCAATGGCGTACAATATGTAATCAATCCTAATGATGAATTTGGTTTGACACGTGCCATTTGGTTTCAAGAACAACAAGGCGCAACTGTTACTGTTGTAAATGTTGGAGGACCTGAAACCGAACCTACTCTAAGAAAAGCATTAGCAATAGGTGCTAACGAAGCCATTCGTGTGAACGCTACTCCTACTGATGGATTTTTTGTAGCCAAACAACTTGCTGAAGTAATCAAAAACGGAGCATACGATGTTATTATCGCCGGAAAAGAATCTTTAGACTACAATGGCGGAATGGTTCCTGGAATGATAGCAGGAATTTTAGGATACAACTTCCTTAATTCTTGTACCAACCTGACAGTTGAAGGAACAAACGTAAAAGCTGTTCGTGAGATTGATGGTGGAAAAGAAACTGTAGCTACTACTTTACCATTAATCATTGGTGGACAAAAGGGACTAGTAGAAGAAAAAGACTTGCGTATTCCAAACATGAGAGGAATTATGACTGCAAGAACTAAAGCCTTGACAATTTTGGAGCCAGTTGACGCTACTGTAAATACAAAAGCAGTAAAATTTGAAAAACCAGCTCCTAAATCAGCCGTAAAATTAATCTCTGCTGACAATTTAGATGAATTAATCAATTTATTACACAACGAAGCGAAAGTAATCTAACTGTCATAAAGTCGAATGTCGAAAGTCAAAAGGATAAAAGTTTTACACTAATTTCTCTTTATGACTTTAGACTTTAAAACCTTAAGACTAAAATAAAAAAATCATGTCAATATTAATATACGCGGAATACGCAGAAGGAAAATTTAAAAAAGTAGCATTCGAATTAGCTTCTTACGCAAAAAAAGTAGCGGAGACATTAGGGACTACCGTTACGGCCGTAACAGTAAATGCAGGAGATGTTTCTGAATTATCGAAATACGGAGTAGACAAAGTATTGAAAGTAAACAACGATAAATTATCAGGTTTTACAGCAAAAGCATACGCTGATGTTATCAAACAAGCTGCTCAAAAAGAAAACGTAAAATTAGTTTTACTTTCATCAACTACAGATAGTATTTATCTTTCATCACTTGTTGCAGTAGCTTTAGAAGCTGGTTATGCATCAAATGTTGTTGGATTACCAGTTTCAACTTCGCCTTTTCAAGTAAAAAGAAATGCCTTTTCAAACAAAGCATTCAATATCACTGAAATTGCAACTGATGTAAAAGTGCTTGGACTTGCTAAAAACTCTTATGGGATTTTTGAAACACCATCAAACTTAACTGAGGAAGATTTTAACCCAACTATTGGAGACAATGATTTTGGTGTAAAAGTAGAATCAGTTGAAAAAGGTTCTGGAAAAGTTTCTATTGCTGATGCTGACATAGTAGTTTCTGCTGGTCGTGGATTAAAAGGTCCTGAAAACTGGGGAATGGTAGAAGAATTAGCTACAGTTCTTGGAGCTGCAACTGCTTGTTCAAAACCAGTTTCTGACTTAGGATGGAGACCTCACGGAGAACACGTAGGACAAACTGGAAAACCGGTGGCTACTAACTTATATATAGCGATAGGAATTTCGGGAGCAATACAACACATTGCAGGAATCAACTCTTCTAAAGTTAAAGTTGTAATCAACAGCGATCCAGAAGCGCCATTTTTCAAAGTAGCTGACTACGGAATTGTTGGTGATGCTTTTGAAATTATACCAAAATTAATAGAGAAATTTAAAGCTTTCAAAGCTCAGAATTCCTAAATTACAAAAATCATTAAATCGATTTAAATGCTACTTAAAACAAGATATTTGTATCTTTGCTTTTAAGTAGCATTTTTTTTTACAAAAAATGAAACTTGATTTTCATCAAAATAAGTACACTGTACTTACCCATTTTAAGAATTATGAGCTTAGTTAAATTATCCATAAAAGGAATTTCATACAGTCAAACTCAAAACGGAGCGTATGCTTTGATATTGAACGAGGTTGATGGCGAAAGAAAATTACCCATTGTCATTGGTGCTTTTGAAGCACAATCAATTGCTATTGCATTAGAAAAAGAAATAAAACCACCACGTCCTTTAACTCATGATTTATTTAAAAATTTCGCAGAACGTTTTGATATTGTGGTAAAACAAGTCATAATTCACAAGTTAGTTGACGGTGTTTTTTATTCGAGTATTATTTGCGAAAGAGATAAAATTGAGGAAATTATTGACGCTAGAACCTCTGATGCAATTGCGTTAGCGTTGCGTTTTAACGCTCCTATTTTTACCTATAAAAACATCTTGGACAAAGCAGGAATATACTTGAAAGCAAATCCGTTGGAAGCCAATAAAGACTCTCAAGAAATTGACGATGTGTTGTCTAATCCAGAGACTTTTGGTCATGAAGAGGAAAGCAATCAGTCTGGAGAAACCTATTCTAAACACAGTTTACAGGAATTAAATGAACTGTTAGACCAAGCGGTTTCAAACGAAGATTATGAAAAAGCAGCAAAAATTAGAGACGAAATCTCGAAGAGATAACTTTATCTTGATTTTCATTATTGCATTATTTGATACATAAACGATTAACCTCGTAAAAAATGCAGCTGTATTTAATGCTGCACTTTTTTATATATTTTTATTGACATCTGTTATAAACTAATCTATGAAAACAAAATTTGTCCTTATTGCCGTAACCTTATTTATTTCTACAGTCGTATTTTCTCAAGATTATTATTTACACTGCGGAAAAATTCTAAACACTCAATCTGGCAAAGAGTTATCGAACCAAACCATAGTTGTTTCTAAAAACAAAATCATAAAAATACAAGATGGGTTTGTATCTAAATCCAAACCCGAAGACATTGAAATCGACCTAAAAAACAAATATGTATTGCCAGGTCTTATCGATTTACACGTGCATATTGAAGGAGAGCACGACACTAAAAGTTACATGTCGAAATATTTAGACAACGAGGCTGACGTTGCATTTCAAGCAGTTCGTTGTGCCGAAATCACCCTTCTGGCCGGATTCACAACCGTACGTGATTTAGGAGGAACCGGTGTTAATATCGCCATAAGAAATGCTATTAACAAAGGAATCGTAAAAGGTCCAAGAATATATACTGCAGGAAAATCGATAGCCACAACAGGCGGACATGCTGACCCAACCAACGGAAGCAATAGAAAACTTGTAGGCGATCCAGGCCCACATGAAGGTGTAATCAATTCTCCGGAAGAAGCTGTAAAAGCAGTAAGAGAACGTTATAAAGAAGGAGCCGATGTTATTAAAATCACAGCTACAGGCGGTGTTTTAAGCGTGGCAAAAAGTGGTAAAAATCCTCAGTTTACTTTAGAAGAAATTAAAGCTATCACTACAACTGCAAAAGATTATAATATGCTTACTGCTGCTCATGCCCACGGTGATGAAGGCATGCAACGAGCCATATTAGGCGGTATAAAAACCATTGAGCACGGCACCTTTATGAGTGAAGAGACAATGGAATTAATGAAAAAATACGATGCTTATTTAGTTCCTACTTTAACGGCTGGAAAGGAAGTTGAAAAAAATGCAGAAATTACTGGTTTTTATCCTGACATAGTAGTTCCGAAAGCCAGAGAAGTTGGCCCACAATTGAAAGCTACTTTTGCCAAAGCATATAAAAAAGGAGTCAAAATTGCTTTTGGAACCGACGCAGGAGTTTTTGCTCATGGCACAAATGCAAAGGAATTTGGTTATATGGTTGAAGCCGGCATGCCTGCACTAGCCGCAATACAATCAGCAACAACAACAAATGCCATGTTATTAGGCATTGGAAATGAAGTAGGACAAATCAAAGAAAACTTTTTGGCAGACATTATCGCCGTTGATGAAAATCCTTTGAATACAATCAAAACGCTGGAAAAAGTCGTATTTGTAATGAAAGACGGAAAAATATATAAAAACTAAACTTGCTTACCGCAAAATAGAATAAAGTACAATGAAGCAATATTTAGACTTAGTACAACACGTAATGGAAAACGGTTGTCAAAAAGGAGATCGTACGGGAACTGGAACGAAAAGTGTATTTGGTTACCAAATGCGTTTTGATTTGAATGAAGGTTTCCCAATGGTTACCACTAAGAAACTCCACCTAAAATCTATTATCTACGAATTGCTTTGGTTTTTAAAAGGGGATACAAACATCAACTACCTTCAAGAAAATGGAGTTAAAATTTGGGATGCCTGGGCTGATGCCAATGGAGATTTAGGACCCGTTTATGGACACCAATGGCGCAACTGGAATAGCGAAGAGATTGACCAAATCTCAGAACTTATCAAGGAACTAAAAACCAATCCTAACAGTCGCAGAATGTTGGTCTCAGCATGGAATCCTTCGGTGCTTCCTGACACCACAAAATCATTTGATGAGAATGTAGCTAACAATAAAGCTGCTTTGCCTCCTTGCCACGCTTTCTTTCAGTTTTATGTTTCTGATGGTAAGCTATCGTGTCAATTATACCAGAGAAGTGCTGATATTTTCCTAGGCGTTCCTTTTAATATTGCTTCTTACGCTTTACTCACCATGATGATTGCACAGGTTTGCGACTTGGAGCCAGGTGAATTCATTCACACTTTTGGTGACGCACACATTTACAACAATCATTTTGAACAACTCGAATTGCAATTGTCACGCGAGCCAAAACCATTACCAAAAATGATTTTGAATCCCAACATAAAAGACATCTTCGCATTCGCTTTTGAAGATTTCACACTAAAAGGCTATGAACCACATGCCTTGATAAAAGGCAGTGTTGCGGTATAACGTGATAAAAAAAACGGTGTTTTAGTTAAACTACTAAAACACCGTTTTCATTTCCTGCAAACTCATTCCATTTGAAAGAATCTGCTTCTGGTTCATTTACAAATGCGCCATCAATAACATATTTAAATTCATAGGCTGCATCTTTATTTACATCGAATACCCCTTTGAAAGTACCATTTTTTAACTTGCTCAAAGCACCTTCAGTAACACTCCAATTATTGAAATCACCTACAACAGAAGCTTGAATTGCTTCTTTTGCTTCAACTGAAAAGGTAACTTTACAAACTGGTTTTGTTTTAACGAATTGTTTCTTGATTGCCATAACTATTTCACTTATAGATTTATAAGACAAAGGAAATAAAAGAATTTGAACTTTCAACAGACACCCCAAGATTTAATAGAATAGCTCAAACTATGTTAATTTATGAATAATTCAATAATTATAAGCGGGCTAAATTTACTATTCTAAAGTCAGAAAACGTTTTCATTCTAAATAATCTACAAGCAAAATAGTGACTTTCCAAAATAAATTTTACCTTTATAAACTAAATTTTGATCAATGGAAAAAGAACTACACGAACAGTACGAATATGCAAGGAGAAGAATTAAACAAAAAAAAAGACTGTATTTTCATTTTGTTCTTTTCGTTTTAGGGAGTTTGCTTTTATTTATTGTTAATAAATTTTTCGAAATTGCCGTAGATTCTCACTGGTCAATTTGGGTAATTACCATATGGTTGTTCCTCTTTATTTTACATTTTATAAAAATTTTCATCACGGATCGTTTTATGAATAAAAATTGGGAAAGAGAACAAATAGACCGACTAGTTGCTTTACAACAAAAAAAACTGGATCAATTACAAACACAGGTCAACAACGACGATCTTAAATAACAGTAAATCAATTATGATAATAATGATTGCGGCCGTTGCCGAAAATAATACTCTAGGAAAGAACAATGAACTGGTTTGGCATTTGCCAAATGATTTCAAAAGATTTAAATCCCTTACATCCGGACATCATATCATAATGGGCAGAAAGACATTTGAAAGTTTTCCAAAACCATTACCAAACAGAACCCACGTTATAATCACCAGACAGAAAGAATATCAAGCCGAAGCTTGTATCATAGTTGACAGTATTGATAAAGCATTAGCAATTTGTCCAAAAGACGAAGACACATTCATAATTGGCGGTGGTGAAATTTATACATTAGGACTTCCCTTCACTGACAAAATAGAAATTACACGTGTTCATCACAACTTTGAGGGTGATGCGCATTTCCCCGATATTAATGATGAAGAGTGGAAAATAATAGCCTCAGAATTTAATAAGAAGGATGAAAAACATCTCTACGATTATTCGTATCAGACATTCATTAGAAAATAAAACAAAAAAACATCCTTTTTACGGGATGTTTTTTTTTAACCATTGATCAAAGAGATGACCTACTCTTGAAAGAGTATTTGATAACATAAAATAAAAATCACAAATATTAGTAATACTCCAGAAATGAAGATTATAACATTTGAAGTTTTCTGAGAATACATCTCAAAAAAGCCTTTAATACCAAATACCACGAAGGTACTAAAGACGAAAAAAATTAAAATTTCCAAAAACAAATTTAATCCTAAGAACGTATGTTGCGCTTTAATAACAACACTGCTTTGTAAAACAGTGTTTTCAAAACAGCTAACAAGAACAAATGAGATAAAAAACGCTAAAATTATCCACTTGATTTGGTTGATCGGTTCTCTTTTAATCATTTAATATGGTTATTTTCCTGAATAACAAATTTGTACAATAAAATCCTTAGTTACAATACCCACTTTTAGTGATATTTCAAATAAAGTGAATTCTGGTTTTTAAGCTATTTCAAAAACTAAAAATAAAACTTGTTTCAAATTTTTGAAACCCATTTTAAGTTCGTCAAGTTTGTATTATATTTGTACAAAATAAAAAAATGTCAAAAAAAATAACACCCTATAAAGATTCAGCTCTAGGTAAAAAAGAACAAGTTGCTAAAATGTTTGACACCATTTCTGGAAATTATGACAATCTAAATCGTGTCATTTCTTTCGGTATTGATATAAAATGGCGTAAAAAAGTGTTGCAAATAGTTTCAAAATCAAATCCAAAAATTATTCTGGATATTGCAACTGGAACTGGTGATTTGGCAATTTTGATGGCACAAACAAATGCTAAAAAAATCGTTGGATTAGATATTTCAGCAGGAATGCTGGAAGTAGGCATAAAAAAAATTGCCGCAAAAAATCTTTCCAATACTATCGAAATGATTTTAGCTGACTCAGAAAACATGCCTTTTGAAGACAACTATTTTGATGCGATAACCGTTGCTTTCGGAGTGCGTAATTTTGAAAATTTAGAAAAAGGCTTAGCTGAAATTTTAAGAGTTTTAAAACCTAACGGAGTATTTGTAATTCTAGAAACTTCGGTACCAGATAAAACGCCTTACAAACAAGGATATAGTTTTTATACCAAAAATATTCTTCCATTAATAGGCAAAGTTTTCTCTAAGGATGATGTTGCTTATGGTTATTTATCTGAATCTGCTGCTGCGTTTCCTTATGGAGAAGCGTTAAACAATATTTTGAGAAAAATTGGGTTTATAGATGTTGTAGCCTTACCACAAACTTTTGGTGTAGCTACGATTTACTCAGCTTCTAAAAAATAATACTGAAGATTTCAGCATAAACATGAGAAAAATAATTGTCTTACTATTTTTTGCTTTTATTATAAAAGGATACGCTCAAAAGTCTAAAAATATATTTAGCAAAGACCCTATTATAAATTTGGAAAATTTTCAAAAAAACAGAGTGTATTATGGGTTTTATTTGGGATTCAACTCGTATGATTTCAAAATAGACTATAAAACAGTGGGTCCTGATATTCTTATAAAAAGAACCACTGGATTTAACGTGGGTATCGTTGCTGATTTGAAACTTCATGAATACATTGACTTGCGATTTGAACCAGGTCTTTATTATACAAAAAGAGATTTATACTATCCAAATTTCACAAACAGTGGAGATGCGCTGAGAGAAGTAAATAGTACTTACATCCACTTCCCATTATTGATGAAATTCTCCTCTCTTAGAACAGGAAATATTCGTCCCTATTTATTGGGAGGCGTGTCTGCAACGTTAAACTTGTCCAGCAATTCTAAATTAATTGATGACAATTTAGAACAACGCTTTAGAGTAAAAGCGTGGACAACTAATTATGAATTGGGTTTCGGAATTGATCTTTTTTCAGAATATTTTATATTTTCCCCTTCCATAAGAGGTGTCTTTGGAATGAATGACGAATTAATCCGAGATAAAGACCCAAACAGTCCATGGACAGGCAATATAGAATCTTTGAAAACCAGAGCAGTCTTCATTAATTTTACTTTCCATTAAAAACTTACCCTCTACAAAACTCGCTTAATACTATAGCGGTAGCTGTGGCAACATTAAGGCTTTCTGTTTTTTGAAGATCTCCAAAACGAGGAATTGTGAGTCTGTTTTTGACTAATTTTTCAACTGCTGCAGAAACTCCATTTGCTTCATTGCCCATAATAATAATCCCTTTTTTAGGCAAAACCGATTTATAAATATTCTCTCCATCCATAAAAGTACCAAAAACGGGTAATTTTGTTTGTGTAATAAAAGCATTAAGATCAATATAATTTACGTTAACCCTGGCGATAGAACCCATAGTTGCCTGAACAACTTTTGGATTATAAATATCAACAGTCTCCTTAGAACACAACAACTGTTTAACACCAAACCAATCACACAAACGCAATATAGTCCCTAAATTTCCCGGATCACGAATTGCATCAAGCGCTACAATTAAACCGGTTTCAATAATTGGTTTTTCTAATGGCATTTTGAAAACTCCCAAACAGGTATTTGGGGTTGCTAATGCACTTATTTTTTTTAAATCATTCTCTTGAATAATCGTTTTTTTAGCTACAGAAACCTCTTCAAAATCATATTGGGTGGTATACAAATGTTCCAATTCAAAATTTGACTCCAGCAGTTCGTGAATCCCTTTTACGCCTTCGGCAAAAAATAATTTATTGGCAATTCTATATTTTTTTTGCTGCAAACTCGTTATAAGCTTTATTTGGTTTTTACTAACCATAAAATAATGTACTTTTGAATTAAATATTTTAGAACACTTGAGAAAAACTTCCACAAAAATAACTGCATTTATTCTAATTGCAATACTAATTTGCGCTTGTAACGCTGTAAAAAGAGTTCCAGACGGAAAACTACTGCTTACAAAAAACGAAATTACTGTAAATGACAAAACAATTAAGGATGAAAATGTTTTTAATCAACTGTATCAAAAACCAAACAGCACCTTACTTGGATACCGTTTACGCTTGAATCTTTACAATCTTGCCAATCTAAATCCAGATTCAACGTATCAAGCCAAGTTTACAAATAATCCGGAAAAATTTAGAAGAAAATCAAAATGGCTGTCTGAAAAACAAGTTAATCGACTTGGAAAATCGTTCTGGTATCACGGAATCCATGATTTCTTAAAAAAAACCGGAGAACCTCCCGTAATTATTGATAAAGACAGAGCTGAGAAATCATTGTTGCGTTTGGAATATTATTATTTCAACAATGGTTTTTTTAATGTCAATGCCAATTACAAAATAGACACTTTGAGCATCAAAAAGGGCAAGATAAAATACGCCATTACTCCTGGAAATGCTTATTTTTTAGATTCCTTGAGAACTACTATTTTAACTCCGGCTTTAGATTCTTTATATGAGAGCAACAAGTCAAACACTTTTATCAAATCCGGAAATCAATATAAAACAGAAGATTTTGAGAATGAAAAAAACCGAATCACCACTCATTTTAGAAACAACGGAGTGTATTATTTTCAACCTAATTATGTAACTTTTGACATAGACACCATTAAGAAAGTTAATCAGGCCAATATCAACTTGAGAATTGCAAATTACTCCTACCAACAGGAAGATTCCAGCAGAACCGAACCTTTTAAAATTTACAAAATAAGCGATGTAAATATTTACACTGATTATTCTCCAAACAATAATAATATAAAAATTACGGACAGCACAACCTACAAGAACTTTAATTTATACAGTCAGAACAAATTACGATACAAGCCACGAGCCATAACTAATGCCATATTCATTACAAAAGGAGGTTTGTTTGCAGATTACAAAACTGTTTTGACAACACGGTATTTAAATAATCTTAAAATTTTCAACTATCCTTCGATACAATATGAAGTAGATTCAAGAGACTCAACTGCACAATCATTGATTGCAAAAGTATATTTAACACCAAGAAAAAAATATAGTTTTGGAACGACATTAGATGTAACTCATTCTAACATACAGGATTTTGGTATAGGCTTAAGTGTTTCTGAAACCATAAGAAATGTTTTCAATGGAGCCGAAACACTGGAATTAGCTGCTCGTGGCAATATTGGATCATCTAAGGATTTAGCAAATCCAAAGAATAACTTCTTCAATGTTTCTGAATATGGATTAGATTTAAAACTTAACATCCCAAGGATTTTCATGCCTTTCAGCACTGAAAAAATCATTCCCAAAAGCATGATTCCATCTACTCTGATTACAGTTGGTTTTGCAAAACAACAAAATATTGGTTTAGATAAAGAGAATTTCACAGGAGCATTATCATATAACTGGACTCCAAAAAGGAACAATACAGCTAGATTTGATTTGTTCAACACTCAGTTTGTCCAAAATCTAAATCCACAGAATTACTTTAATGTTTACGGTTCTTCTTATAATGCTTTGAATCAAATCAGCAAGGAATACAATACAAATCCCTCCTATTACAACAATGACATTGATAAAGATTTGCTTATTGAAGAAGGAACCGTTGGTTTTACTAATGATGTTCTCACTGGAAACGCAAATTTTTTGAAACCATTAGAACCCGCAGATTTTCAGTCAGTAAAAAGTATTGAGGAACGAAGACTACGACTTACGGAGAATGACTTTATTTTAGCAACCAGCTTCACTTTTTCAAAAACAACCAAAAAGGATTTAACAGATAATAATTTTTATCTTTTTAAAACAAAAATAGAATCGGCAGGAACCATTTTATCTGCTTTTGCAGCAACAACAAATCAAAAGAAAAATTCAACTGGCAATTATGAAATATTCAATTTAGAATATTCAGAATATATAAAAACAGAATTTGACTACATTAAACATTGGGATTTGTCCAAAGAAAAAATATTTGCCTTTAGATCGTTTTTTGGGATAGCTATTCCATTTGGAAATTCAGACTACATTCCTTTTTCAAGAAGTTATTTTTCAGGAGGATCAAATGACAACAGAGCATGGCAACCATATGGTTTAGGACCGGGCAGCAGTGGCGCATTAGACGATTTTAATGAGGCAAATATGAAAATTGCGATTAGCGGAGAGTATCGCTTTAAGATATTAGGCAGTTTAAAAGGAGCACTTTTTGCCGATGCAGGGAATATTTGGAACGTATTGGATAATGTAGAAGATGAGAAATCTACATTTACCCAATTTAAGGACTTAAAAGATATCGCATTAGGCACTGGATTTGGGCTTAGATATGACCTAAGTTTTTTTGTAATTCGTTTTGATTTAGGATTTAAAACCTACAATCCAGCCAATGAAACCAACAAAAGATGGTTTAGAGAATATAATTTTGCGAACTCCGTTTTAAATTTTGGAATAAATTATCCGTTCTAATGCTAATTAATTCTTATTTTTGCAAACTAAAAACTAAATAAAATAACTAAAAAAATTACAATGGCACACAACATAAAACCAGGCGTAGCTACAGGAGATCAGGTTCAGGAAATTTTTAATTATGCTAAAGAAAAAGGATTTGCACTTCCAGCAGTAAATGTTACGGGATCAAATACGATCAATGGTGTACTTGAAACTGCAGCAAAACTTAACGCTCCAGTTATCATTCAATTTTCTAATGGAGGAGCACAATTTAATGCAGGAAAAGGACTTTCTAATGCAGGTGAAAAAGCTGCAATCGCTGGTGGAATTGCTGGTGCATTACACATTCACACTTTGGCGGAAGCTTACGGAGCAACCGTAATATTACATACTGACCACTGTGCAAAAAAATTATTGCCTTGGATTGACGGTTTATTAGATGCTTCAGAAAAACATTTTGCTGAAACTGGAAAACCATTATTTTCTTCTCATATGATTGACTTATCTGAGGAGCCTATCGAAGAAAATATCGAAATTTGCAAAGGATATTTAGAAAGAATGAGCAAAATGGGAATGACACTTGAAATCGAACTTGGAATTACAGGTGGAGAAGAAGATGGTGTTGACAACTCTGATGTTGATAGTTCTAAATTATATACACAACCTGAAGAAGTTGCTTACGCATACGAAGAACTTTCTAAAGTAAGCCCAAGATTTACAATTGCAGCTGCTTTTGGAAACGTACATGGAGTTTACAAACCAGGAAATGTAAAATTGACTCCAAAAATCTTAAAAAATTCTCAAGATTTTGTTCAAAATAAATTCAATACAGGACACAACCCGGTAGACTTCGTTTTCCACGGTGGTTCAGGTTCTACATTAGAAGAAATTAGAGAAGGTATTAGCTACGGAGTAATAAAAATGAATATCGATACTGATTTACAATTTGCTTTTACGGAAGGTATCCGTGATTACATGGTAAAAAACATCGATTATTTAAAAACTCAAATTGGAAACCCAGAAGGTTCTGATGCTCCAAACAAAAAACATTACGATCCAAGAAAATGGTTGCGTGAAAGTGAAGTTACTTTCAACACAAGACTTGAGCAAGCATTTGCTGACTTAAACAACGTAAATACACTATAATAGATTAAGTTTAATTCCAAATCCCGATATAACTATCGGGATTTGAAATCTAAACCATAAATTACAGGAAATGATTACTGAACACTGAATACTAGAAATATGGCTTGGTTTAAAAGAAAAGAAAAAGGGATTACTACTGCTACCGAAGACAAAATGGACATTCCAAAAGGGCTTTGGTACAAATCTCCAACTGGAAAAATTATTGATGCCGATGAACTAGCTCGCAACTTATTTGTAAGTCCCGAAGATGGTTTTCACGTTAGAATTGGAAGTACAGAATATTTTCAAATTTTATTTGACAACAATGAATTTGTTGAATTAGATAAAAACATGACTTCTAAAGATCCTTTGCATTTTGTTGACACAAAAAAATATGCAGATCGTTTGAAAGATGTTATGGAAAAAACCAAACTTAAGGACGCAGTGCGCACCGGAGTTGGAAAATCAAAAGGGAAAGATGTTGTCATCTGCTGTATGGATTTTGCCTTTATTGGCGGATCTATGGGAGCTGTAGTGGGAGAAAAAATCGCAAGAGGAATCGATCACGCTATCAAAAACAAATTACCTTTTGTTATGATTTCAAAATCAGGTGGAGCAAGAATGATGGAAGCTGCATATTCATTAATGCAATTAGCTAAAACATCAGTAAAACTTGCTCAACTTGCCGAAGCAAAACTGCCTTACATTTCACTATGTACGGATCCAACAACTGGAGGAACGACAGCTTCTTACGCCATGTTAGGAGATATTAATATTTCTGAACCAGGCGCATTAATAGGGTTTGCAGGACCAAGAGTAGTGAGAGACACAACCGGTAAAGATTTGCCAGAAGGTTTCCAGACAGCTGAGTTCTTACTTGAACATGGTTTCTTAGACTTTATAACACCACGAAAAGAATTAAAAGACAAGATTAACTTGTATATCGATTTGATTCAAAACAATACTATTAGATAAATGAAAATCCCGAGCAATCGGGATTTTTTATTTTTGATAATTCACTACAAATAAAAACAGCTTTCAAATAATTTTGAAAGCTGTTTTTATATTTATTTATGCGTTCGCCCTAATTTACATTCCTGTTCTAATGGCTTCCACTGGATCTAGTTTTGAAGCAGAAATCGCTGGAAGTATTCCAGAAATTACACCCACAATAATTGACAATCCTGATCCAATAAGTATATTCCAAAAGCTCAAAACAAATTCAAAATCTAACACACTAGTTAAAAGCATTGATAGTAACCAAACTATCAATAGTCCAATAGCTCCACCAATAACACATAGAATAACCGCTTCAAATAGAAACTGGAAAAGTATAAATCTATTTTTTGCACCTAATGATTTTTGAATCCCAATTAAATTGGTACGCTCTTTTACAGAAACAAACATTATGTTAGCTACTCCAAATCCTCCAACTAAAAATGAAAAAACACTAATCAAAATTCCTCCACCACGCATGGCACTAATAATCCCATCTAACAAATCAGTAAATCCAGAAAGAACATTGATGAAAAAATTATCAGCCTCATCGATTTTCATACCACGATAATTCCTCAGTTTTTGAGCCAGTTCCGCTTTAAATGCATCCATATCAACCCCCTTTTGAGGCTTTACAAGAATTACAGGCGTCATTGAATCATTATTATCACCATACAACTTTCTTAAAAAATTAACCGGAATAAAAACTGAAGTATCATTACTATCGCCAAACATACCTTCTCCTTGCTTTTTTAACACACCAATAACTGTGAAGCGCTGTCCATACAGACGTAGATTTTTTCCAATAGGTTCGCTTTCGCCAAAAAGATTGTTAGCAATTTCATAACCCAAAACGACTACAGGAGCTCCAGAATTAGATTCAGATTCATTATAAAACCTTCCTTTTGCAAACTCAAGTCCTTGAATCTCTATGAATTCTTGAGATACCGGAACAACATTCACGCCACTCACTGACTCCGATTCGAATTTCAGAACCTCTCTACCTACAAAAAATTGATAAGCCATTTGATCTATACCATTCATTGAACTTTTCAAGTATTCATATTCATCATATTTAACATCCGGAAATTGTTCTCTTTTCCATAGTGGAATTTCAGAAGGCCCAAATGAAAACCGCATTAAATAAATGGTGTTTTTATCCAAACTGCTTAAATCTTTTTTTATTTTTCTGTCCAAAGAATCAACAGCTGCAAGTACAGCTATAATCGAAAAAATTCCAATAGTAACTCCTAACAAAGAAAGCAACGTTCTTAACTTATTGTTTCGCAATGCATTCATTGCAAAACCAAAACTCTCTTTTAATAATCGAAGGTAAACTAGCATAAAATCTTTTTTGTATTAAAGTAAAATTCCATAAATATTATTCAAAAACCTAATGAAAAATGTATTCGTTGCCGTGTGAATCAATTATTTTATCTTTGCTAATGAAATAGGAGTAAAAATTACACATTATCTCATTTTCAAATGGCTTAATTTTCACATTAAAAAACTATTTTTGCACTTTATAACTATAACTACATAATGAACACAACAAAAAAAATTCAATCTGCATTAATCTCTGTCTTTTCAAAAGAAGGATTAGAACCTATAGTAAGACAACTAAACAGTCAAAATGTTACACTTTATTCTACTGGAGGAACTGAGGATTTTATAAAAAATTTAGGAATTCCTGTAATTCCTGTTGAAGATGTTACCTCTTACCCTTCTATTTTGGGCGGTAGAGTAAAAACATTACACCCAAAAGTTTTTGGAGGAATCTTGAACCGTCAAGACAATGAGAGTGATGTACAACAAATGATAGAGTTCAACATTCCGCAAATAGATTTAGTAATTGTTGACTTATATCCTTTTGAAAAAACAGTATCTTCTGGAGCTAGTGAATCAGATATTATTGAAAAAATAGATATTGGTGGTATTTCTTTGATACGTGCTGCCGCAAAAAACTTCAAGGACACTGTAATTGTAGCATCGGTTGACCAATATGGTTTGCTTTTGGATTTGATTACAGAGCAAAATGGAGCTACAACACTGGAAGACAGAAAATTATTAGCTACAAAAGCATTTCATGTTTCATCTCATTATGACACTGCGATATTTAATTACTTCAACACTGACGAAACAATATACAAACAAAGTATTGCTGACGGTCAAGTTTTAAGATATGGTGAAAACCCACATCAAAAAGGATTTTTCTTCGGGGATTTTGACGCAATGTTCAACAAAGTCCATGGAAAAGAATTGTCTTACAATAATTTATTAGATGTAGATGCTGCCGTAAATTTGATTAATGAATTCAAAAATGACGGTCCTACATTTGCTATATTAAAACACAATAATGCCTGTGGTTTAGCGTCAAGAACTACCATTAGTGAAGCGTATCTTGCGGCTTTGGCCTGTGATCCTACTTCAGCTTTTGGAGGTGTTTTAATTTCGAATACAAAAATTGATGTAGCTACTGCTTCAGAGATAAACAAATTGTTTTGCGAAGTTGTAATTGCTCCAGAATATGATACTGAAGCCATTGCAATTTTACAAGAAAAGAAAAACCGAATTATATTAATCCAAAACGAAGTAGAATTACCACAAAAACAAGTTCGTACTTGCTTAAACGGAATTTTAGTTCAGGAAAGAAACAACATAACCGACAATAAAGAAGACTTAAAAACCGTTACTATAACTGAACCTACTGAACAAGAAATTCAGGATTTAATTTTTGCTTCTAAAATTTGTAAAAACACAAAATCAAATACAATTGTTTTCGCAAAAAACGGTACACTTATTGCGTCAGGTACAGGACAGACATCAAGAGTTGATGCCTTGAAACAAGCAATAGAAAAAGCGAATAATTTTCACTTTGATTTGCATGGAGCTGTGATGGCAAGCGACGCATTTTTTCCTTTTCCAGATTGTGTAGAAATAGCTAAAGAAGCTGGAATAACTGCTGTAATTCAGCCAGGAGGATCAATAAAAGACGAATTGAGTATTAATTATTGTAATGAAAATAAAGTTGCAATGGTATTTACCGGAACTCGTCATTTTAAACATTAATTTGTTTAACTTTGCCCGTCACAAATTTATAACTTTTAACCCTTAAAAAACTTATGGGATTTTTTGATTTCATGACCGAGGATATTGCGATAGACCTTGGTACCGCCAACACTTTAATCATACATAATGATAAAGTTGTCATAGACAGCCCTTCGATAGTTGCTCGTGATAGAGTTTCAGGCAAAATCATCGCTGTTGGTAAAGAAGCCAACATGATGCAGGGAAAAACACATGAAAACATTAAAACGATAAGACCTTTGAAAGATGGTGTAATTGCTGATTTTGATGCTTCTGAAAAAATGATCAGTATGTTTATAAAAAGCATCCCGGCATTGAAAAAAAGAATGTTTACTCCCGCATTAAGAATGGTTGTTTGTATTCCCTCAGGAATTACTGAAGTGGAAATGAGAGCTGTAAAAGAATCATGCGAAAGAGTAAATGGTAAAGAAGTTTATTTGATACATGAACCTATGGCAGCAGCAATAGGTATTGGAATAGATATCATGCAACCTAAAGGAAACATGATTGTTGATATAGGTGGAGGAACAACTGAAATTGCAGTAATAGCATTAGGCGGAATTGTATGTGATAAATCGGTAAAAATTGCCGGTGATGTTTTTACAAATGACATCGTTTATTACATGCGTACGCAACACAATCTTTTTGTTGGAGAAAGTACAGCTGAAAAAATCAAAATTCAAATTGGTGCCGCTATCGAAGATTTAGAAACTCCTCCAGAAGACATGTCAGTTCAAGGTAGAGATTTACTGACAGGTAAACCAAAACAAGTAGAAGTTTCATATAGAGAAATTGCTAAAGCGCTAGACAAATCAATACAACGAATTGAAGATGCAGTAATGGAAACTTTATCACAAACACCTCCAGAATTAGCAGCTGATATTTATAACACAGGTATTTATCTTGCAGGTGGAGGATCTATGTTAAGAGGTCTTGATAAAAGGATTTCACAAAAAACAGATTTACCTGTATACATTGCTGAAGATCCATTAAGAGCAGTTGTTAGAGGAACTGGTATGGCACTTAAAAACATTACAAAATTTAAAAGCATTTTGATTAAGTAATCAGTTTTTGTTGCACTTGCCAGCCTTCAAGCTCATGACAAATTAAAGCAATAAGATTACAAAACAAGACATACAGTTATTTACATTATACCGTTAAGAAATGCAGCAAATATTTAATTTTATTTTTAAAAACAGTAATAGATTACTGTTTTTGCTGCTTTTAGGTATCTCGTTATCACTCACCATTCAATCCCATTCCTTCCACAGAAGCAAAATAATTAGCTCTGCAAATTTTTTAAGCGGCGGAGTCTATGAAAAGGTGAACAATCTTAACGAATACTTGAATTTAAAAACTCAAAATGATGCGCTTGCTCTTGAAAATGCAAAGCTGAAAAGTATTTTATTTAATCGAAAAGACACTACTGCAATAAAAAAACTAGACAGCATTAAAGGTGTAAAACCAGACGACATTGTTGTTTCCAAAGTAATACACAACTCTTATAATGTTCATGAAAATTACTTAACCTTGAATTCAGGAGAATTGCAAGGTGTAAAACCAGATATGGGGGTAATTAACAGTTTGGGAATTGTTGGAATCATAGAAAACACATCTCCAAATTATTCGACTGTAATCAGTATTCTGAATAAAAAGTCTCAAATCAATGCAAAAATAAAAAAGTCAAATCACTTTGGGTCACTTGTTTGGGACGGAAAAAGCACTGGATTTGTTCAATTAGTCGATGTTCCTAGATTAGCGGCAATAAGAAAAGGAGATACCATCGTAACTGGTGGACAATCTGTAATTTTTCCAGAAAATATAGGAATAGGCACTATCGAAAATATCTATACTGAAGAAGAAACTAATTATTATAAAATAAACGTCAGACTATTCAATGACATGACAAATTTAGGTCATGTCTATATTATAAAAAGGAAAGACCGTCAAGAAATTATTAATTTAGAAAAAAGAGAAAAGGATGAATAGCGCATTGTTAGTCAATATTTTTCGATTTATTCTGTTATTGGCAGTTCAAATTATCATATTCAACAATATGAATTTTTTGGGTTATATAAGTCCTTTCCCTTATATATTGTTCATAATACTTTATCCTGTAAACGGAAACAAATCTGGCCTTGTAGTTGCGAGTTTTATACTTGGACTTATTATGGATATGTTTAGTAATTCAGGCGGAATACATGCCACAGCATGTTTATTTCTAGCTTATTTTAGACCTGCTGTGTTTAAATTTGCTTTTGGTCTAAGTTATGAATATCAAACTGTAAAACTAAATGATGTTTTGACACCTGAAAGATTCTCTTTTATACTACTTTCTGTTGTCATTCACCATTTTACATTATTTATACTGGAAGCATTCCAATTTAGCTTTATTTTTGATATTCTAATTAGAACTTTACTAAGTACTGTATTCACAATCATTATTTGTATTATCATAATATACCTTATTAAGCCAAACAAAAGATGAGAAAAGTATTGTTGCCTTCTTTAATCATTCTAGCTACATCTTTACTTGTAATGCGAATCTTTTATTTGCAAATTGTTGACGACACTTTAAAACTAAAGTCTGAAAACAATGCTATTAAAAAAAAGTATGAATATCCCGAAAGAGGATATATGTATGATAGAAAAGGAAAGTTATTAGTTGCTAATCAAGCATCCTATGACATCATGGTCATTCCTAGAGATGTTAAAAATACTGATACTTTAGAATTTTGTCAATTATTGAATATTACAAAAGAAGATTTCATAAAAAAAATTGAAAAAGCTACAGTATACAGTCCACGCTTGCCATCTGTTTTTTTATCTCAATTGAACAAAAGCGAATTTGCTGCGTTTCAAGAAAAACTAAGAAAATATGAAGGCTTTTATTTTCAAAAACGTTCCCTTCGTGATTATGAAGTAGATTTTGGAGCTAATATTTTTGGAGGCATCACTCAGGTAAACGAAAAACTAGTTGCAAAAAATCCGTATTATAATAGTGGCGATTTGATTGGACGACAAGGAGTTGAAGAAAGCTATGAAGATCTTTTACGTGGAGTAAAAGGCGTAAAATACATTCAAAAAGACAAATACAACAGGGAAATAGGCTCTTATAAAGACGGAAAATACGACACTATCGCTGTTCAAGGTGAAGATATAAATCTAACTATAGATGCTGAAATTCAAAAGTATGGAGAAGAATTAATGATTAATAAACGAGGTGGAATTGTTGCAATCGAACCAAGTACTGGAGAAATATTAGCACTAGTAACCGCTCCATCATACGACCCTGGTATATTGGTAGGAAGACAAAGATCTAAAAATTACACCGAATTGTATCGCGATTCTATAGCAAAACCACTTTATGACAGAGGCTTGCTGGCTGAGTATCCTCCGGGATCTCCGTTCAAAATTTTAACTGGTCTTGTTGCGCTACAAGAAGGTGTTATTGATGCTAATACTACTGTTTTTTGTAATCGGGGTTTTAGCTATGCAAGAGGACGCTTTATGGGGTGTCACTGCCATGGAGGTGCGCTTCAATTGCATAGAGGAATTTTTGAGTCCTGCAATTCTTATTTTGCAACGGCTTACATGAAAACAATCAATAAATATTCAAAACCTGCACAAGCAGTTGATATATGGAGTAATCACGTAAAAAGTTTTGGTCTTGGACAATTCATGGGATATGATTTACCAACTGGTAAAAAAGGAAAAGTGCCTGATTCAAAAACATACAAACGCATTTATCCTAACGGTGGCTGGAGAAGTACAACTATTGTTTCTAATTCAATTGGACAGGGGGAAGTACTTATGACACCTATTCAGCTTGCGAATATGATGGCAACAGTTGCGAATGAAGGATATTATTACACACCTCATATCATTAAAAAAATTGAAGGTCACAAAATTGACAAAAAATTCACCACTAAACATGAAACTACAATTGATAAAAAACATTTCAAACCAATTATCAGCGGTTTATTTGATGTTTACAACTTAGGTACGGCCAGATCACTCCGAGTTGAAGGGATAGATATTTGTGGTAAAACCGGAACAGCAGAAAATTTTGCAAAAATTGGTGGAGTACGCGTAAAAATGGAAGATCACTCTATATTCGTAGCCTTTGCACCAAAAGATAATCCAAAAATTGCAATTGCAGTTATGGTTGAAAATGGTGGTTATGGAGCAACTATAGCCGGACCTATTGCCAGTTTGATGATAGAAAAATACCTAAGACAAAAAATCACCAGAGTTGACCTAGAAAAAAGAATTTTAGCGACAAGTTTACAAAATCGATATGCAAAATTAGGAGGACTGTCTGAAGCTGTAAAATTACAATTAAGAATTAGCGATTCTCTCCTAAAAAAGAAAACTACATTCCCAACTGTTAAAATAAAAACAGATACTACTAAATCGAATAAACAAGCCATCTAATTCCGATGAAAAACCAAAGCATAACAAATAACATTGACTGGATAAGCATAATAATTTATGCTTCATTAGTTATTTTGGGTTGGCTAAATATCTATTCATCTTCTCTTTCGTCAATGGAAGACACTCATGAAAAACAGCTTATATTCATTATACTAACTATTCCTTTAATTTTTATTGTACTTTCTGTTGACGGTAAATTTTATGAAAAATACGCCAGTATCATTTTTGGAATTTCATTACTTACATTAGCAGGATTATTTTTATTTGGTAAAACCATAGCGGGACAACGTTGTTGGTATGCAATAGGCAGCTTTACTATTCAGCCTTCTGAATTTGCAAAAGCGGCGACAGCTTTAGCTTTAGCAAAATATTTAAGTGACACCCAAATCAATTTAAAAGAAGTAAATAGGCAGGTACAAGCACTTGCTATTATTCTTTTACCTGTCATCCTAATACTTCCTCAACCTGACCCAGGAAGTGCTTTAATATACAGTATATTCATCATCGTTTTATACCGCGAAGGCTTGCCGTCATGGTATGTTTGGACAGGATTTATCACCATACTTTTATTTGTATTAACGCTGGTGTTAGAGCCACAATATGTAATTCTTATAGCATTAATAACATTGATATTAGTCCATTTAAAATCAAGATTAGCCGATAGAAATATCATTTTAAGCAGTATCCTTTTTGTGGTTATTTCTGGGTTTGTTTTATCTGTAAACTATGTTTTCGAAAATGTCTTTAAACAACATCATAGGGATCGTTTTAATATACTTTTAGGCAAAACAGTCGATCTGAAAGGAATTGGTTATAACACCAATCAATCAGAAATAGCCATTGGTTCCGGAGGTTGGTTTGGAAAAGGGTTTCTTGAAGGAACACAAACAAAGGGTGGATTTGTTCCTGAGCAACATACTGATTATATATTCACAACAGTCGGTGAAGAATGGGGTTTTATAGGCTCATTAACTGTTATTGCTCTTTTTGCAGGTCTATTTCTTAGAATAATATATCTGGCTGAAAGACAAAAAACAAAATTCAGCAGAGTCTATGGATATTGTGTTGCCGGGATTTTATTTACTCATTTCTTTGTAAATATTGCGATGGTAATTGGCATTTTTCCAACTATTGGGGTTCCACTTCCGTTCTTCTCTTATGGAGGTTCTGGACTTTGGGGCTTTACTATATTATTATTTATATTTATAAAAATGGATGCCAATAAAGTAAACGAGTGGTAATTAAATAGATTTTAAGTAAAAAAAACTATTCTTCAAAGCTAATTAAAACTCCAATTTTTATAATCATTCCTTTTTTCCAATTGATTTTCGGTGTTGTCATTCAATTTAGGAAAGAAGTTAATTCCAGTCAATTTTTCGATATAATCTACTGATACTACAAAACTATATAATGGCTTATTACTTTCGGTATTAGGAACTAAAAAGCCAATCATTTTCAATTCCTCACCCGAATTATCCAACAAAATTTTATAAAAAAACTTAGGAACAGAAACTTTCTCTTTTCCTATTGTCATCAATGAAGATTCTAAAACTCCACCTGTGACAACATAAATTCCATCATATTTTACAGCCCAATAACGTACTTTCTGCTCTAATCTATTCCAGACACCATTATTAAAATTACGCTCTTGAGGAGAAATATTTGAAGTAAAAAAAGTATCATTATAGGCGTCAAAAGCAAACTCCATATCACCTGCTGGACAAAGATGACCTTTATCATACTTAGTGTTTTTATAATTTCTCCAATCAGCCGAACCTGTTTTTACTTTATCGTCCTCAATAAAAAAAGGGCGCTTAAAATTATTATTTTTAATATAATCCTTCTTCAATTCATACGCTACCCATTCTGCCTGTTCATGAACTTCATTATACGATAAAACATAATACTGGTGCTTCACAACTTGATTAGTTGATGAAGATGGTAAAAAATCAAAATCTCTCGCTATCGTTTCTCGATTATTATTAACATTAGTTTTACTCTCATTTGAGATATATCCTTTTCTATCATGGTAAGCTACTGAATTTTCTACTTCCAAATCCTTTTTACAAGATGTAAAAAAGAATCCATTAAGAAGTATCATTATTAAAGCAAATAATTTTCTATTTCCCATTTCTAATCATGTGTAAAGATGTTACTATTCTTTAGTTTAAAAATCAAAATTAAACTATTTCCATTGATTAATAGAGGCGCCTGATGGCTATTTCTAATACATCAAATCCTAAAATTCAGTAAAAGGGACAAACCTAAGTTTACCAAACTAAAAACGCTCCAAAAATTCAAGAAGAATTTATGGAGCGCAATAGCCATTCATGACAACACATGTTATGAATTAACAAATCCCTCATTAAGATTTTGCCAATTTATCTTTTTTTATTTTAACTGGAATATTTTTTTTCGAAATTGATTTAGGCTGTAAATCATCCAAAACGTTAATCGCCTCTTCAACATAAATATCTTTAGATAACGACTCATGCCATACTTCTCTTTTCTCTTTCAAAGAGAGATCTTTACTCATAGCTTCTGCTTCGTAAGGTAAAGAAGTAAATTTCAATGTGTTTTTATAGTTTACGATTGGCTTATATTTTTTAGCTTTCTCCTCAATATCAGCTTGAGCGATTTTAAATTTATCAATATTCAAACTATAAACATTCTCTTCACTTCTACTATCAATCCATTTTGCATTTTCTTCAATTAATTGAAACTGTAAATTTTTACTAATTCTGTTTTTACTATTTGCAATTGCTTGATTAAAATTGGTGTTACTATTCCAAACACTATAATCTGCCTGATCAATTTTATCCCAAGGCATCGCATTATCAATATCACGTTCACCCATTTTTAAATAAGCATATCTGTCTGGCATAACAATATCACTACGCACACCTTCTAATTGGGTAGATCCACCGTTAATTCTATAAAATTTTTGTGTGGTAGTTTTTATGGCTCCTAAATCTCCAACAGAACTACTTCTAACGAACTGATTTAAATCAATTACATTCTGAACCGTTCCTTTACCGTAAGTTTGTTTACTTCCAATGATAATCCCTCTTTTATAATCTTGAATTGCTGCAGCCAGAATCTCTGAAGCCGAAGCTGAGAAACTATTCACCATAATTACTAAAGGCCCATCCCATTCAATTTTTTTGTCTCTGTCATAAAGAACCTCTTTTTTAATACCTGCTGATTTAATCTGAACTATTGGGCCTTGCTCAATAAACAATCCAGCAATATCAACAACAGTAGACAGAGATCCTCCACCATCATCACGAACATCAAGAATAATACCGTTTACACCTGATTTTTTTAACCGGTCTACTTCTAAAGCAATATCTTTTCCTGCGTCTCTTCCGTCTTTATTTTCAAAATCAATGTAGAATTTTGGCAAATAAATTACTCCATATTTCAATCCGTTTTTGTTTACAATACTGGATTTCGCATACGTTTCTTCTATTTCAACAATATCTCTGATGATAGAAATAATCTTAATAGTTCCATCCACTTTTTTTACAGTAAGACGAACTTCTGAACCTTTAGGCCCTTTAATTTTCTTCACAACATCATCCAAACGCATTCCAACTACATCTACAGCTTCACCATTACCTTGGGCCACTTTCATGATTAAATCTCCAGCTTCAAGCTGTTTTCCTCTCCAAGCAGGACCACCAGAAATAAGTTCAGAAATTTCGATAAGATCATTTTTCTTCTGTAAACGGGCACCAATTCCTTCTAACTTACCGCTGATACTTACATCAAAACGTTCTTTTTCTTCCGCTGCAAAATAATTTGTGTGTGGATCAAAACGTGCTGTTATGGAATTTATATACACTGAAAACCAGTCATTTCTATCTAAATCCTTAATAAAACCAAAGTATTCGTCTAATGATTTTACTGAACTTTCTCTAGTCTCTTTTTCTAAGACCTCAAAAGACTTGGTTTGATACGTTGCATCATTTTTCTTTTTATCTTCTTCTAATTTTTGTTTGTCGACAAGAGATGAAAGAGTAGATAACTTGATTTGCTTTCTCCATTTGTCGCTAAGTTCAGTACCATTTTTAGAGTAAGGAGCTTTTTCATAATCAATATTAAAACTTTCATCAACAGAATAGTCAAAAGGTTTATTCAAAACATCTTTGTAAATCTTTTTGCTTTCTTCCATACGCTTAATTAAACGCTCATAAGTAAGATTGAAAAAACTCAAATCCTTATTTAATAATTGATCGTCTAATTTTGTTTCAAATTTTGAAAATTCATCAATATCTGATTGCAAAAAGAATCGCTTTGATGGATCTAATGCTTCAATATAATCTTTATATATTCCTTTGGAGAACGAATCATCAATTGTTGCTGGACTATAATGTCCTTTCTCTATAACAAACGTCAATAACTCTAAGAGCAATTTATCTTTTTCGGGATCGGTTGATTTTGTTGCATTCATTTTGAATGCAAACAATGTTACCGAAAGGCATACAACAACAAGAAGTATTTTATAATTTCTTTTCATAAAGTTAATAATAGTATTCATGAATCTTTTAATCTAAGTTACGGTAAAAACTATGCCAACAGTAGCAGGGCCTCCATAAATTTTTGTTAAAGATATAAAAATGTTCTTTTGTTTTAAGTTAAATGAATCAACATAACATATTTTTATCTTTTGTTTACACATTCCATTTTGTGTGATTACATTTGTCTTCAAAATTATCAATAATCAATCCCTTTTTGCAACATAAAACAATGAAAAAAGATAGACCTTTAATTTTAATAACAAATGATGACGGTATTTCGGCACCCGGACTTAAAGCTTTAATTGCCGTAATGTCAGAAATAGGCGAGATTGTTGTGGTAGCGCCAGACAAACCTCAAAGCGCAATGGGTCATGCCATTACCATAAACAGCACTTTATATTTGAATAAAATTTCTAAAGAAAACGACACGTTTTTAGAATACAGTTGTTCTGGCACTCCCGTAGATTGTGTAAAACTTGCCGTTAATGAAATTCTGAAACGAAAACCAGATTTATGCGTTTCAGGTGTCAATCACGGATCAAATTCTTCCATAAATGTCATCTACTCCGGGACAATGAGTGCCGCTGTTGAAGCTGGTATAGAAGGAATTCCTGCCATTGGTTTCTCTTTATTGGATTATGATTGGAATGCTAATTTTGACACTATAAAATCTTTTATTCGAAAAATATCATTAGAAGTTTTAGAAAACGGACTGCCAGAAGGAGTAGTTTTAAATGTGAATTTCCCAAAATTAGAAGAAAAAGATATCAAAGGAATCCGAATTTGCCGTCAAGCGAAAGCACTTTGGGTAGAAAAATTTGATAAAAGAAAAACACCTCAAGGAAGGGATTATTATTGGCTTGCCGGAGAATTTGTAAACCAAGACAAAGGCGAAGACACTGATGAATGGGCTTTGCAAAACGGATACATATCCGTTGTACCTGTTCAATTTGACTTGACAGCGCATCATGCGGTACAACAACTTAACACCTGGAAATGGAATGAATAAAACAGACTTGTTGATCGGGTTTTTAATTGGATTTGCCACTACCCTGCTTGGGAGTTATCTTTTTATAACTTTTTTTACGGAATTTAATTTCATTGCTGGAATTCAAATTATGAAATCACAGGGGAATTT
This sequence comes from Flavobacterium pasteuri, assembly GCF_048286615.1. Classification (NCBI taxonomy): domain Bacteria; kingdom Pseudomonadati; phylum Bacteroidota; class Flavobacteriia; order Flavobacteriales; family Flavobacteriaceae; genus Flavobacterium; species Flavobacterium pasteuri. The sequence goes on along the minus strand of NZ_JBLVPN010000005.1, from coordinate 217,871 downwards.
AGGCAAAATCATAACTTTAGGTTCCATTCTTACGCTAATTGTATTTGGTATTTTACTAAAAATTAATAAAGAAACAATAGCGCGTGGTGTGGTTTTATCAGTAATAATCATGGCAATTCTCACTATGTTTATCTAAGAAAAGTTATTCGTTTATCTTTGCAAATTGAAAAACAGATTATTAAAAATAAATATGATTTTATATGTTTGAAATCCAAATCTATAAACTCCTAATCCAGAAAGCATGAAATATTATATTATAGCAGGTGAAGCTTCAGGCGATTTGCATGGTTCAAATTTGATGAAAGAACTGTATAAAAAGGATCCAAATGCTGACATCCGATTTTGGGGTGGCGATTTGATGAAAAATGTTGGCGGTACTTTAGTGAAACACTATCGAGAATTAGCGTTTATGGGTTTCATCGAAGTGATTTTTAACTTAAAAACTATTTTGAATAATATCAAAATATGCAAAAAAGACATTCTTGAATTTCAAACCGATGTTCTTATTTTCATAGATTATCCAGGTTTTAATTTGCGTATTGCAAAATGGGCCAAAGCGTTAGGAATGAAAACACATTATTATATTTCACCTCAAATCTGGGCTTGGAAAGAAAGTAGAATAACTGATATCAAACAAGACATTGATAAAATGTATGTGATTTTACCTTTCGAAAAACAATTCTATGAGGACAAACATCATTTCCCGGTTGAGTTCGTGGGGCATCCGTTGATTGACGCTATACATAACCAACCAGCAGTTGATCCAATCCTTTTTAGAAAAGAAAATCAATTAGAAGAAAAACCAATTATCGCCATTTTACCGGGCAGCAGAAAACAGGAAATCACTAAAATGCTATCTGTAATGTTGAGTGTTGTCAATGATTTTCCAGAGTATCAATTTGTAATTGCCGGTGCTCCAAGTCAGGAATTCTCGTTTTATAAAAATTTTATTTCTCATGAAAATATAAAATTCATCTCCAATAAAACATACGATTTATTGCGAAATTCAACTGCTGCATTAGTCACTTCAGGAACTGCAACTCTGGAGACGGCACTTTTTAAAGTCCCTGAAGTAGTGTGTTACAAAGGCAGCTGGGCTTCCTATCAAATTGCAAAACGAATCATTACACTCAAATACATCTCATTAGTAAACTTGATAATGGATGAAGAAGTGGTCACCGAATTAATCCAAGAGGAATGTACTACAAAACGCATTCGGGAAGAACTGAAAAAAATTCTGGAATCCAATCATCGCAATACGCTTTTAGAAAAATATGCGTTATTAGAAGACAAATTAGGAGGCATTGGTGCTAGTGAAAAAACCGCTAAATTCATTGTTTCTGATTTACAATAGCTTACAGCTAATTTGCAACTATTTAAATTCATCAAAAATATATTCTTTTGAAATATTTCGCATTCGTATTACTGATTCTTGTTTTTTTTACGGCTTGTAAATCGACTTCCCCAATAGTCACTTCCAAAAAATCCGACACAAAAAAAGAGAAATTAACGAAATTAGAAAAAAGAAAAACAAATCGTTTGGCAGAAGAACTGATTGACGCAGCTGCTGAAAATCTTGGGGTAAAATATAAATATGGAGGTACAACAAAATCAGGTTTTGATTGTTCCGGCTTGATGTACAACATTTTTGATTCACACAACATAACGCTACCTCGCAACTCGTATCAACAGTCAAAAATAGGTGACGTTATAGATACCAAGCGTGAAGATGCGCAAAAAGGAGACTTAATATTTTTTAAAACCAACAAAAATTCACAGATAAATCACGTAGGAATTGTCATTGAAGTCAATGATGACGAGATAAAATTTATTCATTCTTCTACTTCAAAAGGTGTAATTATTTCCTCAACGAAAGAACCTTATTATAAAAAGACCTTTGTTCAATTGAATCGGGTGTTATAGACAAGCAAAAAGCGGCGTTACTTTATAGTAAAAACAAAGTTGTTTCTTACTAAAAATCCGTACTTTAGATACATGAAAGTACTCGGATTTCCTTTAGCGAGAATAACAATTGGATTTATTTCAGGAATCCTTTTCGCCTACTACTTTCATCTACCGCTATCATTACTATTTAGCTTACTTTCAATATTCATTAGTATTTTTGGAGTATTGTATTTTACATTAAAGAATAAAAGCAAGAATGTTTTCTATTTTGGTTTGACAACATATCTCCTGTCTTTTCTTATCGGAATATCAAGTCAAGTAATTCACATTGATCATTTTCAAGAAAGCAATTACAGTCACATTACGACAATTTTTGAAGAACCGCATTCCATCTCCTTAATCGTTCGCGAAAAGCTAAAAAGCACTCTGTTTAGTGACCGTTACATTGCCATTATAAACCGTGTAGATGAGAAAGAACAAACGGGTAGAATCATTTTGAACATTCAAAAGGACAGCATGCATCATGAATTTGAGATTGGGACTCCTTTACTTATTAAAGGAATTTTATCTAAAAACAGACCTCCAAATAACCCGAATCAATTTGACTACAGCAAATACCTTGAAAACAAACAAATCTATGCGCAACTATATGCGGATGTTGAGGAAATCAAAATTGGAACTGAAATAGAGAAAAACATCTGGTATTATTCTTCTAAATTAAGAACCCGAATTATTCATAATTTAGAAAAAAACAACTTCAACAAAACAGAATTGAACGTTGCCATTGCTTTAATAATGGGACAACAACAGGATATTTCGCCAGAAATTATTCGGGATTATCAATATGCCGGAGCTGTACATATTTTATCGGTATCAGGGCTGCATATTGGATTTATTTTAATTTTTGTTACCTTCATTCTAAAACCTATTCCTAACACAAAACGTGGTTCATTTATAAAGTTACTTATCATTCTTGCTTCTTTATTCACTTTCGGAATCATTGCTGGTTTAGCACCTTCGGTAGTGCGTTCCGTAACGATGTTTTCGTTCGTAGCCATTGGAAATCATTTAAGAAGAAGCGTCAATATATATCATACTTTATTAGTTTCCATCTTACTGATTCTGCTTTTTGAACCTTCCTTTTTATTTGATGTTGGTTTCCAGTTAAGCTATTTAGCCTTGTTTTTCATTATTTGGTTGCAACCATTTTTAGCCTCAATTTGGTTACCAAAAACTAAAGTTTCAAAATACATTTGGGATATTCTCACGGTTTCGTTTGCGGCACAATTAGGAACTTTACCATTGAGTATTTACTATTTCCATCAGTTTCCGGGTTTATTTTTTGTGACCAATTTAATTATCATTCCGGTATTGAGCATCATAATGGTTTTGGGCGTTTTAGTAATGCTTTTAGCGGCACTCAACAATATTCCAATATTCCTTTCAGAATTACTGGAATGGAGCATTTATTACTTGAATAAAATCATTAATACAATTGCGTCTTTAGAACAATTTATAATTCAAGATATTCCATTGCATTTTTATTTATTGCTTAGTAGTTATTTACTATTATTTACTGCAATTATTTGGCTCAAGAAACCAAGTTTTAACAGATTAGTAATGGCACTGGTTTCAATCATCATTCTTCAAATCTCATGTCTGGATATTCAATGGAACATTCAAAATGAACAGGAATGGATTGTTTTCAATATCAAAAGAAATACATTACTGGCAGAACGAAAAGGGGAAAATATTACGGTCTATGCCAATGACAGCATTTTGAAAACTGCTCAAAAAAACAATACATTAAAGTCGTATCGAATAGGGAATTTAAGCAGTCTTAGAGAGAAAAAAAAGATACAAAACCTTTTTTATTTTAATGGAAAAAAGATTTTCATTTTAGACAGTTCGGGAGTTTTTCCAAAAAACATACAACCGGACATTATTGTTATGACCCAATCTCCCAAAATAAATTTTGAACGCTTGTTACAAACCACAAAACCAAAGATGGTCATAGCCGATGCTTCCAATTATAAAACCATTCAAAAACAATGGAAGGCGACTTGTATGAAACAAAAAATCCCTTTTCACGCTACGAGTGAAAAGGGATATTATAAATTGAATGACTAATTATTTCTTCTGCAGCAATCCATTTGCAACAGCTAACCATGCAGATGGTCCTCCAGCAACATATCCAGTACTCCCCAGACCTTGAAAATTAACTTTGCCATCAACAGTTGTAACATTCGCAAAATGGATTGTCGGGAATCCTTGAATAGCAAAAACTTGTTGTAATTCGTCATTTTGTTTTTTAATCTCAGGAGTTTGTGGCGCTTTTCTAGGATAATCTAATTCTACCAGAACCACATTTTCTTTGGCCCAAGCCGCAAATTCAGGTGTTTTCAAAACCTCTTTTTGTAACCTGATACACCAACCGCACCAATCGCTACCAGTAAAAAACAACAACATTGGTTTTTTAGTTTTATTAGAAACTTCCATAGCCTTGACCACATTGGTTTCCCAAACTAATTCTTGTGCTTCAGCGGCAAACGAACCCGCAAACAATAATAAAACAACTATTATTTTCTTCATATTTATAATTTTAATTATTGACAAATCAAAAATGATGCCTAAAATTATCGAACACCGTGCATCAATTTCTTAATTACTGGACCCATCAAAATAGAGAATAAAGCCACAACAATAGATATTATTGCTAACATCCAGAAGAAATAACTCAATCCGTGTTCATTGGCAATTTTATCAATATTTTCCCCAAACATACCTGCTCCTTTCATTCCTATTGCAACTGCAAGATACCAAACTCCAAACATAAATGCAATCATTCTTGCAGGAACTAATTTACTCACATAAGACAATCCTACAGGAGAGATACACAATTCAGCCATAGTATGGAAAAGATAGACCAAAATCAACCAAATCATACTTACAGAAGCGGTTTTTGCACCCGCTTCGATTCCGCTTGCACCAAAAGCCACACAAGCCATACCAAGCGCTAATAATCCCATACCAATTCCATATTTTAAATTAGCAGAAGGATTGTATTTACTTTCCCACCATTTTGAAAATAATGGTGCTAATGAAATAATAAACAATGAATTTAAAGTCGAAAACCATGTTGCTGGAACTTCGGTCAATGCAGTAGTTACTTTATCAATTTTCAACGCTTGCAACGTCTCATCCGATAATGATAAATATCCTGCAGTATAATAATCTTTAGCCAACATCCATATTGCTATTGTCCAAATAATTATAAAACTAACACTTAGAATAATATTTGCAATAGCGTAAAGTTTAAACGTTTGTTTGAACAACAGAATCAATACCCAAGTAATAATTACTAATGGTAATATAGTAATCAATGAATTCATCACTAAGAATACTACACTCCAATTACCTGTTAAAACTCGATCCGTATAATCATTTGCAAAAATGGTTAAACTGTTTGGAGATTGTTCGAAAATTGCCCAGAAGAAAATAGTCAGGAATGCAAAGAATGTAACTGCTATTAATTTTTCTTTAGTGATTTTAGAATATTGGGTAAATCTATAAATCAATAATATTATAAAAACAACCAGTGCCGAAACTATAGCAATAGAATTACCATTTGGCCCTAAGAAAGAAAAAACGTTTACTTTTCCTCCAGATATTTTGGACGCAGGATCATTCAAAAGCCACAATAAAGCTAGTAATGATGAAAATGCAATAGCCACTAATTGTATTGGTGAAAAAGGATTTCTTTTATCCGTATCCAAAGCTTCTGCTTTCGCTTTGCTTTCTTTGTTTGGCTTTAAACCAATGTCTCCAAAGATATTTTGTGACAACCAAAACTGTAACATTCCAAAGAACATAAAAATTCCGGCAAGACCAAAACCATACGTCCAACCTACTTTTTCTCCTAAATAACCACAAAGTAATATACCAAAGAAAGCCCCGGCATTTACACCCATGTAGAATAACGTATAAGCACCATCTTTTTTCTCCGGACGGTCTTTGTACATTTCAGATACAATTGATGTCATGTTTGGTTTAAAAAAACCATTCCCAAAAACCAACAATACTAATCCTAAATAAATAGAAAATTCTGTTTCAATAGCCATAGAAGCATGTCCTAAAGTCATCAAACTTGCACCTACAACAACAGCCCATCTAAAACCTATAACTTTATCGGCAAAATAACCACCTAACATTGTGGATAAATAAACCAATCCAACGTAGGATCCAAATAATGCAGAAGCATTTTCACGAGTCCATTCCCAACCACCATCTGTAAAAGAAGCGGTTAAAAATAATATCAATAAAGAACGCATTCCGTAGAATGAGAAACGTTCCCACATCTCTGTGAAAAACAAAACGAATAATCCCGCTGGATGTCCTAAAACGGTACTTTTAAAAAATTGGTCTGTAGTATTTTCACTCATATTATTAATTATTTAATTCTTTGTCTACTCCGTGCATTAATTTTTTGATTACTGGCGACAGTACCAATAACAGTAATCCGAAACCAAGTCCTGTATAAAATAAATATTCAAAAAGTACTAAGTAACTCTGTTTTGCTAAATTTAAATCCGGTGCTGTACCATTTGAAGTATCTACAGAAGCTATATTAGCTAAGATGGAAGCGATAAATTCTGAACTGGCTGTTGCTAAAAACCAAACACCCATCATGAATCCCACAATTTTTGCTGGAGATAATTTAGTCACTGCAGAAAGTCCTACCGGTGACAAACTCAATTCTCCGCATGTATGCAAAAGGTACGCTAATATTAGCCAAATTGCCGCTACTTTTCCTGTACCAGAAAGATTTATTCCCATAACTAATGCTCCAAAACCTAAACCGACTAAAGCTAATGCTAAAGCAAATTTTACGGCTGTATTAGGATTGTATTTTCCTAAATTTGGCCATATCCAAGCAAAAACTGGAGCTAGCAAAATTATAAATAAGGCATTAAAACTTAAGAACTGTCCGGCAGAAATTTCATAACCAAATATAGTTCGGTCTAAAATCCTGTCAGCAAATAAATTCATGGAGGTATATGCCTGCTCAAACAATGCCCAGAATACAATTGTAAATACAATCAGAATGGTCAAAGCAATCAATTGGTGACGTGCTTTTCCATCTAACTTTGTAACGGCATAATAAACAATATAAATAAAAGAAATACCACCTGCAATTTTTAAAGCCCATGAAACCGCATTATGATTTTGAACCATCTGCCAAAACAACAATGTCGACAATACGCTTCCAATATAAATTAGCCATTCATTTTTAAGTCCAAACGATTTTTTTTCTAATAAAGAAGCGTTGTTTGATTCGCCTTTTCCCATCAATAGTTTTCTACCGGAAATGAAAGTCAACAATCCAAAAAACATTCCGACTCCAGCTGCACCAAAACCATAACTCCAACCATACGTTTCTCCAAGCCAAACACATATTAGCGTAGCCATAAAAGATCCTAAGTTGATTCCCATATAAAACAATGTGAATCCAGAATCTCTTCTTTTATCGCCTGTTTCATATAATTCCCCCACTAATGAAGAGATATTGGCTTTTAGAAAACCAACTCCAACAATTATTAAGGATAATGAAAAATAAAATATTTGCAAGGCAGTTTCATCACGCGTAATTTCGCCAGTAATAGATTCAGTTGCGGCATTCCCTTCATAAGCCATTCCTAAATGCCCTAACACAAGCATAATACCTCCAAAAACAATGGCTTTTCTAAATCCTAAATAACGATCCGCTATAAAACCCCCTAAAACGGGCACTGCGTATACGAGTGCAGCGTAGCTTCCAATGAGTAAATTTCCAGAAGTATCTGAAAACAAATGGTACTTTGTCAGATAAAAAATCAATAAGGCTTTCATACCGTAGAACGAAAACCGTTCCCACATCTCGGTAAAAAACAATATAAAAAGCGCCTTTGGATGTCCAAAAAATTCTTCCTTATTCAATGCGTCGTTTGTCATAAAGCGCTGTTATAAATTTTCTTTGATAAAATTAGTCATTTTTGTGTACAATTGAATTCTGGTTTTACCGCCATAAATCCCGTGATTATTGTCTGGATAAATTTGGGAATCAAATTGTTTATTAGCCTGAATCAAAGCTTCCATCATTTGCATGGAATTTTGAACATGCACATTATCATCTCCTGAACCGTGAATCAAAAGAAATTTTCCTTTCAATTTATCTACATGGTTTATTGGTGAATTATCATCATATCCGCTCGCATTTTCCTGTGGTGTCGTCATGTAACGTTCCGTGTACACACTGTCGTAGAATCTCCAGTTTGTAACCGGAGCTACAGCAATTGCCATTTTGAAAACATCGTTTCCTTTCATGATACAATTAGACGCCATAAAACCACCATACGACCAGCCAAATATACCAATTCTAGATTTATCAACAAATGCGTAATTTCCTATTACTTTGGCGGCATCAATTTGATCTTCCACTTCGTATTTTCCTAATTGCAATTGAGTCACTTTTTTGAAATCAGCTCCTTTAAAACCAGTTCCGCGTCCATCAACACAAGCTACAATGTAACCTTGTTGTGACAACATCATAAACCAATAATCATCCGTACTGTTCCACTCATTATTCACTTGTTGCGAACCTGGACCAGAATATTGGTACATAAAAACAGGATATTTTTTAGCAGAATCAAAATCTTTCGGTTTAATCATCCAAGCATTTAATTCATTCCCTTTTGCTGTTTTTAAAACAAAAAACTCTTTAGCCGGTAAATTATAGCTTTTTAGCTTTGCAGCCAATGATTCATTGTTCTCAATAACTTGAACTTGTTTTCCAACTTTAGCTTCGTTCAATGTATAAGTTGTAGGCTGAGACGCACTAGAAAACGTGTTGATGTAGTATTGAAAATTCGGACTGAATGTCGCTGCATTCGTTCCTGTATTTTGCGACAAACGCATTTTGTTTTTTCCGTCAAGACCTATTCTGTAAACATCTCTATTAATAGATCCATTTTCTACAGACTGATAGAAAACCGTATTTGTCTTTTCGTCTAAACCATAATAATTAGTTACTTCCCATTTTCCTTTGGTCAGTTGGTTTTTCAATTTCCCGTTCTTGTCATATAAGTAAACATGATTGAAACCGTCTTTTTCTGAAGTCCAAATAAAACTGTTGTCTTTCAAGAAAGTCAAGTTATCCGTAACATCAACATAAGCTTTGTCTTTTTCGTTCAAAACTACTTTTGAAGTTCCTGAATTACTGTCGATAAACAACAAATCCAAATTATTTTGATGACGATTCAATACCTGTGCAGACAATGTATTCGCGTCACTTGTCCATTTCATTCTGGCAATATAAAAATCATTATAATTACCAAGATTTACATTTTTTACCGCATTCGAATTTACATCATAAATATGTAGCGAAACTAATGCATTCTTCTCACCGGCTTTTGGATATTTAAAGGTTTGCATCATTGGATACAACTCTTTTCCAAACATGGACATCGAAAATTCCGGAACCTGACTTTCGTCAAAACGAATGTAGGCTACTTTTTTGCTGTCAGCACTCCAATCAAATGCTTTTACAAAAGCAAATTCTTCTTCGTAAACCCAATCCGTAATACCGTTAATAATGCTGTTTTTTTTTCCTTCTGTAGTTATTGGAGTCGATTTATTAGAAGCTAAATCATATACATACAGATTATTTTCTTTGGCGTAAGCAATCTTTTTTCCATCAGGTGAAAACGTAGGTTCCTGAACCTGAAAATCAAATAACTTTTTTAATTTTTTACTTGCTATATCGTACAAATAATAATCAGCAGTAAAGGAGTGACGGAAGATTTGATTGGTATTGCAAGCTAATAGAATCATTTTTTCTGAAGCATCAAACGTGTAACTATCAATCCCGTTTAAAAGTTCTTTGTGGGATTTTGTATCTATAAGTGTAGCTACTTTTTTTAAAGTTGCAAAATCGTACAAATCGATTTGCATACTTCTGGACTGGTTGTCTAAATTCAATACAGTGTATTGATTTGTATTTTTCATGGATTGTAATTCATCCATTCCTTGAGCACGAAATGTACCGTTATAAAGTTCATCAATTGTGATTTTTTGTTGACCAACGACAGTAAAACACAAGAATAAAAATAATGCAATAATTTTTTTCGAATACATGATATTTCTTTAAATATAAAAACCGTCAATTTTAGTGAAAAATTTACAATAATTTCACATTCGATGTGTTAAATGTTAAAAACAATATTATAAACACCCATTTATTGAGGATATTATCATAGTAAACAAAACAGCTAAAAGCGTATCTTTGCAAGTATACATAATATAATCTATTGAGAATGAATAAGGCCATTAGCGGATTTTCTAAATTATCCAAAGAAGAAAAAATTAAATGGATTGCCAATCAATATTTTTCAACACCTCTAGAAGCCATTTCCTTGCTGAAAAACTACTGGAATTCTGATGAAAAAATACAGAAATTACACGATGAATTCATCGAAAACACGATAACCAATTTCTACATTCCGCTGGGAGTTGCTCCTAATTTCCTGATTAATGGAAAATACAGCACGATTCCTATGGCAATTGAAGAAAGCTCTGTGGTTGCCGCTGCCGCAAAAGCTGCTAAGTTTTGGTCAACGCGTGGCGGATTTAAAGCAACCGTAATAAATACTGAAAAAATTGGGCAGGTTCATTTTATCTATAAAGGCGATGTGTCAAAATTGAATTTGTTTTTTGCTCAACACAAAAGCAAATTTTTATCAGAAACAGAATCGATTACCACAAATATGCAAAAACGCGGTGGCGGAATTTTAGACATCACCCTAAAAGACAAAACCGATTTATTGCCCAATTATTTTCAGCTGCATGCTACTTTTGAAACCAAAGACAGCATGGGAGCTAATTTCATCAATTCGTGTCTGGAACAATTTTCCAAAACATTAAAAGAAGAAGCACATAATTATGACTTGTTCACGGAAACGGAGAAAGACATTGAAGTTGTAATGAGCATCCTTTCGAACTATGTTCCAAATTGCATCGTAAGAGCCGAAGTTTCTTGCCTGATTGCTGATTTAGAAGAAAAACACATTCTAAATCCTCTAGAATTTGCAGAGAAATTTGTCCAAGCCGTTCAAATTGCTGAAGTCGAACCATACCGTGCTGTAACGCACAATAAAGGAATCATGAACGGAGTGGATGCCGTAGTTCTGGCAACAGGAAATGATTTCCGTGCCGTCGAAGCCGGAATTCATGCCTATGCTTCCCGAAATGGAAAATATTCCAGTCTTTCCCATGCCAAAATCGAAAATGGCATTTTTACTTTTTGGTTGGAAATTCCTTTAGCATTAGGAACTGTTGGCGGTTTGACTTCCTTACATCCATTAGTAAAATTATCATTAGAAATGCTGGAAAAACCCTCTGCCAAAGAATTAATGCAGTTTGTAGCCGTAGCCGGTTTGGCCCAAAATTTTGCCGCTTTACGTTCTTTAACTACAACAGGAATTCAGGAAGGACACATGAAAATGCATTTGAACAACATCATCAACCAGTTTGAAGCCACTGATGAAGAACGTATTTTAATCCAAAAATATTTCAAAAAAAATACCGTTTCACATAGCGCCGTGGTGACTTATATTGAAAGTTTAAGAAAATAATTTTTATCTTGAAGCATCAAAAAATAAGATTGCTTCGTTCCTCGCAAAGACAATGAAAAAAACATTTTACAGTAACGGAAAACTTTTAATCACAGGAGAATACCTGGTTCTTGATGGAGCTAAAGCCTTTGCATTACCCACAAAAAAAGGGCAAAACCTTATTATTGAAGAAGGAGGCAACAAAGAAATCATTTGGAAAAGTTATGATGCGGATGGAAGTATTTGGTTTGAAGACACTATTTTATTTTCTGATATTTCCAAAGAAGTTAATACTGAAAACGAATCAGTCAAGGCTACACTTACTACTATTTTACACGAAGCATTTAAACTAAATCCGAATTTCATTTTAAATTCAGAAGGATACCGTATTACTACTGAACTTGGATTTCCTAAAAGCTGGGGCCTGGGAACATCATCAACCTTGATAAACAATATTGCTCAATGGCTGCAAATTGATGCGTTTACACTGCTTAAAAACAGTTTTGGAGGTAGCGGTTATGATATTGCGTGCGCACAAAACGACACTCCTATTATATATCATCTGGAACACGGCTATCCTATGGTTGAAAAGGTAATCTTTAACCCAGAATTCACACAAAACCTATACTTTGTATATCTCAACAAAAAGCAAAGCAGTAAAACCGCAATAGCGGCATATAACATTAATAAAAAAAACAATCTGACGAGAACTATTGCTTCAAATGACACTATAACTTCTGAAGTTTTGAATGCCACTTCGCTTCAATCTTTTGCTACAGCAATACAAAAGCACGAAGTACAAATGAGCATTATTCTGGAAACACATACTATAAAAGAATCCTTGTTTCCAGATTTCAATGGTGTGATAAAAAGTCTCGGCGCCTGGGGAGGCGATTTTGTTATGGCGATAGCAACTGAAAATCCAACTGACTATTTTGTTTCAAAAGGATATAAAACTATCGTTCCGTATAATGAAATGATATTGTCTTAATGATTCATAATTAATCCCCGCTTTCAAATAAAACTTCATTAAAATAAAAATCCCGATACATTCAATATATATCGGGATTTTTTATTTGATTAATTACTTCTTATCGAATTAGTAATTGAAATCTATTCTGTTGTCTTCAATTTTAGCATTAGCTTTCAATGCAGGAATTACTCTATTTGCATCTGAAGCGCTTTGTGCTTTTAATTTAGTCACATAAGCAGCATGGCTTTTCAAAACCGGTGCTTTTACTGTGCTCATATTTTTTACCACATAAACTCCAGTATTTCCTTCGATTGGAGCAGATAATTTGTTTGCTGCTAATGCAAATGCATTCCCAACTACTTTTGGCTCTTGACCCACACCAGGTAACATAGTGTTTTCCATAGTAAGAGCAGTCGCTTGTTGTACTGTTCCTCCTACTGCTTTTGCAATTGCTTCAAGAGAAGAACCTGACATTTTTGCTTTGATAAGTTCTGCTTTTTTCTTGTTTTTAAGAATTGGCTCCACGTAAGGTCTAACTACTGAAACGGCTACTAAACCAGAATCGTCAATACTTTTCAGTTTTGCAATAACGTGACCTACATTAGCTACTTCAAATCTTTTTACAGCTCCTACTTTAACTCCATCTTCAAAAGCCCATCTTACAATTGTTCTTTGATTTCCTAATGTTCCAAAGTTCTCATCCATTCCTTTTACAGAAACAGCCGGAGCAACTTTAAGTGCCATGTCTTTTGCTACTTTATTAAAATCTTTATCAGCAGCATCCATTTCTAATTTAGTTGCCTGAGTAAATATTTTATCAGAAGTTGCTTCTGAAGCTTCAATTTTTTGCGCTACAGTCGCCAAACGAATTCCGTCTTGTTTGTCCGTAATTTTAATAATATGAAAACCAAAATCAGTTTCTACTAAACCAACTTTACCGATAGCACTATTAAAAACAAAATCATTAAAAGGTTTTACCATTTGGTTTTGACCAAAATAACCTAAATCACCACCTTGTTGTGCTGATGAATCATCCGAATTTGTGAAAGCCAACATCATGAAACTATCTGGATTAGCATTTACTTGTGCCAAAATACTTTCTGCTTTTGCTTTTGCTTGTTCTTTTGTTCTTTTTTCTTTTTGATTAGGAGTTTGTGTTCCTTCGTAACTAATTAAAATATGACTTGCTTTAGCATTAACTCCTGATTTCATTCCCATAGATTTTGAGATACAGTAGTATTTTCCAAACATGTAAGGTCCATAAACTGCACCTGGAGCTAGGTTAAATAATTTATCAGCATCTACAGCCGGCAAATCTTTCTTAGCGATATAAGTAGAATCATAAGGAACATCTGAATTTGAATTTACAAATTCTACAGTGTTTGTAGTAGTTCTAAACCCTGGCAATGTATCGTTTTTACCTGTAGCTTGGTTGTAAACCACACTTCCAGTTAACAACGCATTTATTTTTGTTTTAACTTCAGTTTCATCAGCAGCAGAAGCTTTGTCTTCGATCAAAACATATTCTACTTCACGAGACTCGTCAGCTTTATATTTTTTTTCATTTTTCTTCATGAATTCAACAATCTCAGCATCAGTAATTTTTACTTCACTGTCTTTAATTGTAGAATATAAACCTGCAACGTAAGCAAAGTTTACTTTGTTTGCTTCCATTTCATATTTTAACTTTCCTTCGCTTTCAGTTGTGTAAACCGCTGCTTTAATCAAAGTATTATACATTTGGTATTTAGCATTCAAATCAGCATCCTTCTCTCTATCTTTCAAGAATTGAGCTTGTGCAGGATTTGCTTTGAAGTATTCTTTGAATTTTACAACATCAAAAACACCGGCAGCATTTAAAAACAATGGATTTCCCCCAATATTTTGATCCGCTTTCAAAACTTCCAATAAGTGTTTTTCACCAACTCTAAGTCCCAATTTATCAAATTCAGAAGTTAATAAGGCTATAGAAACTTCTTGTTCCCAAACTCTGTTTGCTGCTTCAGTTGACGTAATCCCTTGACCACTTTTTTCAACATTACTTACTTTAACTCTAAAATCTTCGAATGAAATATCTTTTCCATCAATGCTTCCTACATCTTTTGATGTACTGCTGAAACCACCGCTATTGAATATATCACCTATGATAAAAGCTAATAAACAAAACCCGATAACGAGTATCAGAAGAAGTGAACGTTGTCTAATTTTTTGTAAAACTGCCATTTTATTGTTGTTAATTTTTATATTCAGTTTGCGAAAATACAATTATCTAATTAATAATTATACTAGTAGCGTTTTATTTTGCAAGAAATTTTATTTTCCTAAAAAAAATCAGTCTTGTACGGTCATTTTTACTAATTCTATTTTCTTATTTGTGGCTTCTTCAATTATAAAATGATAATTGCCTATAGAAATCGCATCGCCTTTTTGAGGGATTTCTTTTGTAAAATCGACAATAAAACCGCCAAGTGTTCCGTAAGAATCATTTTCAGGAATAGCCAATTTATAGGTGTCGTTTAAGTATTCTACATCAAAACGAGTTGAAAAAACAAAAACTCTGTCCCCTAATTCTTTTTCTATCAATTCTTCGTCTGAATCGTGTTCGTCTTCAATTTCGCCAAAAAGCTCTTCTACAATATCTTCTATGGTAATAATTCCTGACGTTCCTCCGTACTCATCTAACACTACTGCGACACTTTTTCGCTTTTTAGTAAGCAAATTCATGGCGTCTTTTATGAATATTGTCTCCGGAACAAACTCAACCGAAATCACAATTTCCTTGATCTTATTTGGTTTTTTAAACAAATCAAACGAATGTACATAACCAATAATATCGTCCAGTGAATTTTGGTAAACCACAATCTTAGAATAACCCGTTTCGATGAATAATTCCTTGAGATTTTCTATTGAGTCAAACACCTCAACTGCAATAATTTCGGTTCGGGGACTCATCACATCTCTGGCTTTCACACCGGAAAACTCTAATGCGTTTTGAAACATTAATATTTCACAATCCACCATTTCATTATCCTCAACACTACTCATTTGTTCGGTAATGTAATTCCCAAGTTCTATTTTACTGAAATACAACTGAATATTATCCCCTTCCGTTTTGAAGAATTTCTTCAAAATAAAATCAGAAATTCCAATAAAAAAAGTAGAAATAAAATAGAAAAACTTATAATAAACATACGCCGGAACTGCAAAAATCTTAATTAATGAGTTGGCATAGATTTGAAAAAAAACTTTAGGAAGAAACTCGGCAGTGATCAAAATCACTAGTGTCGAAACCAGAATTTGAAGCAGTAAACTGAACCAATCCGACAAATGATATCCTAAACCCGCAAACCTGCGTAATAACAGTTCGCCCATAAAAAAACCATACACCACCATCGCTATAGTATTACCAATAAGCATGGTTACTATAAAGTTAGTTGGTTTTTCAGTAAGCTTAGTAAGTATTTTTGAAACGAAATTATCTTGCTTTTTTTCAATTTCAAGATAAATTTTATTTGAAGAGACAAAGGCTATCTCCATTCCTGAAAAAAAAGCACTTAGTATTAGACACAATATGATAATACTAGCTTCCATTAATTAGGATTTTTTGTTTCGGTCATCAAATTTTTTGGCAAATTTTCTCCTAAAGAAAAACATAAAAATAGCCAATCCTGCAATCATGAAACTCAACCAAAACGTTCCTTCGGGCTCATTTAATTTAGTGACACCATCGTAAATGAAATATGCTCCAAAAACAAGGTAAACGTATTGTGTATATTTTAGGTAATTCATAATGTATTGTATTAATCGGCAGATTCTATTTCGCCAGTTATTTTTTGAGAATTAATCACTTTGAAATCTTTGCTAAAATCGATTCCTTGTCCATTTGAAGTTCCTTTTGGATCCGATAATTTAAACTTTCTTTCCGTAAAGAACCATTCGTTTTTTTGATCAAAATACAATTGCTCGGTTTCTAAGGTCTGACCATCTTCGGTGAAAATTTTTACTTTTCCTTGCAAATCAATAATATTTGTGCCTTTATACGAAATAGCATAATTAGACTTGATAAAGGTTTTCTTCGCTTTTTTATCGAATAAAGTAACATCGATTCCTTTTGGAAATTCCGTAAAAGGAAAGTCAACACTGGAGTAATCCAACATTTTAGTACTTACAAGAATTGCCGTAATTCGCCCGGAATCAGTGTATTTCACATTTACCAAATCAGTGTCACTACTAGGAATAAATTCTGAAAAATTAATCTTCTGAATTTCCTTAAAATTACTTTCGCAACCAAAAAACAGTGTCACAGCAAAAACTGTGACAACTGATTTAATATACTTTTTTTTGACTACAGTCATACGCTGAACTTGGCGAAGAAATTTGGCAATAGTACCAATTCTTGTTTTTAGTTGAATTTTCGTTTTTCAAACCATTTGTCATTAAGTGAAAAACTCACACTTAAGTTTGCATAGTTCTCCTGAACAAGATTTGCTTTTGTAGTTCCTTTTTTTCCTAATTCGAAACCAAAGTTCACATTTGAGAAACTACCCGTTATCGGAAGTCCCAAACCAAAAGTCACACCCATATCATTTATCGATTCAGAGTTGATTACCAATCCTGTTTTTTCATATTTAATACCAGCTCTGTATACAATTCTTTTTGTATAACTAGAAAACGAATTGTAATTAGGAATGTAATATCCTCCTAAACTAACGCTTCCATATTTTCCATACCCAACATTAGCTTCATCATTATATTCATTTGCCTGACCCGAAGTTTTACCGTAAGAAATATTACCGCCAACAAGCCATTTTTTAGCCTCACCAATACCTCCGCTTAACGATATTTTACTTGGCATTGTTATACTTGCCTCTGTTTTAACATCATCAAGAGCATCAACAACAGCCAAATCAAAATTTGAATTATAGATTACTGTCGAAATGTTTCTAGTATTTTTAGACGTTAAAGAACTTTCCAAGGAATACGTTAAACTACTAAAAACAGATATTTTTTTATATATTTTGGTTTGATACATCATTCCAAGATTAAAATTCACTCCTGATAAATCTGCTGAATTTAATTCGCGTGTCCCAATAGGAACTCCAGTAATAAACTCAAGACTATTGGTTTCAATTTTTCCAAAATTATAATTCACATCGGCACCAATGTTAAAATTAGGGGCAATTTTATATGCTACACCCAAAAAAGCTTTATTCAAACCACCTGAGCCGTTAAAACGTTTGTTGTTTTCTGTTCCAGTTTCTGAAATAGATTCAATTTTATACCCAACTGAAGAATATGGAATCAATCCAAAACCTAATCCAAACTTACCCAAAGGCAAACCAACAGCTAGGTAATCCAAAGTAGTTCTTCTGGCATTAGCTGATTCAGTACTATTTTTTAAAGTTGTAGTCCCGTAAGTTCCTCCTAAAGTAAAAGTTGTCAGTTTAAGATTTGCGTAACTGGCTGGGTTTTGTAAGTTTATGTGAATACTATCCTGTTCAACAGCTACACCTGCCATAGAGCGGTTTTCAAGCGTTCCTTTGAATCTTACATCCCCAATTCCGTAGAAAGAATATGGAGAAGATGTTCCTTCTTGAGCAAAAGACACTAATGATAAAAGCAAACAGGCGCTTATTATAATTTTTTTAATCATTTTTGATTTTATATTGAAATGTTTGATTCAAACTTTCCAGAAGAAAATTTGAATTGGCAAATATGGTATTTTTTAATCGTTTAGCCAAAAAATCTGTGTCGCCACCCGTTAAAATTATTATAAAATTTGAATACCTTGCTTTATATTCATCGATAAAACCGTCAATCTCATAGACGAAACCGTTCACCACGCCAGAATGAATCGATTCAGAAGTGGAAGTTCCAATGAAATCTTTTGGACTTTCTAATGATAACAAAGGAAGTTTGGCCGTAAAATTATGTAACGCTTCGTAGCGCAATCGCAATCCTGGCGCAATGGCTCCGCCCAAATAATTATTCTCTTCATCAATAAAATCGTACGTAACACACGTTCCAGCATCAATAACCAACCGATTCTGATTTGGAAACTGAAGCGTTGCTCCTGCAGCAAGAACCATCCGGTCAATTCCCAAAGTTTTAGGAGTCGCATAGCAATTTTGGAACGGAAAAGGATCTTCATGAGACAGGAAATGCACATTGAGCACTTCATTATAGACTAAAAAAGACTGTTTTTCGACATCTCCTACAGAGGAAACGACCAAATCAGTTATTTTTTCAAAATTTTTTAAAATATTTTCAATATTTTTTTGAAGTTCTATTTTAGAAAAAACAAAAATTTCAAAAAGGGTAGCATCCTCAAAGACAGCTGCTTTAATTCTGGTATTTCCAACATCGATAACTAAAATCATAATTTGGTTTTTGATGTTGCGAAGGTACGAATTGATTTTTTTTAAAAAATGTTTTGGATAAACTAAAAATCATTCTATATTTGCACCCGCAATAGCGAGGTACCTTAGCTCAGATGGTAGAGCAATGGACTGAAAATCCATGTGTCCCTGGTTCGATCCCTGGAGGTACCACAAAACCCGAATAGAAATATTCGGGTTTTTTGTTTAACATCATTTCTAAAGATGCATTATCTCTATATTCTTTATTCAAAATCCACAACTAAATATTATGTTGGCGAAACACATAATATTGAAGAGAGACTAATAAAACACAATCAACACACCTATTCTGGATCATTTACAAAAATCGCTAATGACTGGGATTTAACCCTCCTTTTTAATTGTTCAAACAAAGAAGAGGCTATTTTTCTTGAAAGATTTATCAAGAAAATGAAAAGCAGAATTTTTATCGAAAAATAATCAAAAACCCTTCTATTCTTGAAGACATTTTATCCAAAAAATAATCCATGCATCCCTGGTTCTCCCGAAGCCTCGGGACTGGAGGTACCACAAAACCCGAATAGTCCCGAAGCTTCGGGATTCGGGTTTTTTGTTTTTAGACAATTCCCAACCAGATACTCCTTTTAGCTACCAGCACTAAACATCTCCGACTCATTTCCCACAAAATATAACGATTTTAAAATTCTGCCAAAAGCTGAAATCATTCCTAATGTTCTAATTATTTAAAAGAATAATAAGACAAAAACCACCTCTATCCCCTTTTTTAAAATTACTTAGAATAAAAAAATTTAAATTAAGTATTTAAATATAAGTATTAATACTTATATTTGCGTAATAATACTTAATTAATTAGATTATGATTAAAGTAATAGTAGTCGGAAACGGCATGGTAGGTTACAAATTTTGCGAAAAATTCATTGCAAAATCAGGACATGAAGAATACCAAATCACCGTATTTGGAGAAGAGCCAAGACGCGCATACGACAGAGTTCACCTAAGTGAATACTTTGCAGGAAAAAGCGCTGACGACTTATCATTATCAACATCAAACTGGTATGAAGAGCATAACATTACCCTAAACACCTCTGAATTAATTACCGATATCAATAGAGAGCAAAAAACAATACATACCCATTTAGAAAAAACACATACTTACGACTACTTAGTTCTAGCAACTGGTTCAGCCGCTTTTGTGCCACCTATTGAAGGAGTAGAAAAAGAAGGCGTTTTTGTATACAGAACCATTGAAGATCTGGATGCAATCATGGCTTACGCAAAAAAAATAAAACGAAATGGCGCTACTGAAGCTGCCGTTCTGGGTGGCGGATTATTAGGATTAGAAGCTGCTAAGGCTGTATATGATTTAGGATTAAATCCTCACGTAGTCGAATTTGCTCCTCGATTGATGCCAAGACAATTGGACAAAGGCGCCAGTGACATGCTGCAATCAAAAATCGAGGAACTAAATATCAGCATTCACCTTAACAAATCAACACAATATATTGCTGGAGAGCATGCTATCACAGGAATGATGTTTGAAGGAGACGATTTACTTAAAGTAGACATGTTGGTAATTTCTGCTGGTATTAAACCACGTGATGAACTAGGAAGGGTTTCCGGACTGGAAGTGGGTGTACGTGGAGGAATTGTGGTAAATAACCAAATGCAATCTTCAGACCCTTTTATCTATGCTATAGGCGAAGTGGCACTTTACAATCATATGATTTATGGTCTTGTAGCCCCTGGATATGAAATGGCCGATGTTGCCGCTGAACAAATACTGAAAGGAGCAAAAACTATGAGAGACACCATCGACATGTCGACACAATTAAAATTAATTGGCGTTGAAGTGGCGAGTTTTGGAGATCCATTTATAGAAAATGAAGAAGTGACCGCAATTGTTTACGAAAACAAATTAAGCGGAATTTATAAAAGAATCAACGTTACTAAAGATTCCAAAACCTTATTGGGCGGAATTTTAGTAGGCGATTCCAGTGATTACAATGCATTATTCCAAATTTACAGCAATGCCATGCCGTTACCAAAAAACCCGGAAGATTTGATTCTTGGTTCGAGAGGTGGCGAAGCATCTACTTTTGGGAGTGCAATGGATTTACCGGATACTGCTGTAATCTGCTCTTGTGAAAATGTAACCAAAGGCGCAATTTGCTGCTCTATCGTTGATGAAACTTGCGCTACTTTTGGAGATGTAGTAAAACACACTAAAGCAACAACGGGTTGTGGCGGATGCAAACCGATGGTTGTTGACCTAGTAAAAGAAACTCAAAAGTCATTAGGAAAGGAAGTCAAAGATGTTATTTGCGAGCACTTTGCATATAACAGACAAGAATTATACGACATCGTAAAAATCAATAAATTCACGAACCACGACGAAGTGTTAGGAGTTGTAGGAAAAGGAGATGGATGTGAAGTTTGTAAACCCCTCATCTCTTCCATATTTTCCAGTATTTATAATGACACTGCTAACAAACACGTTACTGCACAAGATTCTAATGACCGATTCCTCGCGAATATACAACGTAACGGAACCTACTCTGTAGTGCCAAGAATTGCCGGTGGAGAAATAACTGCAGACAAACTTATCGTTATCGGTGAAGTGGCCAAAGAATACAATTTGTACACTAAAATTACCGGAGGGCAACGCATCGATTTATTTGGGGCGCAACTAAATGATTTACCTAAAATTTGGAAAACTCTAATTGACAATGGTTTCGAAAGCGGTCATGCGTATGGAAAATCACTGCGTACTGTAAAAAGTTGTGTAGGTAACGCTTGGTGTCGCTACGGAATGGACGAAAGTGCCGGTTTTGCTATCGAATTAGAAAACAGATACAAAGGACTTCGTTCGCCTCATAAAATAAAAGGTGGTGTTTCTGCTTGTATTCGCGAATGCGCCGAAGCCAGAGGAAAAGATTTCGGATTAATCGCAGTTGAAGGCGGATGGAACTTATACATCTGCGGAAACGGTGGTGCAAATCCTAAACATGCCGTATTATTGGCTGAACAAATTGATAGAGAGACCTGCATCAAATACTTAGATCGTTTCTTGATGTTTTACATCCGTACAGCGGGTCCATTAGTGCGAACTTCTACTTGGCTGGAAAAACTGGAAGGCGGATTAGATTATCTAAAAGAAGTAGTTATCGATGACAGTCTAGGAATTGTAGAAGCATTAGAAACCGAAATGCAAGGTTTGGTAGATACTTTCGAATGTGAATGGAAACAAGCCATTGAAAATCCTGAAATGATGAAACGTTTTAGCCATTTCACTAATTCTGACGAAGCCGATGACAACATTGTTTTTGTACCGTTAAGAGATCAAAAAATGCCTAAATCTTGGTAATCACTCATTTTAAAATAAAAACAACTACTACCAAATAAACAACTAATTAACTGTTTTTAGCCTTTGATTCCTCTCCTTTTGAGAGGACTGGGGTGAGGAAAATTAAAAGATTATTCAAATGGAAAACATTCTAAATCAATACGAAACCGTAAATTTAAACGAAGTAAAAGTATGGTTCAAAGCAGGGAAAACAGCTGATTTTCCCAGCAATGGTGGCGGTTGCATCAAATACAAAAACAAACAAATCGCTATTATAAAATTTGACCGTAGAAACGAATGGTACGCTTGCCAAAACTTATGTCCACACAAAATGGAAATGGTACTTTCCAGAGGAATGATTGGTTCTGTTGATGATATTCCTAAAATTGCCTGTCCAATGCACAAGAAAACATTTTCTCTTGTAGACGGATCAAATTTGAATGGAGATGATTTAAAAATTGCCACCTATCCGGTAAAAATTGTTGAAAATGAGGTCTTCGTAGGCTTTTTGGAATAATTATGTATCTTTGATTTTTAACTTTTCAAATGACAACAACTCCATTTCAAAACGCCAGCGCATGGATTGATGCAGAAAATGCACAAGATCCAAATCACGAAATCTATCAATCCGTTTCTCATCCAAAGGAGCTATTGTATTCTAACCGAATGTACGAAAGGCTTATGGATTTTTATCCAAATGCATCCGAAGCCGTTCAGATTGCTTCCAAAGCACAACACATTTGCCGATGGAAAGTAACCCGGGAATCCTACCCAATGGACCGTGTGGGGTATTTGAAATGGCGCGAAGATTTGAAAAAATTTCATGCTAAAACTACGGCTGCAATTTTAGAAAAAGCAGGATATTCTTCAGCATTTATTGCACGGGTTTCTTTTTTAATCGAAAAAAAATTACTCAAAAAAGATACCGAAACGCAACTCCTCGAAGACGTAATTTGCCTGGTATTTCTGGAATACTATTTAGACCCTTTTGTGCACAAACATGATAGAGAAAAACTGAAAAATATCATTCTGAAAACTTGGAATAAAATGTCCGAAAAAGGACATCAGGAAGCACTAAAAATCAACTTTAGCACAACAAACTTTCAATTGATAAAAGAGGCTCTTGGATTGTAATTCGATTTCTTTATGAAAAACAAAGTGGCAACATCCATAGATACCATTTCATTCAAAAACTTAAGGCGATTGTATTTATTCGCCTTATTGACGATTGCAATAACGGTACTATTGAGCCAGCTTTTGATACAATACAACCTCAACAGTCAGCGAAGCGATTCTCGAATAATCAACATTTCCGGAAAACAAAGAATGTTGAGCCAGAAATTGACAAAGGAAATTTTGATTCTGAATTTTATAACGGACACTTCCAAAAGCAAGCAGGAAATCATCCGAATCAATGAAATAATCTCACTCTGGAAATTCAACCATAATGCTTTGGAAAAAGGAAATGACAGCCTTGGTTTCCCAAAAGAAAAAAGCCCCGCACTCACTAAATTATTTGTAGCTATCAAACCCAATTTTGATACTATACTTAATGCTGCAACCCGACTTTTAGAAAACAAAAAATCACATACAAAAGAACAGGAGAATCAAAAATTAGTTCAAACTATTCTTGAAAACGAAAGTATTTTCCTTTCGAAAATGAATGAAATTGTTGGTGAATATGATAAAGAAGCCCTCGAAAAAGTAACGTTGCAAAGCAAAACGGAATATGCAATTTTACTGTTTACACTCTTGGTTTTGCTATTGGAATTCATTTTTATTTTCAAACCAACCAACAAAAAAGTAGAGACACTTATTTTTAAACTTTTGTTCTCCGAAAAAAAGGCTTTGAAACTCGCCCACGATACCGAAATCATAAGCGAGATAAAAGAAAACTCCGTCAAAGAATTGAAATCACTCAATTATGCGATGGAAAACACCTTGCTCTATTGTCGCGTTTCACCCGATGGAAAACTGATACACATTGGAGAAAAATTCTCTAAACTACTGCAATACAATCCCTTTATTTCTGACAAAACGTTCTCTCAAGTCGTAACTCCCATAGAGAAAGAACAAATCGGTATTGACCGGATTATTGCTGAAAAACAGCGAAGTGGCTGGCAGGGGGAAATCAACATTACTAATAGAAACGGGGAATCGATTTGGCTGGACTTATCAATGGTTCCGGTAACCATAAAAAAAGAAGAATCCGAATTATTGATTATCTGTTTTGATATTACTGAACGTAAAAAAGCAGAACAGGAAGTCGAGCGATTGAATACTGAAAATGTAACCGACAAAATCAATCAGCAGAAGGTTATTTCGAGTAAAATTGTCGAAAACCAGGAAAATGAACAAAACAGAATTGCACGAGAAATCCACGACGGAATTGGGCAAATGCTCACCGGATTAAAATTCAGTTTGGAAAGCATTAATCTGGACGACAAAGAAAAAGCAGCCCAGAAAATTGAATACCTCAAAAAACTGTCTTTGGATATTATAAAAGGTGTTCGCACCGCCACATTCAACTTAATGCCACCGGAATTAAGCGACCACGGAATAAATTCTGCGCTTGCAAAACTTACTCAAGAATTATCAAAACTGACCGGAAAAAATATTCTTTTTTACAACAAAACTAATTTTGATAAACGCCTAGATTCTTTAATTGAAATAAACATTTACAGACTTACGCAGGAAGCCATAAACAATGCAATTAAGTATGCCGATTCCTCTCATATTATAGTCCAACTTTCACATAGTAGTTCTATTTTGAGCATTACAATAGACGACAACGGAAAAGGTTTTGACATTGAAACGGCAGAAAAAAAGCGAAACAGCGAGTCTGGAATGGGATTGCTTTTTATGAAAGAAAGAATACAATATATTAATGGTCGTGTTTTCTTTAACTCCATTCCTGGTGAAGGAACCCGAATCACCTTCAATATTCCCATATAAAAGATAAATTTTAGAATTTGGACTTTATTTTTAAGAATTACGTATCTTAGCCTTCCTTTTAGGTTTTTATACGTAAAAATTAGATTTTAAAATTAAGTAAATTATGAGTAATACTATTCGAGTTGTATTGGCAGATGACCATGTATTTGTGAGAGACGGAATCAAATCATTATTGGAAAACGAAGCAAATATAGAAGTTGTCGGCGAAGCGACCGACGGTCTCGAAGCATTGAAAATAGTAGAAAGCTGCAAACCTGATTTATTAATTTTAGACATTCGTATGCCTAATATGACAGGAATTGAAGTTGTCGAAAAACTACGAAGTCAAAATAATTTGGTAAAAATTGTTATGCTGTCCATGCATGAGTCAGAGGAATACGTTTTAAAATCAATCAAAGCCGGAGCCGATGGATACTTACTAAAAGGATCTAGTAAAGAAGAATTCCTCAAGGCATTACAGACTATTGCTAATGGCGGAAAATATTTCAGCGGCGATATTTCATCCATATTAATTGGACAACTGAACAACTCCACTTCTATTCAGGAATCAAAACCAATGCCCGACGAAGAGCAGTTGATTACCAAAAGAGAACGAGAAATTCTTAAACTTTTATTGTCAGGCAAAGGAAACAAAGAAATTGCCGAAGCTTTAGATATCAGCAAAAGAACTGCCGAAGTACATCGTTTTAATTTGATGAAAAAATTAAAAGTCAAAAACTTAATGGAACTTTCCAATAAAGCCAACGAGTATTCCTTGATATAAGTATAATTCTAAAAACACTTATTTTTTAAGAATACGTATGCTGTTTTCTTTATTTGTTGATTAAAACAATCCAATTTCCATATTTGAAAACTATTTCTGAGGCAATCCAAACTGTTTTTAACCCTAAAAAGAAAGACTTGTTTGAGGATTTTATAATATATAGATTCAATTATAACTATTTAGAAATAAATGAATCTAATTTTAAAATATTCATATAAATACGTATTTTTACGTATAATTTATTTAAATTAAGTAATAGTACTTATATTTGTAAAAAATATAGGTACGATGAAAACTTCAAACTCTTTATCCCAATCGCATAAAATTTTATTTTTAAACACACTTGCATTCACGATATGTTTTGCTTGCTGGACTTTAAATGGTGTTTTGGTCACTTTCTTGGTAGACAACGGTATCTTCAAATGGAGCGTTGTGCAAGTGGGATGGCTTCTGGGAATTCCGATTCTTACGGGTTCCATTATGCGATTACCAATTGGAATTTTGACTGATAAATTTGGCGGAAAATACGTTTTCTCCATACTACTCCTTCTCTGCTCTATTCCCTTATTTCTACTGCCATTAGCGGATAGTTTTTTTATGTTTGCCCTTTTAAGCTTTTTATTTGGTATGGTAGGAACAAGCTTTGCCGTTGGTATTGGCTATACTTCTATTTGGTATCCAAAAGAATGGCAAGGTAGAGCATTGGGGATTTTCGGAATGGGAAATGCCGGAGCTGCTATTACCACATTCATTGCCCCCTCTTTATTGAATCATTTCTCAATTGATGATCCGCAAAACGGTTGGAAATTATTACCTGTTATATATGGTTTTGCTTTAGTCGTTATTGGGGTATTTTTCTTGATTTTTGCCAAAAACAAAAAGATAGAAAACCACACCAAAACCGTTTCACAAATGCTGTATTCCTTAAAAAGCGCACGCGTTTGGCGATTTGGAGCCTATTACTTTTTGGTTTTTGGGTGTTTCGTTGCTTATTCCCAATGGTTGTTGCCTAATTTCATGAATGTATACCAAACGAGTCTTGTGATGGGTGGATTGTTCGCCACCATGTTCAGCTTACCGTCTGGGGTGATTCGCGCTTTTGGAGGCTATTTATCAGATAAATTTGGTGCTCGAAAAGTGATGTATTGGGTATTGGGTTCTTCTGTAATCCTAAGCGCGTTGTTGATGATTCCAAAAATGGATATTACCACAACGGGACCTGGAGTTTTGGCCACCAAAAAAGGAACAATCACAATGATTTCTGATTCGAAGGTGAAAATTGGCGATACTGACTTTGCCATTGCTCAAAAGACAATACAACCGCAGCAAAGTTCTATTTTTCCGGTTCGAACATCGTGGCAACAAGTTGTTGTGAGTCAGAATCAAGATGTCAAGAAAAAGGAATTGATTGCTAAAGGAATTACCCAAATTCGTTTTGATGCCAATATGTGGGTTTACTTAGTTTTGGTGATTCTGATTGGTATTTCCTGGGGAATTGGGAAAGCTGCCGTTTACAAACACATTCCAGAATATTTCCCGACAGAAGTTGGCGTTGTAGGTGGAATGGTAGGAATGATTGGTGGATTAGGCGGTTTCTTTGGACCAATTATCTTCAGCTATTTATTGACAGCCACCGGCATTTGGTCCAGCTCTTGGATATTCATCTTGCTTTTTTCAGCCATTTGTTTGATTTGGATGCACTATACCGTAACGAAAATCATGAACGAAAAACAACCTACGCTATCCCGAGAAATGGAACGTAAAAAATAAAAATATACTTTTTTGAATGGGTTATTTGGGTTAAAGAAATTGTTATTCATACACAAAAACCGCCTTTAAAAAAGTTTCCTAAACTTTCGATTCCTCTAGAAAGTTTTTACTTCATACACAGATATAAGACTAATTTTCCTATTACGGTTTTATATCTTGTGTAGAAGCTAAAAAAAGTATTCAACCGCAGATTCACAGATTTTATGTTTGTGATTTGCAGTTTTTGTTTTAAGAACCATAATAATGATTAAGGTTATATTAGTTATTCTAAAGTATTTTTTTTTTAATTTAAAGTAATTAAAAAATTTATAAAATATCAAATACTAATGATTTATAATACATTACATATGGAACCCATTAAAAAATAAAATAAAGGTTTTAATTTTATATCTATAAAAAATTTGTTTATTTGTAGTAAAAATCTACAAAATGTTTTCAAATGAATTAGCAGATAAATTAATAAAACTTCCAAAAACTATTATTGGAGGAGGCGTAACTAATATAAATTTATCCGAAGAGAAAAGCCGTTTTAAATTAATAAATTCTGAAGAACCAGAATATGAATTTTTATTTGAAATCACTTCAAATCGAAAAATAACATTTAAAATAACATTTCATAATCAAGAAAACAATACTAAAGAAGGACTAATTAGAATAGATTTTAAAGGTGGGCACAAGAATCCAGAAAGTTTAAACGAATTTGTTCCAGATTTCGTAAAACCCTACTTAGGGCATTTTTTTCAAAACGAATCACACGTACATATTTATGTTGAAGGATTTAAAGACCTTGCTTGGGCTGTTCCTTTAACAGCTTATAATTTTCCAATACTAGATATAAATAATATGGAAGATTTTGGTAATGCATTAAACGCATTTGCTAAAGAAATTAATATCGTATCTTCGTTAAATATTCAAACTGCAATATTATGATTTGGGCGAATGAATTAATAAACGAATATTACGTTTGGTTAAAAAATAAAACTGTAATTATTCCAGATATTTCAACAGAATGGGTCGCTATACAAACACCTTTTATTGGTTTGTATAACGATGTGATAGAAATATATGCTCAAAAAAAAGGAGATACAATTGTACTTTCTGACAATGGAGAAACTTTAAATAATCTAGAATTAGTTGGAGCTTCAATAAGTAGAACTGGTGAAAGAAGAAATATTGCGGAAAGAATTTTACTGAACTACGGAATACAATTATCTGGAAAAGAATTACTTACCACAACCAATGAATTAAGCTTTCCCCAGAAAAAACATAATTTTCTTTCTGCCATTATGGAATTAAATGATTTATATGATTTATATATTTTATCTAAATCAACTATTTCTTCAATATTTAAAGAAGATGTAAGAATTTATCTTGATGAGAAAGACATTATTTACACACCAGACTTTATATCTAAAGGATCAACTGGATTAGAATTTATGTTTGACTTTCAAATAGCTGGCAAAAAAAATGAAATTGTTTTAAAATCTTTTAATACAATAAATAAACAATCCTTAACAAGTTTTTTATTTAGTTGGGATGACATAAAACCTATTAGAGAGAAAATCAGCAAGAAAAATGTAACAGCTATAGCTTTTTTAAACGATTCTGAAAAACCCATAAAAAATGATATTATAAATGCTTTTAAATCAAAAAATGCAGACTACATTCTTTGGAGTGAAAGGAATAATGATGAAAATATTGAAAAATTAAAACCTGCTGCATAAATTCTCTTTTTTTACTTTGTAATAAATAACAAAAATCCCCACAACGTTTTAACATTACAGGGATTTTTCACTCAAAAAAATTAAATAAAACTAACTTTTATACACCATTCCCATATCTTCGATGGAGAATTTATCGGTTAAGAGGTGTAATAATTTATCTCTTAGTTCAATATACTCGGGCATTTTTACGATTTCGATTTTGTTTCTGGGTCTTGGCAAATGGACTTCTACAATTTCCCTGATAGTTGAAGCCGGACCGTTATTCAGCACTACAATTCGATCCGATAAAAACAAGGCTTCTTCGATATCGTGCGTAATCATTACGATGGTTTTTTCACGGTTGTTTAAATTCCATAATTTCAACACTTCCAGTTGCATCGAACCTTTGGTTAAGGCATCTAAAGCACCAAAAGGCTCATCCAACAATAATACGCCCGGATTAATGGCAAAAGCTCTGGCAATGGCAACTCTTTGTTTCATTCCGCCCGATAATTGTCCCGGTAACTTATCTTTATGTTCGTATAAATTGACCATTTTTAGGTTTTTTTCTACGATTTCCAGTTTCTCTTTTTTGGAGCAATCCATAACTGAATCTACGGCTTGAAAAATGTTTTGTTCAACAGTCATCCAAGGTAAAAGCGAATAATTTTGAAAAACGATTCCGCGATCCGGTCCCGGTCCTTTTATTTTTTTATTGTCTAATGCTACTGTTCCTCCTGTTGGCGTAAGCATTCCTCCTATCGCATTCATAATGGTTGATTTTCCACAACCGGAATGTCCAATGATGGAGATGATTTCCCCTTTTTTGATGGACAGATTGATATCTCTTACGGCAATATATTTTCCTTTTGGCGTTGGAAACGAAATTTCCAAATCTTTGATTTCTAAATAACTCATGATTTCTTTATTTAATGATTTAAAGATTGGCTCTAAAAATCGATGTTATTTTATAGTAAATTCTTTATGTATCGGGTTTGCGTGAGTGATGGCAGTGGAGCTCTTTTTTGAGCCGATTTTTTTCGGCTTAAAAAAAGCGGGAACGTACAGCACGACCCAAAGTTGCGAGGCGACAGACGAAGCAATCTGAAGGGGCACGCCCAAAAGAAGAACTTCCTGATTTTAAACTACGCTTTGTAAGCTACTTTATTTTCGATAAAAGTGAAGATTCTGTCAAAAAGCAATCCTACAATCCCGATGATAATAATGGCCGAAATTACTTTTTCGAGGCTTAGCGCATTCCAGCTGTCCCATACAAAAAACCCGATTCCTGCGCCACCAGACAACATTTCGCCCGCTACAATTACCAACCAAGCGACGCTAATACTCAATCGCAATCCGGTAATGATGTGTGGTAAACTGTATGGAATTAAGATTTTGGTAAGGTATCTCATCTTGGAAAAACCAAAAGCTTTTGCCACATTTTTATGATCTTGCGGAATCGACGCCACTCCAAAAGAAGTGTTTATCAGCGTGGACCATAATGAGGTGATGAATACGATAAATATGGTTGCCATTCCGGTATCTTTGAAAACGACCAAGCCAATTGGGAACCAAGCCAGCGGCGAAACTGGCTTGAGCAATTGAACGATTGGATAAAAAATTTGTTTGCAAATGGTGCTTGCTCCCATTAAAATCCCGATTGGGATTGCGATTAAAGAACCTAACAAAAACCCGGAAAGTACCGTTTTGATAGAGCTGAATAATTGCAATCCAATTCCTTTGTCATTTGGCCCGTAATCATAAAACGGATCGCTAAACATTTCTTTTAAAACGGTCAAAGTAGCCACTGGTCCCGGAAGTGCATCTTGTGTAAAATAACTCA
Organism: Flavobacterium pasteuri; assembly: GCF_048286615.1. Lineage (NCBI taxonomy): Bacteria > Pseudomonadati > Bacteroidota > Flavobacteriia > Flavobacteriales > Flavobacteriaceae > Flavobacterium > Flavobacterium pasteuri. Next base: position 186,589 of record NZ_JBLVPN010000005.1, on the reverse strand, counting down.
ATAGGCTCCAAAAACCTCCAAAAATCACCAAACCAATTCCGGCAAAAAAGCCTGATTTTGATTTTTCAAGTAGTGTATTTACGGCTAATTTGAGTTTATAATTTTCTGCTGCGACACTTTTTTTGCTTTCTGTCGCTACATTGATGGCTGAATCTAATGCATCAATAGTTAGTGTGTTTTTATCAGACATGGTTCTAAAATTTAGTTTAATAATTCATTTATCTTTTTACAACTTTCAAATAAGCCGCAGGATTTGCAGGATCAAAAACGGTTTTATCCATTGTAAGTGCAAACGGTTTCATATCGTCATTTGGCACTTTAATTTTCATGCTTGCCGCTACTTCTTTATACAAATCATCCAAAATCAATTTATCTGCAATGGCAGCATAATTTGGTGCTTCTTTCAAATATCCGAATCTAACAAACTGTGCCATTGCCCATATTGCGTGTGATTTACGGGGGAAGTTTACCATTCCGCCTTTGTGAAATAACATATAATCTTTGGCATACACTTGTGTTCCTTGGTTGCAACCCAAATCATAATTTCCCATCAATCTGTTTTCGATTACATCTGCTGGAGCGTTCACATATGGCGCTCTACCGATAATCGCCGCTGCTTTTTTACGATTTACAGGATTGTCTAACCAAATGCAGGCTTCCATAATGGCTTTCATTACTTTCACTAAATCGGCTTTGCGTTTGGCACTGAAATCCTTGTTTACCACCAAAGCTTTTTCTGGGTGATCTTTCCAAATATCCTGAGAAGCCACTTGTGTAAATCCAATTCCTTGTTTTACCGCAACGCCACCCCAAGGTTCACCTACACAAAATCCATCCATATTACCCACTTTCATGTTGGCAACCATTTGAGGTGGTGGAATTGTAATGATTTTTACTGCTTTTTGATTCAAACCAGCAATTGACATCCAGTTGCGCAACCATAAATCGTGTGTTCCTCCTGGAAATGTCATTGCAAAAGTCACTTCTTTTTCGGCTTTTAATTTGGCTGCAATAACAGGAGTCACTTTATTCATTTGCTTGAATCCCACTTTTCCACAAAAATCTTTTGAAAGCGTAATCGCTTGTCCGTTTACATTCAACATCATTGCAATTTTCATTTCGGAACCTGCTTTTCCACCCACTCCGGTGTATACTGAAAAGGGCATGGAATACAAACAATGTGCTCCGTCTAATTCTCCTGTTAAGATTTTGTCACGAACATTCGCCCAAGACGATTCTTTGGTTACCACAACCTCAACACCGTATTTCTTGAACAAACCCAATTCCTTTGCCATAACAATTGGCGAGCAATCCGTAAGTGGAATAAATCCTAATCGCACCGGGTCTTTTTGGGCGGTTATTGTTGTAAAAGCGGAGCTGAATACTAAAACCATTAATAGTATGGTTTGTAAAGTCCTTCTTATTTGTTGATTTGATTTTTTCATTTTAAAAAGATTTAAAAGTTATTTTTTTATTTTTTAGCTAAAAAATTAGGTTTAACATTGACCATCACATACGCAAATTGCGGACTTAAATCTGGTGTTGTAACATTTTTAACTGCTGCCGAAGCCATAGAGTTAGTCGCTTTCATGATAGAATAACCCGCTTCAATGTTGATCATTTTGGTTAAATTATACTTCACTAACAAGTCCACTTCGGTTCCTAAATAAGAACTTAATTCTCCTCCGGTTCCTTTAGATAATTTATCCGCAGCTTGAAAACCATGAACATCTAAAAAGAGACTCAAATTGTATTTCACATTGTATTTCACTTTAAAGAAATAGTTTAGCAATCCTTGTTTTCCAAAGCCATTCGCCGCATAGAAATAATCCATGCTTCCCCAGAATTTATGTGGTGTTCCGTAAAGCGGATCAAAACGATTATTATCTGATGTTGCCGTTACTGTTTTTGTACCGTCATCACCCGATAAATAATCGATTCCGGGACCTACAAATAATTTTCTTCCTACTTGTAAAGTTGAAGTAATCGAAGCCAGATTAGCGCTTATCGAGCGACCGTCTTTATCCTTTCCGCCTTGATGGTAGAGACTTCCCGTAAGATTCAGTTTTCTGGTAATGGCGAAATTAAAATAAAATCCGGTTGTATTGCGGCTCCAAACTCCTTCTCCATATACTTTGGTCGTTACCGCCGGAGTTCCTGAAGTTACATTGGTGTATTTATTGAAATCATCTTTAAAAAACAGAAAAGACACGTCTCCAAAGAAGAATTTTCGACCTAAATACGCATACTGAAAGGATTTATACATCGTTCCAATTCCGTTTGTACCGGCACCATAAGCAGGATTTGTCCCGTTATAAATAGTGCTTGTGTTTAGTTCTTTGTTTTGGTTAAAAGCAGCTCCTACATCAGCAATCCACCCTTTATTTGCAAACTTAAAAACAACCGCATCGTGTCTTCTTCCTTGTTGCAACCAGTCTAAACCGCCCAATACTTTTTGGTCATCATACGAGATTTCCTGGCGTCCAAACTTAACAGATAGATTTTGGATTTTACTAATCGTATCATTCAACATAATCTCTCCCCAAGCTTCATGCAATAAAATTCCGTTATTCGCTTCAGTAGTTGTTCTGTTTATCGTTGAAGCATCTTGACCCCAAACGCGTACGTCTTGCAAAGCCATAAATACTTTAAAACGATATCCAGTATAACCTATATTTAATCGCGCTCTTTGTGAAGTAAACAAACCTGCTTTATCATCTTCTTTCTGTAACGTTCCTTGTCCTGCTCTAAGTTCTGTTCTTTCTCTTACTTGTCCTGTTGCTGTTAATTGCGCTTTAGTTTCGTTATAACTTAAAAATGTTAAAGCAATGCCTAAGAAAATAGATTTCGAAAGAGTTCTACTTGACATTTTTTCTTTGCTTAATCCTTGAATACGTAATGATGTGGTTTTAATCTTTTGCATAATCATCTGTTTTAATTAGTATGAAGCAAATTTACATAAGTATAAATACTTACGTATAATGTAAAAAACAGCTGTGAATAGCTTTTTAATACCAGAAAAAAAGTAGTTATGTCAGTTTAATTTCTGCCTTTTAGCAGTAAATAGCAGCAAACCCAGCAATCGCTTGAGGTGAGCTGAATTGAATACGTAGAAAAGGAAGTGGAAACTTCTGGGATTTTCTGGAAAGCCGTTTTGATAATTGACTTTTAAAGACTTTCGATGTCAATTAAATGGAAAATGGTAGTGGATCTAATCTGAAATTGAGTACTAAAGGTATTTGTGTTCTTTTATTTCAGATTTTAATTTGTCGGTGTTGACCAATCCTATTTTCTTACCGATGGTTGTAATAAGGACTTCTTTCTTTAAACTTGAAATCACTCTAATTACTTGCTCATCAGTAGTTCCTGCAAAATCGGCAATTTCTTTTCTGGATAAATCCAAATCAATAACTCCGTTCAGCTGACCGAATTTTTTATGAATATACAATAAGGTATCAATGACTCTTTCCCTTACGTTCATTTGGGCAATTTTTCGAATGTTATTCTCGCTTTTATTCAATTCTTCTGCGTAAAATAACATTAAATCAAAGGTGAATTCGGGAACATTATGAAGTATTTCCAGCATGTCTTCATTACTGAAATTACACAACATCGTATCTTCTAAAGCGTACGCACCAATGTGGTAGCGCTTGCTCGTACCGAAGCCTCTAAAACCAACTGTATCGCCATCTTTGGTCAAGCGCACAATTTGCTCTCTGCCGTGAATGCCTGTTTTTACAGTCTTTACTTTTCCTTTGTAAATAAAATACAAGCCTTGGATTGGCGCCCCTTCAATTATAAATTGTTGCGATTTTTTACAAGTGAAACTTCGATTTTTATCAATGTACTTTTTCATTTGTTCTAAATGAAGGTGCTTTTTTATAAAACAATTTTCATTTACGCAACTGGTACAAGTGGCTAATTCTTCTTTCATACGTAGCTAAAATTTAAAAATTGTTTACAAAATGATGGGATGCATTCATTTATTTTAATCAAAAATATAAAATAATATTCGTTTAATACGTATTAATACGTAAAAATACTTATTTTTACATTTCAATATCTAGTTAGCGCTCAAATACAGGCTTTCATTATTAATAAAGAAATTCGATAATGCAAAATTCAGAAATCAAAACTACGTGTTCCTATTGTGGAGTAGGATGCGGAATTATAGTAACCAATGATTCTAAAAATGGAGTAACGGTAACTGGCGACAAAAACCATCCTGTGAATAAAGGAATGTTATGTTCCAAAGGGATGAACCTGCATTATGTAGTCAATGATACTTCTGACCGAATCCTATATCCGGAAATGCGATGGAGTAAATCACATCCTATGGAACGTGTGAGCTGGGATACTGCTTTGGATCGTGCTGCGGCAGTTTTTACCTCCATCATAAAAAAACACGGTCCAGACAGCGTAGGATTTTACATTTCCGGACAATGCCTTACCGAAGAATATTATTTAGTAAACAAACTGGTAAAAGGATTTCTGAAAACCAATAATATCGATACCAACTCTCGCTTGTGCATGAGTTCAGCGGTGGTGGGTTACAAAAAAACATTTGGCGAAGATGCGGTTCCCATCGCTTACGACGATATTGAACTCGCCGATACCTTTTTGATAACTGGTGCCAATCCGGCTTGGTGTCATCCAATTCTTTTTAGACGTATCGAACAACACAAAGAAAAGAATCCAAAAATAAAAATCATTGTAGTTGACCCCCGAAAAACAGATTCGGCCTTAAACGCCGACTTGCATTTACAAATCATTCCGGGGACTGATATTATTTTATACCATGCTTTGGCCAAAAGGCTAATCGAAAAAGGATATGCCGACACTGATTTCATCAAAAACCATACTGAAAATTTCAAATTATATAAAGATCTGGTACTTGCCAGCTCGCTAGAGAAAGCATCAAAACTTTGCGGAATACCTGTAAACGATATCAAACTAGCCGCTGATATCATTGGCAAAGCCAAAGGATTTCTTTCGCTTTGGGCTATGGGACTCAACCAAAGTGCTATTGGCGTAGACAAAAACACCGCTTTACTCAACCTTTCTTTACTCACCGGACAAGTAGGAAAACCGGGCTCTGGTCCTTTTTCATTGACGGGTCAACCCAATGCTATGGGCGGTCGAGAAGTGGGCGGAATGGCAAATTTACTCGCAGTTCATAAAGAATTGAACAATCCTATTCACCGAAAAGAAGTTGCAGATTTTTGGGGAGTGGAAGACATCTCCGAAAAACCGGGATTAACGGCAACAGAAATGTTTGACGCCTTAGAATCTGGAAAAATGAAGGCGATTTGGGTTATTTGCACCAATCCGTTAGTGAGTTTACCCGATTCCAGAAGAGTGGAAAAAGCATTGGCTAATGCCAAATTTGTCGTAGTTCAAGACATTTCTCATAATGCTGATACGTCAAAATTTGCCGATTTATTATTACCTGCAGCTGGTTGGTTAGAAAAAGAAGGTGCGATGACAAATTCGGAAAGACGAATTTCCTATTTACCAAAAGGCATCAATGCTCCGGGAGAAGCACTTCCCGATGTGGAAATCCTGACTCGCTTTGCTAAAAAAATGAATTTTAGCGGGTTTAATTTTAACACTACCGAAGACATTTATAAGGAATATTGCCTGATGACAAAAAACACCAGCATTGACATTTCCTTTTTAAATTACAATCGATTAAAAAACGAAGGTACTTTTCAATGGCCGGTTCCAGATTATGGACATCCCGGAACGCCTCGTTTATTTACGGATAAAAAATTCTATACACCTTCGCAAAAAGCGATTTTTAATCTGCCGACAGCGATTGAAAACACCTCGGAACAACCCAGTAATCAATTTCCGTTTATTTTAACAACGGGACGCATTCGAGACCAATGGCATACGATGACCAAAACAGGAAAAGTATCCCGATTGATGACGCATATCCCAAGTCCGATGCTGGAAATAAATCCTATTGACGCCTACAAAGCAGCCATAAAAAGCGGCGATATTGTAGTGGTAACAAGCAAAAATGGAACAGTTCGGGTAAAAGCAAAAGTATCTGATTCTATTAGGGAAGGCGTACTTTTCTTGCCGATGCACTGGGGAAAACAACTGGAAAATGATTTGAACAGAACCAACAATTTGACCAACACCGTTGTAGATCCAATCTCAAAAGAACCCGATTTTAAGTTTACCACCGTTGCCGTTGCCAAATACGTGAAACCCTTTGAGAAAATCGCAGTCGTTGGCGCTGGAGCAGCCGCTTTCCGATTCATTCAGAACTATAGAGAAATCAATACTTCGGATGAAATTATTGTGTTTTCGAATGAAGAGAATCCTTTTTACAACCGCGTTTTATTACCGGAATATGTAACGGCGGAACTTTCGTGGGAGCAGCTTTTGAAAATCAAAGACGAAGCCTTGAGCAAGCTCAACATCACGATGAAATCAAATGTTTCAATTGATACCATCAAGGCTAAAGAAAATACAATTCTAGATAGTGACGGCATCGTTCATACTTTTGACTCCTTAATATTGGCAACTGGAAGCCGACCTTTTATTCCTGAAAATGCGCAATTGCATTTGCCGGGACGCTTTACCATAAGAAAAAAAGAAGATGCGGACCGATTGAAAAACTATCTGGATGACACTAATTTGCCTCCCGAAGAGCAACATGTTGTTATTGTAGGCGGTGGATTATTAGGATTGGAATTGGCTGCAGCCTTGAAACACAAAAAAGTAAAAATTACGATAATTCAAAGGGCTTCCCGATTAATGGAACGTCAATTAGACCGAATCTCTAGTAAATTACTGGCCGAAGAAGTACAGCTTCGAGACATTCAAATTTATTTTGATAATGAAGTCAGTACGGTATTCGAAACAGAAAATTCGAACGAAATTGAAATTGCCCTGAAAAGTGGTCGAATTATTACTGCCAATGCTATCGTATACACCATTGGAACCATCCCAAATATAGAATTAGCCAAAGAATCTGGTATTTCCTGCGGACGTGGCGTAAAAGTAAACCAGTATTTACAATCCTCGAATCCAAATATTTTTGCCATTGGCGAAATCGCCGAATTCAACAATCAGTTATTCGGAATCACCTCAGCGGCTGAAGAACAAGCAGATGTTTTGGCAAATTTTATGGCCGGCGACATCAGCAGTTTCTATAAAGGTTCCGTTTTAATGAACATCCTGAAACTCGAAGATATCAACCTATGCAGCATTGGAGAAATTGAAATTCCGGAGAATGATGATTCCTACGAAGAAATTGTGTTTTCAGATTTGGGAAAAAGATACTATAAGAAATGTATCGTCAAAAACGATTTGTTAGTAGGCGCCATTTTGATGGGCGATAAAAATGAGTTTGCCGAATTCAAAACTATGATTGAAAGCAAAATCGAACTATCGGACAAGAGAAATACATTGCTGAGAGGAAGTTCCAATGCTAAACCCGTTTTAGGAAAACTCGTTTGCTCTTGCAGCCAAGTGGGAAGCGGCAATATTGAAGAAGCCATAAAAAGCGGCGTGACTAATTTTACCGAATTATGCAAAACCACCGGTGCCGGACTGGGTTGTGGAAGTTGTAAAACCGAAGTAAAAGAAATTTTAGCAAAAAATAAATAATAGTGGTCAGTGATCTGTGGTCAGTTTACAGTCAGTAACTGAACACTAATTACTGAATACTGAACACTAAATAAACATGGAATTGACAAGACTAATAGTAAAAGGAGGCGTGATTTCACCAGGTGAATTGCGAGAAATTGTAAATATGGGTTTAGAACAAGGACTGGATTCCATCTCCTTTGGTTCTCGGCAAGACATTATATTTCCAAAAGATTTTACGGCGGTAGATAAGGAAAAAGTAGGCAAAAATCTTTTTGTTCATCCCAATGAAAAAAGCGGAAATAACATTGTTTCGTCCTATGTTTCCACCGATATTTTTAGAAACACACCTTGGCTTACGGGAAATAAATTTTTATATATTTTAGAACAATTCAAGGAACATCCCAAGCTAAAAGTTAATATCACCGACCCAAAACAACAGTTGGTTCCTTTGTTTACAGGACACATCAACTTCATTGCTTCGGATCACGAGGACTACTGGTTTCTATACATTCGTTTGCCAAAATGGGACAAAATGGAAATGTATCCCGTACTGATTTACAGCTGGAATATTGCTGAAATATATTATGAAATAGAAAAGAAACTTATTGAAGAACCGGATTCTGTAGAGATGATTTTTCAATTGGTCAGCGATGCTTTGGACACCAATAATAGAACTATAGACAAGCCCTTAAACATTCCTTTTTACCCATTTCCGTATTACGAAGGCATGAATCGTTTGGGAATTGATCAATATTGGCTGGGTTTGTATTGGAGAAATAACCTTTATGATTTAGACTTTCTGAAAGAAATGTGCGATTTGTGTTTTGATTGTAAAATCGGAAAAATATGCATCACGCCTTGGAAATCTTTTATCATAAAAGGGATTCCAAAAGACCGAAAATTAGACTGGGAAAAATTCCTGGGCAAAAAAGGAATTAACGTGCGTCACTCCTTATTGGAACTCAACTGGCACTTACCCGTTGCAATGGAATGGGCATTGAATCTCAAAACTTTTCTGGTTCGAACGCTGGATCAATTTGACATCAGTACGTACGGACTTACTTTTGGAATATCAGAATACAACCGAGACGGGCATTATTTCACTTCGATTGTAGTAGAAAAAAATGAGTTACCAAAAGACTTGGAATCCATCAAAATTAGAGACACGTATAATGTTTTGTATGCTAAAAATTTTGACCACAATACCAAAGAATACATTGTTCATGCTCAAGATGTTGACAAACTGGAATTGCCAACCATTTTGATTGAATTGAGCAGGAAATATTTTGATGAATTAGGAAATCAAATTGCCGAAGTACCTACAAAAGCAGCCAAAAAAGAGACCACAACACAAGATATTCATCAATGTCCAGAGTGCTTGACTTTATACAATTCTGAATACGGCGATGTTATTCAAGGCATTGAAAAAGGAGTTTTATTCAAAGATTTACCCGAGGATTACTGCTGTTCTTTATGTGAATCTCCAAAAATAAACTTTGTCGTATTAGCCGGAGAAAAACTAGGCGCTTTATAAAAAGTCATCTGTAAAATAAATAACACATCAAATGAACACTACTTTCAAAACGGTAGCTTCCTCCCATATTACCATTTCCGAATTAATGCTGCCTTCGCACACTAATTTTAGTGGTAAAATTCACGGAGGTTACATTTTATCCTTACTCGATCAAATTGCTTTTGCCTGTGCTTCCAGATTTTCAGGGAATTATTGCGTAACGGCTTCTGTAGATACCGTGAATTTCTTAAAACCTATTGAAGTCGGCGAATTGGTAACCATGAAAGCCAGCGTAAATTATGTAGGAACGAGTTCTATGATTATTGGAATTCGAGTAGAAGCCGAAAACATTCAAACCGGAGTCGTAAAACATTGCAATTCGTCTTATTTCACTATGGTTTCCAAAGACAAAGAAGGAAAAAATGCGCCTGTTCCCGGATTAATTTTAACCAATCTAAAAGAAGTGAGCCGGTTTCAAAACTGCGTGAAACAAATCGCTTTAAAAAAAGAAAGAGAATACCAAAGAAGCATTGCCACTTTTGGATCTATTGAAACTATTTTGAGTTTAAATCAGTATAATGTTAAGGTGGAATTGCAGTAAATTCCACAAATTATAAAAATACAAAAATGGGTAATTATTCTACAATCTGATTGTAAAATAATTACCCATTATTACTATATAGACTTTACTTATCAAGAAAGAAAGCCGAAGAACTAGGCTACTTTCTACTCAAAGCACTGCTATCCACTCTTGATGGCGTATCTTTTCCGTTTACGATAGTAGCAGAACTGATGGCAATGGCCTTAATGATTTGTGTCATATTCACCATATCAAGAGTTTCTATTTCATCACTTACTTTGTGATAATTAGGTTCGCTGTCCATTTTAGACGTCGAAATCGTATGTGCAGGAACACCTAGTTTTGCCAGAGTCGCATTATCGGAACGATAGAATAATTGTTGTTCCGGATAAGGATCCGGATAAAATTTAAACGCTGATCCTTGTAAGTTTTTCTGAAGTATTTCTCCCATACTAGATTTTTCAAAACCAGTAATGTAAGCCGAATTCTTACCCCATTTCGATTCCGTTCCTATCATTTCCAAGTTAAACATAGCCATAACTTGATCCGGGTTTAATTGTTTCGAAAAATATTGCGCGCCGTAACCGCCTATTTCTTCTGCTACAAATGTGGTAAACAATATCGTACGCTCATTATTGTTTAGTTTCTTGAAATACTTGGCGAGCATGATTACGGCTGTAGTTCCGGCGGCATCATCATTGGCACCATTATAAATAGAATCGGTAGCATCGTGCTCCACTCCTTCTGCAGGGGAACCAACACCCAGATGGTCATAATGTCCTGAAAACACAACATATTCATTGGGTTTGCTTTTGCCTTTCAACATGCCTACTACGTTATTTAATACTTTTTTGGTGATTGTATTGGTGCCTTCTATTGAAAATTGCGTTGCTTCAGTTGGACCAAAAACAAACACCACCGAATTTCCTGCAGGACTAGCAGTCATTTGTGGAATGTGTCTCATATTTGCGATTCGGGGTTTAAAAGAAACATCCACAAGAACCAAAAGGTTTTTATCGCTTTGGTAATATTCGTAAAACTTTGGGCCAAATTTATCTCCGGCATTTATTTTTACCACCTGAACATCACTTTTTTCAGTCATTGCAAGTTGCGGTTGGTAGGAAAAAGAAACCACATCCGCTTTATCTATTGCTTTACCATCAATCAGCACATTTAAGGATTCATTTTTAGACTCCGTCATAAAAAATTCCTGCTTGAAATCTTTCGCTCCGTTAAATGTTTGCAGCCCTATTTTCTTAAATTCAGATTCAATATAAGAGGAAGCCTTATCGATACCCGGAGTAAACGCTCTTCGCCCTTGCATTTCATCCGCCGAAAGCACTTTCTCTATCTTGGTAACGTCTTTTGTATTGATAATTTTATTGATGTTCTGGGCCTGCAACATACATGCCGAACAAAGTACAACGGCACTTAAAACAATTTTTTTCATAAAGTATAGCTTTTAATAACAATAAATTCTACAGTAAGAGTGTAGTATTGAAATTGTGTTACAGTAAAACTACTAAAAAGATTTTAGAACCGTTTTTATAATTTGGAGCAGAATGATTGCCTTTTCAAGAACGAAACCTCCTGCTGTCCGCTGTATCTCGTAGTCCCGATGCTTCGGGACTACGAGGATGCCGCTACCATCAGGGCTAGGAATAATGAACTATTTTCATAATACCGTTTCCACAATCTGTTCATTGCGAGGAACGAAGCAATCACAGTACATTATTTCCTCAAAAAAATTAATTCAGTTTGACTAGAAAAATACCAGAAGCTAGCGCGAGCGTCCCGCTCGTGCCCACAATCAATATCAGTTCCTGTCTATTTCCAAAACCGTTTGATCGTCACAACCATAATTTCTGGCACTGCTATATTTCCAATCTACAGCATCAGTTACAAATCCAGTTTCAACAGGGTTATTGTGAATGTAGTCTAGTTTTTGCTCAAATACGTTCAACGACCAAATCTCGATAGGATTATTATGTTGTTGCCAAAATTGTCTATTCGCGACATTACTATTCTTTTTCCCTGCTCTTTCAAACATCCATAGCATCCATTCTTTTCTGCTTTCTTGTGGATTCTCCTCAATTGTTTTTACTATTTTCTTTGAAGTATATCCCTTAAAATCTCTTATCAAACCGGAAGGATCATTTGATGAAGAACGGAATATAAGATGAATATGGCTTGGCATAATACAATATCCATAAATTTCCATCCCTTTATTTTTTCTGCAAAAATCTAACGATTCTATAATGCACCAGAAATAATTGTCTCTAGTAAATACATCAATCCAATTGACAACAGCGAAACTTATAAAATATGCTCCGGATTTTTCAGCAAATTTGTATTTTCTACTCATTGGTTTTTAAAGTAAAATTGACTTAGGTTTGTGGGCACGAGCGGGACGCTCGCGCTAGCTGGGACAACAGCGAAACTTATAAAACATGCTCCGGATTTTTCAGCAAATTTATATTTTCTACTCATTGGTTTTAAATTAAAAACTGACTTAGGTTTGAGGGCACGAGTGTATCCCACTAATTTAAAAAACATATTTATGGACTTCGTTTTTCAAAGGCTAGCGCGAGCGTGCCGCTCGTGCCAACAATCAAATTTCTATATCTCTGTTTTTCTGCAAAAACCTAACGATTCTATAATATTTTGTACTTATCATCTATTGCATTCACTTTGCGGGCACGAGCGGGACGCTCGCGCTAGCCGGGGGACTCAGTAACTTAGCTTTTCAAAGGCTAGCGCGAGCGTCCCGCTCGTGACCACAATCAAATTTCTCTTCTCTTTATTTTTTCAATAATTTAATGATTCAATTATGTTTCCAAAATATAAATCCGTAATCAATACTGCTATCCACTGGATAGTTGATAAACTTATAGAATAAGCTTCCGTTTTTCTAAAAATTTATATTTTGTACTCAATTATCTATTGTTTTTACTTTGCGGGCACGAGCGGGACGCTCGCGCTAGCTGGGAGGCCACACGAAAGGATTCGTGCGGTAGTGGTGCTAGATCACGGATTCCTGCTGACCTTTAAAAATTTACTTTATTAATTTGAACTTTTCAATTTTTTCATAAAATCTCCAAAAGCAGGATAAAATTCTTTGAAGAGCGGGAGGTTTTTATTTTTTAGCATTACTTCCCCAAACATTTTAAGCCCTATAGCAAATTCTGTAGAATGATTTTTTTCTTCAAATAGATTTTTTTCACGCATAACCTCAATAATTTTAAAAATTTCGTCATGGTTCTCAAATTCTACAATTAAAGGTTCTGATGATGTAGCATCTTCATTCATTAAAGAAACTTGTTCTAAAGTTATTTTGTATTTATTTGATCGTTTTGCCATTTTTATAAGATTTATGCTGGTTTACTTCACTGTATAATTATCTGTTTTTATGTATAACATTACCTTACTACAAGTGGTTTGAGGCTAAATTAAGCCTTATTTTCGGGTTTGCAAAACATCCCAGATACAAAACCTGCGCTACCGCACGAATCCTTTCGTGTGGTTCGTTATAATTAAATAGTAAACATTCTAAAAACAACTACATCGTCAATTAATCCTTTTTGACCTGAATAATCAATGGCACTACTGTATACGTAATCTTCTGCTTCATAAACTAAGCCTCCTTCTAGAGGATTATTGTGTATATAGTCTATCTTTTGTTTAATAACGGCATTGCTCCACAATTCTATAGGTTGATTATCATGACGCCAAAATTGATAGTGTTTTACATTTGAACTTTTCTCAGCTTCTTTTTTAAAAAAATCCAACAAGAATTCTTTTCTGCTTTCCCTTGGATTTTCTTGTATACTTTTTACAATTGATTGACTGGTAAACCGTTTTAAATCACCAATCAATAATTCGGGCTTCTGATCCTTTACACTCCTAAAAACTAAATGAACATGATTACTCATAATGCACCAAGCATGAATTTCTAATCCTTTATTTTTTTGACAAAATGCTACACTTTCAAGAAATAAATCCTTGTACTCATTACGAGTAAATACATCTAACCAACCTACCACTGCACTTGAGCGCAGCGGATGCACGAATACCTATAAAAAACAATAAAAACAAATGAGTAAAACTTATAAAGTACAAACCCTCTGGATTATGACCCAAGACGATAGTCGAACGGACGAAGTAAATTTATAATTTCTGCTCATAGTTACTGTTTTTAAGATTAAGTTTAGTTTTAATTTACACGAACCACACAAAAGGATTCGTGCGGGAGCGGGGAGATTGAGGACTCAGTAACTTAGCTTTTCAAAGGCTAGCGCGAGCGTCCCGCTCGTGACCACAATCAAATTTCTCTTCTCTTTATTTTTTCAATAATTTAATGATTCAATTATGTTTCCAAAATATAAATCCGTAATCAATACTGCTATCCACTGGATAGTTGATAAACTTATAGAATAAGCTTCCATTTTTCTAAAAATTTATATTTTGTACTCAATTATCTATTGTTTTTACTTTGCGGGCACGAGCGGGACGCTCGCGCTAGCTGGGGATAAACTTATAGAATAAGCTTCCATTTTTCTAAAAATTTATATTTTGTACTCAATTATCTATTGTTTTTACTTTGCGGGCACGAGCGGGACGCTCGCGCTAGCTGGGATTAACTCCTAAAAAATTTGTAGAAAATTAACCGCCAATAGCAATCATACTACGATTGTCTTGATTTAAAGCAGGATTATTTACATCCTCGATTGTAGTCATTCCTGCGCGTACTTTCTTTTTGTTTTTAATGGCAAAAGCAATCAAGTCTTCTATCGCTTCGCCATTTCTGAAAGGCGTCACTAAATCTGTTTCGGAGTTGGAGAACAGACAGTTTTTAATTTTCCCGTTGGCTGTAAGGCGAATTCTGTTGCAACCGTCACAAAAGGGATTGGTTATCGAACTGATAATCCCAAAACTTCCCAAGTAGTTTTTTATTCTGAATTCTCTGGCAGTGAAATTTTTTTCATCTTCTAATTTCTCTACATCCGATTCTGGGAAATGACGTTGCACCTGATCAAGAATTTCCTTTTGAGAAACCATTTTGCTCTTGTCCCACTCATTTCCTGCAAAAGGCATGAATTCTATAAACCGAATCGAAATGGGTAAAAATTGGGTGAGCTTAATAAAATCAATGATTTCATCGTCATTGAATCCTTTTATCAAAACCACATTTACCTTGATTTTGAAATCATTATTCAGCAATAAATGCAGATTATCAATTACACTCTGAAACTGGTTTCTAAGCGTAATCGAATGGAATTTTGAAGCCACCAAAGTATCTAAACTCAAGTTGATTTTATTGACGTTAAACTGCTTTAGAACGTCTATATGTTTGTCAATCAGAATTCCGTTTGTAGTGATGGAAATCTCGGCTTTGAGCGACCCCAGTTTGGCGATTATTTCAGGAAAATCTTTTCTTAATAGCGGTTCTCCGCCAGTCAATCTTATTTTGTCAACACCATTATTGACGAATGTTTGGGCGATGGCATGAATTTCGTCAGCCGTCATCAAGCTCGCTTTTGGACTTAATACAATTCCATCGGCAGGCATGCAATAGGTACAACGCAAATTGCATTTCTCAATTAGAGAAATACGCAAATAGTTGTGTTTACGTCCAAAATCATCCGTTAAAACAGCGTTATTTGGTGTCATGATTATTGCCTTTTAAAATATGAAAAACATGCAGCACATGAGGAAATATGGCGTCCATAGATTCCTTTGCGCCATTGGTTGAACCCGGTAAAGCCAGAACCAACGAATTGCCTAAAGTTCCCGCCACGGTTCTGGAAAGCATGGAATACGGCATGCGTTGTTGCCCGTAATTGCGTATGGCTTCCTCGATTCCCGGAATTCTGGTTTCTAATAACGGTTCCAATGCTTGCGGTGTAACATCTCTTGGCGAAAGCCCGGTTCCTCCTGTAAAAATGATCAATTGATTTTCTTTGGCGAAAGCTTTAGTGCGCTCTTGAATCACATCCATTTCATCAGGTATGATTTCGTAATGCGTAGTTTCGACTCCGCTAATTTCCAGTTTTTCGACAATTATTTTACCGGAACGATCTTGTTTATCTCCTGCAAAAATAGAATCGGAACAAACGAAAACTGCCGCTGTAATGGTGAATGGAAATCTATTTTTGAAAGACGATTTCCCGCCTTCTTTATTGATTAATTTTATCGTCGAAATCTCGATGTTTTTGTCAATAGGTTTCAGCATATCATACATCGTAAGCGCCACAATCGAAGCACCGTGCATCGCCTCGACCTCAACTCCGGTTTTATAAACCGTTTTGACATTGAAAATAATATCAATGCTCAATTCGTTGATTTCATATGCTACCGAAGTAAATTCAATAGGAATAGGATGACAATCCGGAATGGATAAATGCGTGTTTTTCACCGCAAATAACCCGGCAGTTTTTGCCATTTCCAGCACGTTCCCTTTTGGCACAAGATTATTCACAACGGCGTCAATAGTTTCTTGCTTGCTGACTATAACTGTTGCTTGAGCTGTTGCGGTGCGGAGCGTACTTATTTTATGTGTGATATCAACCATATTTATCTGTCTAAAGTTTTAAAGTCTAAAGTTGCAAAGTCAGCCTCTTGAAACAATAAAACCGTTATTTATAATTCGTTTGGATTATTCTATTTATAGAATTCAAAAAGACTTCAGCCTAATCCACTTTTAGACTTTATGACTTTTATTACTACAAACTATTTTTCTTCCAGGTAAAAGTACTATTCTCAAATATTTCTTTACCAAAAATAGGCACATCCGTTTTTATCCAATTCACAATCGTTTCCGTAGCTTCATACACTTGCTTTCTTCTCGTTGCCGAAACAAAGACAAACAAACAGATTTCGCCAGCTTTCACCGTACCCAAACTATGATAAATGTGCATGCAAATCAAATCGAATTGCGCGAAAGCTTTCTCTCTAATCACATTGAGTGCTTCGTCTGCCATTTCCTCGTAAGCAGTATAATCAATTGCAGTTACGGTTTGACTGTCAATAACATCGGCTCTGACTTGACCCAAAAAAATATTATGTGCGCCAATAGTGGTTTTCGACTGGTGTTTGGCAATCGACTGCCCTATAAATTCTGAAGAAATGGGTCCTTGAATGAAAACAGTTTTCTTACTCATGATCTTTATTTTTATGAATGTCCGCTTAGCGGACTATAGTTTTTTCTTTGGCCACGAATTACACAAATTCGACACGAATTTTTATATTGAAATAAAAAATAAAACACTAATTCGTGTCAAATTTGTGGAATTCGTGGCGAAATTTTTCTTTACTATTATTTACAGTTTGTCCTATTATTTTATATTTTAGGAAACAGAAACCGTTCCTTTATGCAGTATTACATCCAATGCTTTAGCGCCACCGGCAATACTTTTGGCATTCGCAAAATTATTATTTCTAAGGATTTCCACTGCCTTTTTACTTCTGATTCCGGATTGGCAAAAAACAAATATTTCCGCATTACGATCCAACTGATGCAAGGCAAATTCTAAACGGTCTAACGGAATTTGAAGCCCATTTTTAATTGTTATTTTTGGATACTCCTCTGAATTTCGAACATCAAGAAAAACAACTTCTGGATGATGCATTTGTTCCAAAGCAAGAACAGCACTAATTTCAAGATTTGCAGTTCCTACTGAACTATATTTGTTTTTGAAAGCTACTGTATCGATCGTATTTGTGTCTATTTTTGAAAACTCAAATTTCTGTTGTTCGTTATTCAACATATTGTACACCAATAATTTTCCAGACAACAAATCTCCTATTCCCAAAACCATTTTCAAAACTTCATTCGCCTGAAACATCCCGATAATTCCCACCGATATTCCCATGACACCTGCATCATTACAGTTCCTTACTTCACTATTCTGCTCTGGAAACAAACAGCGGTATGTAGGTCCGTTTTCATAATTAAAAACAGCAACCTGCCCTTCAAATTTATAAATAGAACCGTAAACAAAAGGCTTGTTAGTTACGCCACACGCATCATTAATCAAATATTTAGTAGTCAGATTATCCGTGGCGTCAACCATAATATCATAGTGTTCGAATAACGAAATTGCGTTTTTCGAGTCTAATTTCTCAGTGATTGCATTTATATTTATCGAAGGATTGAGTTCCAAAGCCATTGCTTTAGCTTCGGAAACTTTACTTTTTCCCACGGAACTGCTTTTGTAAATCACTTGACGTTGCAAATTAGTCACTTCGATTCGATCATCGTCAATAATCCCAATTTCCCCTATTCCGGCTGCAGCCAAATACGGTAAAACAGCCACACCCAATCCTCCGACACCAATGATTAAGACTTTGGCTTGCTGCAGTTTTTGTTGGCCATCAATGCCAACTTCTGGAAGTATGATTTGTCGGTTGTATCGTGTTGTGTCCATAAATTTAGTCTTTTATAATTCCACTTTAGTGGTTTTATCCTCCTGCAAATGGTGGCAATAAAGCTATAATATCATTACTTTTCAATACATAATTTGCTGTTTCCTGAACTATTTTTTGATTGATTGCAACACTAAAAGAAAGTTCACTCAATTGGTATTTCTTTTCTAATGCTAACAATAAATTATGTAAAGGCATATCTGAAAAAGAAAATTCTTCTTCTGAACTTTTAGTTTTTTCGGCTATAGCGCCAAAATATTTTACTGCAATCATATTGCTATATCTAAATTTTGAAAAATGAACTCATCTTCTGTAAATTCCTCTTGAAAATAAGTTGTTAATTTTGACGCATTTCGCACCACTTCACCAATGACGATAATTGCAGGCGAAGAAAGTTGGTGCTCTTGCACTAATTTTGCAATAGAACTGATGGTTCCCACCACTTTTTTCTCTGTGTCTTTTGTTCCGTTTTGAATGATTGCAACAGGCAAATCATCGGTTCTGTTGTTTTGATAAATCGAAATAATTTCGTCCAATTTATTCATTCCCATCAATATCACCACCGTTGCTGAAGATTGCGATGCCAAAGATACGTCTTTAGACAATTTATGATCCGAAGTAGTTCCGGTGATTACCCAAAAACTTTCGGCAATTTTTCGTTGTGTCAGACTGATTCCATTTGATGCAGGAACGCCTAAAGCCGATGAAATTCCGGGAACAATTGCGGTTTCTAAATCAAATTTTTCAGCATATTCAATCTCTTCGCTACCTCTTCCAAAAACAAATGGATCGCCGCCTTTCAATCGAACAACATGACCAAAACGTTTTGCCATCGACACAATCAATTCATTAATTTGATCCTGGCTGTAGGCGTGACACCCAAAACGTTTCCCCACAAAAATGATTTCAGCATTCGATGCATATTGCAATAATTCTTCATTTACAAGGGCGTCATACAAAACAACATCAGCACTTTCCAGCGCTTTGATGGCTTTTAAAGTAATCAACTCCACATCTCCGGGGCCCGCCCCAACTATTGTTAATTTTGGTATATTTGAATTTTTCATTTTAACTGGGATAAATTGGTTTCAATTCCTTCAACTCGTCAACGGAATTTATATTTTTAAACAAGTGTCTTTTGGCATCCGTAATCGGAATCAATTGATGTTTTACATTTGAAATGAAACGCATCATTTTCAAATCATTTACATCAATTGCCTTTTTTAAAATAGGTAGTATTCTTTTTGAATATATTCCTATCAAAGGATGAATCCGATTTATATCTTCAAAAACAGAAACATCAAAATTTGCACCATGCTTTTCAATCAATTCCAGTAGTATTTCACTAGAAATCAATGGAATGTCGCAGCTCAATATCAAATTCATTTCCATTTCTGAATGAACCAGCGCGGTATATATTCCGCCCAAAGGTCCTTTATCAACTACTATATCTTTTATTTTCTTGTATGCTAAATAATCATAATCGTTTGTATTCGTAATCAATTGAATGTTACTCGATATTGGCAAAACCGCTTCAATAATATGCTCGATAAAAGGTTTGTTTTGGTACAATACCAATCCTTTCTCCGACTGCATTCGGCTACTTTTCCCTCCACAAAGAATTGATACTTGCATAAAAAATAATTTAATGATTGGAAGATTGTTTAGCAACTGCTTCTACATTCTTGAATCTTTCAATTTTTCAATAAAAAAAACTTCACGCTCTTTCCAACTATTATAGTTTCTATTCACTATCAATAAAGCGGTATAACCTGTAGTTCCTGATCTTTCGCAATATTTACCACATCATGAGGCAAATAAATTAAAGCATTTGCTGTTGCAAAAGTGTTTAACATCGCTGAACTTTGACTCTCCAAAATGGTCACTTTTTCATCGTCATACAACCCTTTCAAGAACAGTGATTTTCCAGATGTATTTTCAAATGGAACCGTAATTTTTCGTATAATTTTTAGCAAATAAATAGATTCAAAACCCATACTTATTTTTAGCGCCGGATGAACGTAAATATAAAAACTGGTCAATGTTGACGCTGGATTTCCAGGCAATGCAAAAACTATCGTTTTGTCTTTTTTTCCAAAAAACAAAGGTTTTCCCGGTTTCTGATTGATTTTATAAAACAACTCTTCTACTCCATTTGACAAAAGCGCCTCTTTTACAAAATCGTAATCCCCAACCGAAATTCCGCCAGAAACTAAGATCACATCAAACGCAGAAAGACAGCTTTTCAGCACTTTTTTTGTCGCATTCAGTTTATCCTTCACACGGAATATTTCTATTTTCTTGATCCCAATTCCCTGCAAAGCAGATTGCAGCATAATCGAATTACTTTCATAAATCTTTCCTTGAGCTAATTTTCTTCCGGCTTTCACCAATTCGTTTCCCGTGACTACAATGGCAACTTTTGGTTTGGCATAAACTGTAATTTCCGTGATTCCCAAACAAGCTAAAAAACCAATAGCAGCAGGAGTAATCATAGTGTTCTTTTCTAATACGAGTTCGTTTTCTTTGATTTGCTCGCCTTTGTTTCTGATATTGGCAAAACGAACAGGCATTTTAGTTATTTCAACCGTTTTATTTTTAACCGCAGTATGTTCCTGCATCACAACCGTATCCAAATCATTAGGTACATAAGCCCCTGTAAATATTCGAACCGCCTGATTTTCCTTTATTTTTTTATTCGAAAAGTCACCCGCCTGCGAAGTGCTTACCACATCCAATTGTTGCAATTCACTATGTATAAAAGCGTAACCGTCCATCGCTGATTGTCGGAAAGGAGGCATATCCATTGGCGAATAAATAGTTTCCGCCAAGATAAAACCAAGTGATTTTGCCACTTTAATTTTTATGATGGGCATCCTGACACTATTCTTTGCAATTATCGATAATGCTTCTTCGACTTGTACCATAACATTTTTTTAAAATAAGTATAAATACTTACTACAAATATAAGTATTTTTATCTAGTTTGATTATTTTTATAACAAAAATTTTAACTCATCAAGTTAATCAAAACAAAACACACTATTGCAAACAAAGTGATTTTAAAACACAATTAGAATTGTAAACAATCGCTTTATTTAAAAAAAGGCAAAATTTGTTAAACACACACATTTTCTTCAATAAAAATGCACCTTTAATAAATTTAAAACATTTTTTTTATATTATTCTCTTTTATATAGTTGCAAAATTGCTATATTTATGCAAAATTTATATACATGGAGCTTTTAACGTGTCCGAAATGCCAAAACGACCACATTATAAAAAGTGGCATAATCAACAGTAAACAAAGGTATTTATGTAAAAAATGCAACTATTTTTTTACAGTAAATAAAATAGGTAAAAAGATCGATGATTACTATGTAACCAAAGCATTGCAACTCTACCTCGAGGGTCTGAGTTTTCGTGAAATTGAGCGAATTATTGGGGTTTCCCACGTCACGGTAAGCAATTGGGTAAAGACATTTAACATAAAAAAACCGTCTCACGCCAACTACCATCCTACTTATAAGATTTTTAGCCACTTAGAACTGATAGAATATCTAAAAAACAAACAATTACTTTCCGGTGCAGGTATGATAATAACAGAACTTGGAGATAAGTTTATGCTTATAAAATGGGAAAGATTCAAAGATTAACTATATATCTTTACACATAAATATATATAAATTTTTTTTAAGAATAAAATAATAGAATTTGGCACTTTATTAACCAACCATTTAACAACCAAAATTTTATTTATGAAAAAAATATTTTTTATAGCGGCAATACTCTTATTGTCCCTAAAAAGTTTTTCACAAGGCTCCACAGATTACGGCAGCGGAATGAAATTCAATCTGAACGAAGATGGTTCAAAATACATGCGATTTATAGCATGGAACCAAATATGGTTTCGTTCCAGCCAAATGAATCCCGGAACAATGATTGGAAATGAAGCGGCAACAACCGGAACCGACATTGGAAACAGACGTTTACGTTTTCTTGCTTACTCTCAAATATCTAAAAGATACATGATTGTAACGCACTTTGGGATTAACAATCAAACCTTTACTAATGGTGGTGCAGCGGGAACTTCTGGAACTGGCGGATATGGTGCCGGAAAAAAACCAGGTTTATTTTTTCACGATGCCTGGAATGAATACGCATTAGTCTTGCCTCAAAAAGACAAAAAACTCAGCTTATCTCTAGGTGGAGGATTGCATTATTACATGGGATTATCCAGAGCAACAATGGCCTCTACATTGAACTTTTTAACAATTGATGCGCCTATCTTCAACTGGCCATTAATAGAAAATTCAGATCAGTTTGCCAGACAAATGGGTTTATTCGCCAAAGGTAAATATGGTAAATTAGAATACCGTTTGAGTTACAACAAACCTTACTCCACAAACTTAGTTCCTACTAATGTAACTACCGCAGATAATGCCGTAGCCGTTGACAACAGCGGAAACACAAAATGGTCTAAAGCAGGTTATTTTGAATATCAATTTTTAGATCAAGAAGCTAATTTACTACCTTATAAAGTAGGCAGTTATTTAGGAACTAAAAAAGTATTCAATATTGGTGCTGGTTTTTACACTGCTCCGGACGCAACTAAATCTTCTGTTAATAGCACTATTAGCAAACACAATATCAATCTTTTTGCAGCAGATATTTTTCTTGACTTGCCTGTTGGAAAAAAAGAAAATAAAATGGCTGTAACCGGATACAGTGTTTTTTATGATTATGATTTTGGGCCTAACTATTTACGCAATGTAGCCATTATGAATATTGGTTCTGTTGACCCTAACTTCACAGGAAGCAGAGCATTGGCTGGACCTGGAAATGCACAAGCTACTATTGGATCTGGAAATATCTGGTACACACAAGCCGGAATTTTATTACCAAGCAAAGTAGACAAACCTAAAGTTCGTGTACAACCTTTTGGAGCATTTACGTATAAAAGCTTTGACGCTTTAGATAAATCCAGTACTCAATTTGATCTGGGAACCAACTTTTTCTTGGATGGTCAACACGCTAAAATCACTGCACAATATTCAACAAGACCTATTTACACGACTCCATCGAATATCTCAGGATCAAAAGGAGAATTCGTAGTACAACTTCAAATCTATCTATAAACAAATTTAAAAATATAATTTATGAGTACTAAATCAACAAAAGGAATTTGGAAAGTCATTTCCGCATCCTCAATGGGTACAATGATCGAATGGTATGATTTCTACATTTTTGGAAGTTTAGCCGTTGTAATTTCAACAAAATTTTTCCCTTCAGATAATCCTACAGCAGCTTTCTTGTCAACCTTGGCAACATTTGCAGCCGGATTCGTTGTGCGTCCTTTCGGAGCTCTTTTCTTTGGTAGATTAGGCGATTTAATTGGACGAAAATACACGTTCATGGTTACGCTTTTATTAATGGGTGGAGCCACATTCTTGATTGGTTGTATCCCGAGTTATGAAACTATTGGATTCATGGCGCCTTTATTAGTGTTAATTCTTCGTTTGCTTCAAGGTCTTGCTTTGGGTGGTGAATATGGTGGAGCCGCAACCTATGTGGCTGAGCATGCTCCCGTCGGGCAAAGAGGATACTGGACTTCTTGGATTCAGACTACAGCAACTGTTGGATTATTCATCTCTTTGATGGTAATTCTTGCTACAAGAAATATCTTAACACCAGAACAATTTGACGAATGGGGATGGAGAGTTCCGTTTTGGTTATCCATAGTTATGGTTGGAGTTTCGTATTTGATTCGTAAAAACATGGATGAATCACCTGTTTTCGCCAAAGCGAAAAGCGAAGGAAAAACAAGTACAAATCCATTGAAAGAAAGTTTTGGAAATCGTTACAATATGAAATTTGTATTATTGGCTTTATTTGGAGCTACAATGGGACAAGGTGTTGTTTGGTATACTGGTCAGTTTTATGCAATGAATTTCATGAAAACAGTAATGGCCATTGACTCCTCTCAAGTGGATACTTTATTAGGAGTTGCTTTAATTCTTGGAACCCCATTTTTCGTATTTTTTGGTTGGTTGAGTGATAAAGTAGGTAGGAAATACATTATGATGGGCGGAATGTTATTGGCCATTTTATTATATAGACCAATCTACAAACAAATGTACGAAACCACATCGGTGAAAAACAAAACCGAAATGGTCGAAAAAACTACGGTACTTGCTGAATTGAAAGAAAATAAAAAGCAAACCATGGATTCTATCTATACGACTAACAAAGAGTATGTGGATGGAACTACTTTTCAAGAAATAAAAACCGTACATTTAGAAAACGGAGCAGTAATAGTTGTGGATGGTAAACCAAAAGTAGACACCAAAACCACTATTAAAATTAACTCTAGTGACAATTGGGCTTTGATATTTCTAGTATTTGTACAAGTACTATTTGTAACGATGGTTTATGGACCTATTGCAGCATTCTTGGTTGAAATGTTCCCGGTAAAAATTAGATATACATCAATGTCATTGCCATATCACGTAGGAAATGGAATTTTTGGAGGGTTACTTCCTGCTATTTCAACCTATTTTGTTACCAATTCAAAAGACTTAGGCCATCCGGAATTTTACCTGGAAGGACTTTGGTATCCAATTGTTATTGCTGCAGTCAGTTTTGTAGTTGGAATGGTTTACATTAAAAATAAAGATAAAAACGCTCACGAATAAAAACACAGCTATGAATCAGATAAAAAGAGTTTTAGGATTAGTTTGGATTGCATTAGCAGTTGCTACGGCCTATTATTGCATTGACATTTTTGGAGGCAAATTGACCTCCGGCAAACAGGAAGATTTAGTTTTCGGAATAATCATATTTTTCATACTACTACCGCTTGTAGTTTTAGGATTGGGAACCTTTGGGTATTATTCCTTAATGGGTGATTATGACGAAAAAAACGACTAATTAAATTCCACAATAGCCAGTCTCTGCATGCATTTGCAGAGATTGTCTATTTTTAAATTAAAAACCCAGATTCAAAAATAGAATCTTTAAAAGCGAAAGTAATACCGCTGCAAAACAAACTGCATCTTCTTATGAAAAAGAGACATGAACAAAAGTTGGTTATCCTTTCAATGCTAATGCTATTAGCTTTGAACGTGCCACTCTTGGTTTTATTTGACAGTTCACAACCACTTTTTGGATTTCCAATCATCTATATTTATATCTTCTCGGCTTGGCTGTTTTCAATCGCCATATCGTACCTAATTATAAAAAGATATTATGAATAGCATTGGACTCTTATTGATATTGGTGCTTTATTTGTCGATTCTTTTTTACATTGCCTATTGGTCCGAAAAAAGAAGCCATTCTAAATGGACAAATAATCCCTACATTTATTCCTTTTCATTAGCCGTATATTGTACAGCCTGGACCTATTACGGAAGTATTGGTGTTGCTGCAGAATCTGGTTTGGGTTATTTACCTATTTATTTAGGCCCCATATTAATTATCCCAACGTGGATGATTATTCTGAAAAAAATTATCCGAATTTCGAGAGTAAATAAAATTTCCAGCATTGCAGATTTTATTTCTTTACGATACGGAAACAGCAGATTTCTGGGAGCATTAGTAACTACGATTTGCATTGTTGGTATTTTACCCTACATTTCCCTACAACTTAAATCCATATCAGATACCTTTCATATTGTTACAAAAACACAAGCAAGTTCAAATATTTTTACTGATACTACAACCTACGTATGTCTTGCTTTAGCCCTTTTTGCCTCCTATTACGGAACAAGATATGTAGACGCTTCCGAAAAAAGAAGAGGTATTGTTACTGCCGTAGCCATGGAATCTATTTTAAAGTTAATTTTCTTTTTGATAGTTGGTATTTATGTAACCTATTTTGTTTTTGACGGTTTTGATGATATTTATCAAAAAGCGGCTATCCTCAAGGATTTTGACAAAAAAAATACGATTGGCGGCATTACAAACGGCATCAACTGGTTCTTCCTTTGTATTCTATCCATGTTTGCTATTTTCCTTTTGCCAAGACAATTCCATACGGCGATTGTCGAGAACAATAAAGAAACCCACATTCGAACAGCCATTTGGCTATTTCCGTTATACCTACTACTTTTCAACCTTTTTGTTTTTCCTATTGCTTGGGGGGGTAATATTCTTTTTGAAGGCAAAAACCATAATGCAGATACCTATTCACTGCTGATTCCTCAGTTATTTGACAATAATATATTGACAGTGATGGTTTTTCTAGGCGGATTTTCGGCAGCGATTTCAATGATTATCGTTTCGTCTATTTCTCTAGCCACTATGTTAAGTAACAACTTATTGATTCCGTACGGCTTTATAGGGTCCTTAGAAAATTCATCTCAAGAAAAAAACAGCAAACGCATCGTAAACAGTCGTAAAATTGGAATTTTTTCTCTAATTATTTTGGCCTATGCCATCTACAGATTATTTATTCTAGACTATTCACTGGTTTCAATAGGCTTAGTAGCATTTGTAGTCATTGCCCAATTAGCGCCCTCCTTTTTTGGCGCTATCTTTTGGCGACGAGGCTCAAAAAATGGTGCTATCACCGGAATCATTCTCGGATTTGCTGTTTGTTTTTATACCTTACTAATTCCGTATGCAACCGGAATGACAAATTCAGTCAGTCTTTTTGTTACAGAAGGACCTTGGGGAATTTCCCTCTTAAAGCCATTTCAACTTTTTGGATTGGATTATTTAGAACCTATTCCGCATGCTGTTTTTTGGAGTTTATTGATTAACATCATGAGTTATGCGGCAGTATCGGTGAGTTTCAAAGGTAATTACAGAGAACGCAATTATGCCGAAATGTTTGTGGATATTGACAAATACATCACCAATCACGAAAACGCTTTTGTATGGAAGGGAACCGCTTACATCTCGGATATTCAAAAAGTGTTGCAGCGCTTTCTTGGCGAAGAGCGAACAAAAAGAGCTTTGACTATTTTCAATTTAAAATACAACATTGATAAAAATATTACGACTGCCGATGCCCGATTTATAAAGTTTGCCGAGAATTTATTGACGGGACACATAGGTACGGCTTCCGCCAAAATATTAATATCGAGTGTGGTCAAAGAAGACAAAATCAGTTTGCCCGAAGTATTGCGAATTTTGGAGGAATCCAAAGAAAACATCATCATCAACAAGAAGTTGACGGACACTTCGAATGAATTAAAAAAAATATCAGAACAACTCAAAAATGCGAATCAGGAACTGGTCAACAAAGACATCCAAAAAGATGAATTCCTGGATACGGTTACCCATGAATTGAGAACACCAATAACCGCCATTCGTGCAGCGAGCGAAATCCTTCACGATGATGACGATATCCCGGAGGAGTTGAGAAAGCAGTTTTTGCAAAACATCATATCGGAGTCCGATCGTTTGAACCGTTTGATTGATAAAATTCTGGATTTAGAAAAATTTGAAACCGGAAAACAAAAAATTTATTTGTCTAAAAACAACATTACAAAAACCATTAAGAACACTTTAGAATCCTTAAATCAATTAATTAAAAACAAAAAAATACGCATTGAATTTGACGATTCAAACAAGGTAATAAGAGCTTTTTACGATGAAGAACGCATTGTTCAGGTCATTCATAATTTATTGTCTAATGCCATAAAATTTTGTTCAGATACAAATGGAAAAATAGTTATTTCGATACTTGAAAATGAAACCAATATAGAAGTCAAAATTCACAATAATGGCAAAATCATTAAAGCAGAAGATGCTGAAGCGATTTTTGATAAATTCTATCAATCCAGAAACCAGAATATCAAGAAACCAGTAGGAAGCGGTTTAGGATTAGCCATTTGCAAACAAATTATAGAACACCATAAAGGAAGCATTTGGAGTGAAAATAATGTATCTGACGGAGCCACATTCATCTTTACATTACCCAATTATAATACAACAGAAAATAATTGAAAATGAAGAAGATTTTAATTGTAGATGACGAGCCAAATATTGTAATGGCTCTGGAATATACTTTCAAAAAGAACAATTTTGAAGTTTTTATAGCACGCGATGGCCAAGAGGCTTTAGATATTTTAGAAGTACAACTTCCGGATGTGATTATTCTGGATGTAATGATGCCCATGGTTGATGGTTTTGCCACATTGGAACAAATAAAAAAAGATGAACGATTGCGGCATTGCAAAGTCATTTTCCTATCGGCAAAAAACAAAGAAAAACACATCGAAAAAGGACTTGCATTAGGTGCAAATTTATATGTGGTCAAACCTTTTTCAGTCAAAAAATTAGTAGAACAAGTACAGGATTTAATTCAATAAGAAACAAATTCAACACCATGAAATACGAAGAAATTTATACCCGAAGCATTGACCA
Organism: Flavobacterium pasteuri; assembly: GCF_048286615.1. Lineage (NCBI taxonomy): Bacteria > Pseudomonadati > Bacteroidota > Flavobacteriia > Flavobacteriales > Flavobacteriaceae > Flavobacterium > Flavobacterium pasteuri. The sequence continues at coordinate 158,091 of NZ_JBLVPN010000005.1, read as the reverse complement.
GCCGGAAGCATTTTGGGCGTCACAGGCCGATGAAATTGAATGGTATAGCAAACCGGAAACGATTTTGTCGAAAGATGAAAATGGATATCCACTTTGGTATAAAGATGGCGAATTGAATATTTGTTATCTCACATTAGACAAACATATTCAAGATGGATATGGCGATCAAACCGCCTTTATTTATGATTCTCCGGTAACACAAACCGTAAAAAAATACACTTTTTCAGAAGTAAAAACCGAAGTGGCAAAACTCGCAGGAGGTATGCAGTCGCTAGGATTGAAAAAGGGAGATACTGCCATAATTTACATGCCAATGATTCCTCAAACTGCATTTGCTATGCTGGCTTGCGCGAGAATTGGAGTGATTCATTCAGTTGTTTTTGGAGGTTTTGCACCGCATGAATTGGCGATTAGAATCGATGATTGCAAACCCAGAGCAATCATAACCGCTTCTTCCGGGATTGAAATAGATCGATTAATTGCGTACAAACCTTTGGTTGATGTAGCCATTGAACTTGCTTCGCACCGACCAAAAAAAGTAATCGTTTTCAACAGAAAATTAGGCGCGAGAATTCCGTTTAAAAAGTACGATGTGGATTACGATGCACTGGTTTATGGGTCCGAGGAAACCCCTTGTGTCCCCGTGAATTCCAATCATCCGCTGTATATTTTATACACATCTGGCACTACGGGAAAACCAAAAGGGATTGTAAGAGATACTGGTGGATATGCCGTAGCATTGAAATTTTCTATGAAATACATCTATAATGTCAAAGAAGATGAGACTTTCTGGGCAGCATCAGATATGGGTTGGGCAGTGGGTCACAGCTATATTCTTTACGGACCTTTATTAAACAGAAATACCACCATAATTTTTGAAGGAAAACCAATAAAAACTCCTGATGCGAGTACGTTTTGGAGAATAATTTCGGAGCATAAAGTGGGCACTATGTTTACGGCTCCAACAGCCATTAGAGCCATAAAAAAAGAAGATCCCAACGGAGAATTTATTAAACAATATGACTTGAGTGCTCTTAAAAATCAATTTTTGGCGGGAGAACGTTGTGACAATGCCACATTGGAATGGTACCAACAACACATTCCTATTCCTGTAATTGACCATTGGTGGCAAACAGAATCCGGCTGGCCAATGATTGCCAATTCTCTTGGTATTGAAAAAATGCATGTGAAATCCGGTTCCGCAACAAAAGCAGTTTGTGGATATGACATTCGGATTTTTAATGAAAACGGTGACGAACTAAAAGCCAATGAAGAAGGTTTGGTAGTTGTAAAACTGCCATTACCCCCGGGAAATATGTTGGGTATTTGGGAAAACGAAGCACGTTTCAAAGCCGGATATTTCACCAAATTTGATGGTTATTATTTGTCTGGCGATGGTGGTTACAAAGATGAAGATGGATATATTTTCATCACCGGAAGAACGGATGATGTTATTAATGTGGCTGGACATCGATTGTCAACGGCTGAAATGGAAGAAGTCGTTGCTTCCCACCGTTCCGTTGCTGAATGTGCCGTTATTGGAATTCAAGATGAGTTGAAAGGACAAATTCCTTTGGCTTTAGTGGTAACCAAATCAGGAGATGACATCGAACAGTATCAATTGGAACAAGAAATCATTAAACTGGTTCGACAGCAAATTGGGGCAGTTGCTTCATTGAGAAATGTAGTGATTGTACAGCGATTACCAAAAACGCGCTCGGGTAAAATCCTGCGAAAACTGATGCGCAGCATTACCGATGGCGCAGAATTCCAGATTCCATCAACCATTGATGACGAAACCATTGTCGAAGAAATCGTTACCACATTAAAAAAGTATAAAATAGGCGTTTATAATTTATAAAATTTATCAATAATCATGAGTTACTATAAAATTAATAATTTAGAAGAATACTTTAAACATTACAAAAAATCAGTTCGTGAACCCAAAAAATTCTGGGACAAAGTCGCGTCTGAAAATTTTACTTGGTACCAAGAATGGGATAAAGTTGTAGACTTTAATATGGCTGAAGCCGATATAAAATGGTTCACCAATGCAAAAGTAAACATTGTAAAAAACTGTATCGACAGGCATCTTGCCAAAAAAGGAGATAAAACAGCTATCATTTTTGAACCAAATGATCCAAATGAAGAAGCTTTGCATATTTCGTATAATGAATTGTACGAACGTGTTTGCAAAATGGCGAATGTCTTAAAAGAACAAGGCATACAAAAAGGAGATCGTGTTTGTATTTACTTACCCATGATTCCTGAATTAGCGATTACTACTTTGGCCTGCGCCAGAATTGGAGCCATTCACTCGGTTGTTTTTGCAGGATTTTCTGCTTCGGCAGTAGCAGCAAGAATCAACGACAGCGAATGCAAAATGGTAATCACTTCAGATGGTGGTTATCGCGGGAACAAAACCATCGATTTAAAAAGCATCGTTGATGAAGCTTTATTGAATTGTCCTTGTGTGGAGAACGTTTTAGTGGCTAAAAGAATCAACTCAACTATCAACATGAAAGAAGGTCGTGACCAGTGGTTACAGCCACTTTTAGACCAAGCTTCGGATAATAACGTTGCCGAAATCATGGATGCCGAAGATCCATTATTCATCCTTTATACTTCTGGTTCTACCGGAAAACCAAAAGGAATGGTACACACTACAGCGGGTTATATGGTGTATTCAGCCTATACGTTTAAAAACGTTTTTAATTATGAAGACAATGATATTTTCTGGTGTACCGCTGATATTGGCTGGATTACCGGACATTCTTATATTCTTTACGGACCGTTATTGAATGGAGCCACAACTGTAATTTTCGAAGGCGTTCCGTCCTATCCTGATTTCAGTCGTTTTTGGCAAACCATCGAAAAGCATAAAGTTACCCAGTTTTACACGGCACCAACAGCCATTAGAGCTTTGGCAAAAGAAAGCATCGAATACGTGCAACGCTACCAATTAACTTCTTTGAAAGTGATTGGCTCCGTGGGAGAACCCATCAATGAGGAAGCTTGGCACTGGTACAACAACCACGTAGGAGACAAGAAATGTCCTGTGGTAGATACTTGGTGGCAAACGGAAACCGGAGGAATTATGATTTCGCCAATAGCATTTGTAACACCTACAAAACCTACGTATGCTTCTCTACCGTTGCCGGGAATTCAACCCGTTTTGATGGACGAAAAACGCAACGAAATTGAAGGCAATCAGGTTACTGGAAGTTTATGTATTAAATTCCCTTGGCCTGGGATTGCCAGAACCATTTGGGGCGATCACCAACGTTATAAAGACACGTATTTCTCTACCTTTCCTGGCAAATATTTTACTGGAGACGGCGCTTTGCGTGACGAAGTTGGATATTATAGAATTACGGGTCGCGTAGACGATGTGGTAATTGTTTCTGGACACAATCTAGGAACTGCACCTATTGAAGATGCGATCAATGAACATCCTGCAGTTGCGGAATCAGCCATTGTAGGTTTCCCTCATGACATCAAAGGGAATGCTTTGTATGGTTTTGTAATTCTAAAAGAAACGGGAGAATATCGCGACAGAGAAAATCTGAGTAAAGAGATTAACCAACACATATCAGACCATATTGGACCGATTGCAAAACTGGATAAAATTCAGTTTGTTTCCGGTTTACCAAAAACCCGTTCTGGAAAAATCATGCGCAGAATTTTGCGCAAGATTGCCGAGGGAGATTATTCAAATTTTGGTGACATCTCAACATTATTGAATCCTGAAATTGTGGACGAAATCAAAGATGGTAAAATATAATTTTTTTTAGTTGTAGTAATTTGTTGAAAACTGTTCCATTTATGGAGCAGTTTTTTTATACAAAAAAGGCAGTCTAGGTATAGACTGCCTTTCAAACATTTAAAACAAACAAACCGTATTATTCCTTAATGAACTTCAATACCTGAACTCCATTATTCTCATCATACGCTTTTACTATATAAAAACCTTGATTCAAATCACTAATAATATATTGATGTCCTTCGGATTGATTTGCATCAAACGATTTTACCAATTGTCCCGTTATAGAAAAGATTTGCACTTTAGAGGTTGCAGCATTTAAAGTAAAATAACTCGAAGCCGGATTTGGATACAACAAAACAGTTGGTGTTTTTTCGTAATCCGCTATTGCCAATGATGCTGTTTTGTTTCCATAGATTAGGTATTCACCAGCTGGAATTGTTACTGGGTCATTTACATTAGTCACCGTGATTGTTGTATTATCCATCAAATTATACCACTGTCCCGTGTAAGGAAATCCAGTTGCCACATTTTGCGTGGTTACATTAAAATTAGCCAAGATCAAAACATCTTTAAGTTGGCTTGAAGCCAAAGCGCTATTGGTAATTTGGATATTTGGATACAACGAACTAGTATTCGACATAGTTGCAGTTCCTGAAAAAACAGGTTCTACCGTTTTCATCGTAATCATTTTGGACCAATCGTTATAAATTTTACTTCTATTGGTATCTCCAAGCCAATTATTAACCCATTGTGGCTGTTGTTTGGTATCTAATTTACAATCCCCAGAAGTAGCATCGGACGAGGTGTTTACCGTTCCATTGTTACAGGCAAAAATAGAATTTTCCCAACCTAGTTCCCCAAAATGCCAAATCATCTTTGGTCCTGGAACCAATAAAGAGACAGCTCCAATTGCTGACATTCTAGACAAAGCTACATTTAGTGTTTTTACATTATGGGCTGCATTGGCACTATTCCCAAATTGCAAATTTTTATACATTAGTCGTTCTTCATCATGACTTTCGGCATAACCTATCAATCTATTTGTCGTAAAACCTCTGCTCGTACTATTCATACGAGAAATATTTCCAGAATACCCCATAGATAATTCATTGTATTGACTGGTCATTATTCCCCACATCATAATTCCTTTACTAATTCCATCAGACTCACCTGTAATTCTGTAATTTGCCCAAAGTTGCTCTTCATCATCATTCCCTAAGTGTTCAAAAATAGTATAATGAGTTGGGTCTAAGCTCCAAGAATAATCAGCATATTTTCGCAAAACATCCACTCGATCTTGTTGTTTAACACCAGTGCAAGCTTCTTGACCACCAGCAACATTAGCGGGACAATTTTGAGTAAATCCTTTGGTTAAATCCCAACGAAATCCGTCGATTTTATATTCTTCTACCCATTGTTTAATGACACGCTGCACATAGTTTTGCGTTCTTGGCTGTTGATGGTTAAAATCTTCACCTACACTATAACTGTGCATTGCCGTTGTATTAAAATAAGGGTTTTCAGTTGAAGGAGAACCCCAACCATCACCATCAGGATCATTCATCCACATACGAAGCATTGGATTTCTTCCAAAAGCATGATTCAATGCCACATCAAGAATTACAGCAATTCCGTTTTGATGGCATAAATCCACAAACTCTTTTAACTTATCAGAAGTACCGTAGAATTTATCCAAAGCCATGTGAAAAGAAGTATTGTATCCCCAACTTTCATTGCCTTCATATTCCATCACAGGCATTAATTCAATTGCATTTATTTTTAAATTTTTAAAATAATCGATTTTATTAATCAAGTCTTGATAGCTTCTATTGGCATCAAAATCACGAACCAACAATTCATAAACCACTAACTTTTCTTTTGCAGGTTTAACAAAATTTGTGGTGGCACTACTCCAAGTATAAGGAGTTTTTCCTGTTTGTAATACTGTCACTTCTCTGTCTTGACCTACTGGATAAATCGGAAGATTTGGATAATTAATAGCCGGAATAAAAGGATCATCAAATGGTGACAATACTAAAGTCGAATACGGATCAGCAGTTTTCACTAAAGAAGGTGTTCCTGCAATGGGAGTAGCATCAACTACCCAATACTGATAGGTGTAATTTGTACCCGATGTCAATCCGGTTAATTCTAACCAAAACTTACCCGAAACAGGGTCTTTTTTCATCGCATAAGTAGCTGTAGGCTGCCAGCTGTTGAAACTTCCTGCTACGTAAACAAAATCTTTGAATGGCGCATCTAAAATCAGCGTTGCTTTTGTAGCATCAGCAGCATTATAATTGATTCCGTCTAATAAACCGATCGGCATTGCCTCACTAACCACATTTGGATTTACTACAGCACTGAATTTTTTAGTAATTACGGTTGTTCCTTGGGTTACCTGCAATTCGTAATTTTGATTTCCTGTAATATTTGTGTGATTATACGAGTAACTGGAAGTGGCCGCATTATCATTTAAAGTTGTACCATTTGCCTTTAATACATAACTGGCATTTCCACCGGTATTAGAAGCTAAAATAGTCAAACTTCCACCTGAAGAAATAATTGTAGAACTATTTTCTGCGGGTGAATTTAGTGTGACTTGATAGACACCAACATCAACATAATTATCTTGCGATTTTTTATCACCGGTTCCGTCTTTTGCTTTTACCAAAAACCCTATTCTGCCAATTCCGTTTCTATTGTAAAAGGTATTTGGAGTAAATGTAATTCTATAGATATCTGCACCTGCAGTGTAGGTTAATTTATTAGCTTCATTTGATGATGTCCATGAACCATTTGTCTGACAATCTAAACTGTTAGCATCATTCGTATCATAAGACCAAGCCCACAGATACAAAGAATGATCAGAAATTCCCCAAGCCGCTTCATCTACAGAACTTCCGCTAATAGTTATGGTAATCGATGTGGTTTCTTCAAAAGGATTAGGGCTAATCGTATTTGCCACCGTTTGTTGTTGAGCCGAAGCCAATATTGACAAGAATAGCGATACTAAAAGTATAATTTTTTTCATAGCTTTTGGTTTTATAAAAAAAGGGCCATCCATAAGATAGCCCTTTCAAATTAAAAAAATACTAATTCTTAGTAAGCGTGTACTTGTAATTTCTAGGTGAACTTAAATCTAAAGTAATAGTGTAAGTTCCAGCAGAAGTAACTTTGATGTTATCTCCACCATATTCCATTGTACCATTTGCTCCCGTATCACCAAGATTTAAATCCCAAGAATTGTTAGCTCTGAATTTCATTTCTTTTTGAGAAAGTACAGCGGTAACAGTCCACAATTTTGTCGTTTTATTGTAAGTCATAGGAGTACTAGCATCCCATCCTCCAGGAGTTGCATCACCAATGATTCCCCAAGCAGTTGCAGTAGCTTTGTAAGTTAACTTTTCAGTATCAGCAACAATTAAGTAATAACCTGCAGCAGGAATTTTAAGATTAGCTCCTGTAAGAGCCAATGTTCCAGGAGTAGCTCCTGCAGCATATTCTCCTTTCCACTCCGGGAAACTTGTAAATTTATATTCTGCGTTAGCATCATTAAAATTAACATAACCTTCGAAATCTACTTTTCCATAAGCAGAAGCGGAAAGCTGTGGAGATGTAGCAGGATCCCAATCATTAGGATATCCAGAAGCTTTAGCATAACCACCAGGAACCCATAATTTAGGATTTTCAGTAGTATAAGGAGTAACAACAATTCCAATTACATTAGAATACATTGCAGCCATTGTACCAACGGTTGCTTTAACTCTAACTTCAAATTCACCTGGAGCAAAAGGAGTACTTTTTAATGCTAATGCAGCACCATTCATAACTTCAACTGAAACTGACGCTTGGTTTTCAGATTTTCTAGTTGCTAATTCTTTTGGTGTTTTAAAAGCATTTCCTTTTTTGTCGATTTCAACAGTGTAAACAACCTCTACACTACCACCAAAGTTAGCAGATTTCCATGTAAAACGCTCTGCTTGTGCAGAGGCATTTACAGGTGATAGAACATAAGCAGCACCTGAAGTTGGAGCTGTTAATAATGGGGAGTCAACCCCTTCAATAACTGGTCTGTCTTGAACATCTTCTACGCTACAAGACAAAGCAACTACTGCAAATAAAGCAATTATTGATTTAGTTATATTTTTCATTTTTATTGTTTTTTTAAATTAATTAGTATCCAGAGTTTTGTTGTAATTTACTATTTGATGATAATGCCGTTGCAGGAATTGGGAATAAATCTCTGTAAGATTGTGTTGGAGATCCTCCAGCAACATTTCCTTTCCAAGGCCATAAATAACTACCTCCAGAGAATTTTCCGAAACGAATTAAATCCGTTCTTCTGTGTCCTTCCCAGTGTAATTCTCTTGCTCTTTCATCAAGAATAAAATCTATGTTTAAATCTCCTTGATTTACTGCAGCACCTTTCGCTCTTGTTCTTAAAGCATTTACGTAAGTAGTTGCTGTTGCCAAGCTTCCACCAGCGCCTCTTACAGCACATTCCGCATACATTAAATAAGCGTCAGCTAAACGGAAAATAGGGAAATCAGAGTCTGAGAAGTTACCTGCTTTATCTGAACCTTGTTTACCATTCACATCAACATTTCTAAATTTTTGAACTGCATATCCATCTGTGAAATTACCAATGTTTTTAATTTCTTTGGTTTGACCATCAGTGTAGAATTGTCCACGTGTATCTGTAGTGTTTGCAGCAAATTTATCAACAAAAGCAGCAGTGGTTCTAATACCTCCCCAACCACCATTGATACCAAATGAAGCTGCATTCATGCTACCTCCAACTGGAGCGTGCGTTAAGAAAGTAGTTCCACCATACGTTTGTGTATGAAGACCATCAAAAGCTATTGCAAAAATAAACTCGTTTTGAGAACCATTTTTATCATTATCTGCAAAAAACAATTGATTGTAATTTGTGTGCAATTTGTAGCTTGAACCTGTAATTTTTGTAAGTAATGAAACAGCGTCAGCATAATGATCAGTGCCTGTGTATACTTTTGCATTCATGTACAATTTAGCTTGCAACATCCAAGCAGCAGCTTGATCCACACGATACGCTTCATTAGATTTTGGAGCTTTCATTAATGGAGTAATTGCTGTTAACTCCTCGTCAACAAATTTGTATAACTCCGCTCTTGTAGCATATTCTGGGTAAAAGAAAGTGCTTGGAGAATCTTCAGTTACTAAAGAACCGCCACCAAAAGTGTCAATTAAATGCCAGTACGTCATTGCCCTTAAGAAACGCGCTTCAGCTCTGTAAGTAGCAATTTCTGCTTTCAAAGTAGCATCTACTCCTCTTGCAGCTAATTTCTCATCCGTAGTTTGACGTAAAAACTCATTACAGTTTACAATTTGAAAAGAGTAACGTGCAAAAACAGCCGTTACAAAACGATCCAAAGATGTCCACGTTTGAGAGTGTAGGTCTTTTATAGTTCCATCATTCCAAGCAATTACTGCTTCATCAGTAGTTAATTCCTGTAACAACCAATATCCTCTAATGTATTGGCTTTCTCCTTCATCTATTCCGGAAATATCTGGAGAACCAGCCGCAGTTTGCCCTGAGGTAGCAAATCCTGCATATAATTTGGCTAGATTTTGCTTATAAGATTCCGGCGTACTAAAAAATTCATCTCCCGGAATTAAGTTTGTACTTTCAGGAGCTTGGTTCAAATCATCTGTACATGATGGGAACAACATCACCAACAGTAACAAAGAAATACCCAATAATTTTATTTGTGTCTTTTTCATTTTTCTTGTTATTTGTATTAGAAATTAACGTTTAAACCTAACGTGAAAGTAATTGGCCTTGGATACAAATTACCATCTATGCCTCCAGAAATTTCCGGATCTAATCCGCTGTAATTAGTGATCAACAAAACATTTTGAGCCGCTAATGTTAATTTAACTAATGAATTAGAATTTGGCTTTTGATTAAAAGTATATCCTACGCTAACATTATCTAATCTAACAAAAGCTGCATCCTGAATATAATAATCAGATTCGAATCTTTTAGTATCATTTGAAGTAAATCCTGTTTCTAATAAATTAGCAACACCATTTGATAAATCCGTCTCTCTTATTAATACATTATTATAAGAGCCCTTGCTAGAATCAACATTATTGTAATTAAAATTACCCCAAGACCCTCTCCAACTCATTCCAAAATCAAAGTTTTTGTAGGTTACGCTTGTATTAAAACCGTAAAAAACATCAGCAGCTGGTTTATGGAAACGGTATTTATCTTGTTCCGTAATGATTCCATCTTTGTTTCTGTCAATATAAATTCCATCAAGTGGTTTCCCATCAACTCCGTATGCCTGCTCATACACATAAAACGAACTTGGAGCGTAACCTACTTGATGATTTTGAATTGTATTTCCAGTAGCACCTTCATATCCTCCTACATTAAGACCCGGTGTATTAGGTTGCGTAGTTGTTAATTTTGTGATTTTAGAATCTTGAAAAGTAACGTTTCCACCAATTCTCCATTCTAAATCATCAGTACGAACTGGAATAACTTCAGCTGAAAGTTCAATTCCTTTATTATCTATAGTTCCTACGTTATAATTGTCATAATTAGAGAATCCAAAGAAAGAAGGATTTTGAGTGTATAACAATAAATCCTTAGTTGTTCTTTTATATAAATCTACAGTACCAACAATTCTATTATTAAACAATCCATAATCAAGACCGGCATTAATAGTGGTTGTTTGTTCCCATTTCAAATTGCTGTTGTATGGCTGTGGTCTGTAAGTCGTATAAAATGTATTTCCGAACTGATATTGAGCAGCGGTATTGGATGCTTGATATAAAGGAATAGAAGGATAAGTTACCCCAATGTTCTGTTGTCCTGTGATACCCCAACCTCCTCTAAGTTTTAAACTAGAAATACTAGCAACATCTTTCAAGAAACTTTCTTCATTTAATTTCCAAGCTACAGCAACTGCAGGAAAATTTGCCCAACGGTTAGATTCTGTAAATCTAGATGTACCATCGCGTCTGTAAGACAAAGTCAATAAGTATTTATCAGCAATAGTGATGTTAGTTCTAGCGAAAAAGGATTGCAAATTTACACGAGATGGGGAACTTGGATCTGCAGTCGTATTATTACTTTGAAAAACAAAATTTGAAGAAGAATACAATTCTCTAAAATCTTGATATGAATACCCACCAGTAACATCAAACTGAGTATCAATAGATTCTACTTTTTTATTAAAATTTAAGAACAAATCCATTAATTTATTGAATCTTGACTGATCTTTAACTGAAGTATTATTAAATCCTGATCCATCAAGAGCATTACGAAAATCAGCTGCAGTTACTTCATTATATTTCCCGCTTAGTTGATCGTAACCAAAATTAGCTACCGCTTTTAATTCCGGTAAGAAGTGCATTTTATATTCCGTTTGTATATTACCTATACTTCTATAAGCAGTTCCAGTTTTACTAATTTGATCAATCATTGAAACTGGATTAACTCCTGCTAATTGGTTTAATTTTCCATCAGCAGTATACCATTGAAAATAAGTTCCGTCTACATTTCTTATAGCTTGTGTTGGGTCAAAACGAATTGCAGCTCCAATAGCATCACGATTACTATAATTACTATTGATAATAGAGGTATTATTATTTAATTCAATTTTCAAATGGTTATCTAAGAAATTCCCTGTAACATTTGTTCCAAGAGTGGTTCTTTCCATATTATCTTTTTTCAAAATACCATTCAAATTAGCATAACCTACAGAGGCTCTATACACTACGTTATCAGTTCCACCGCTTAAAGCAATATTATGATCCGTACCAACAGCTGTTCTATAAATTTCATTCTGCCAATCTGTATTCGCAGCACCAACAAGTTTTTGCTGAGCCACAGTACCGTTAGCTGTAATAAAATCTCTAAATTGAGCAGAACTTAAAGCATCTACTTTTTTAGTGATTTCAGAGACTTGTAAATTAGAATTATAATTGATTTGCAAGTCACCCTTTTTTCCTTTTTTGGTAGTAATAATAATTACCCCGTTTGAAGCACGAGAACCATAAATTGCAGTTGCCGAAGCGTCTTTCAATACTGAAATAGATTCAATGTTATTTTGATTGATTGTAGACAATGGATTTCTACTTCCTTCTACTCCACCAGCCGCGACTGGCACACCATCAATTACATATAATGGATCGTTGTTAGCAGATAATGAAGATCCACTTCTAATTCTAATTGTAGCACCTTCTCCTGGAGAACCACCTCCATTGATGATTTGCAAACCGGCAACTTTACCTTGGATCATTTGATCAGCGGAAGTAACAGGTCCTTTATTAAAATCTTTAGTTGTCAATACCGTTACAGCTCCTGTAGCATCTTTTTTCTTAACTGTACCGTAACCTACTTGGATTACAACTTCTTTTAATTGATTTGCATCTTCTTCTAAAGAAACGTTCAATGATTTTTGGGCAACATAATCCACAACAGTATTTTTATACCCTATATAAGAAAATACGATTTTATCGCCTTTCTTAACGTTAGATAACTGATATTTACCCTCAAAATCAGAAGAAACACCATTAGCGGCACCTTGTACATTTACATTTACCCCAGGAATAGGCTGTCCTGAGACTTTATCAAGAACAGTTCCACTAATAGTATTCTGAGCCAGAATACTAAAAGGGAGTAGCAGTAATAAAATTAACAACTTTTTATAAATTGTTTTCATACTTTTTGTTTAAATTAATTTAATTTTTTGTTGAGTTTTCAACCTTAACTATTACTTCGAATGTTAAATTTATGTAAATTTTATCACGTCCAACAAGGCCCCATTTTATTTCACCTACGAAAACGTGATAGTGTTGAAAACTTTGTATTTTATATTGACATTTACTGATAAAATTGCAATAAATAAAAAAAAATCTTACATTTATTACGAATTGAATATTACAACACTATTATCATGAAAAGAAAAGTCACCCTTAAACAAATTGCAAAAGAGCTTGACGTATCCATTTCAACCGTTTCAAAATCGCTTAGAAACAGTCCCGAAATAGGGGAAGAAACCAGACTTAAAGTTCAGGCATTTGCTAAATTTTACCATTACAAACCTAACAATATTGCGCTAAGTCTAAAAAACAGAAAAACAAAAACTATTGGAATTATTATTCCCGAAATTGTCCACCATTTCTTTTCAACAGTTATTAACGGAATAGAACAAGTTGCAAATGAAAATGGATATAGTGTTATCATCTGCCTGTCAGACGATTCATTTGATAAAGAAGTACTCAACATGGAAATGCTCGCTAATGGCAGCATTGACGGCTTCATAATGTCACTTTCAAAAGAAACCCAATTCAGGGGTGATTTTCATCATATCACAGAAGTCATCAATCAAGGAATGCCCGTTGTAATGTTTGATAGAGTTACCAATGATATCCTTTGTGACAAAGTAATAATAGACGATAAATATGCAGCTTATGAAGCAGTTCAAAGTTTAATTGATAAAGGACGAAAAAAAATTGCATTAGTAACAACAGTAGATTACGTGAGCGTTGGCAAACTCCGTACTGACGGCTATATTAAAGCTCTTCTGGATAATGATATCCCTTTCAATGAAAATCTAATCATCAAAATTGAAGATATCGACACCTGCGAAATAACCATTGGAAAATTATTGGAAGACAAAGCAATTGATGCTGTTTTTGCAGTAAATGAACTTTTTGCAGTTACTATAATCAAAACAGCTAATAAAATAGGACTGAATGTCCCTAATGATTTAGCTGTTATTGCCTTTACAGATGGTATAATTTCTAAATATTCTACACCTACTATTACTACTGTAAGTCAAAGTGGAATAAAAATGGGAAATAAAGCCGCAAAAATGCTAATTGAAAGACTCGAATCTGAAGAAGATGAAGAGGACGAAAACTATAAAACTGAAGTAATTGAAACCCATTTGATAGAAAGAGAATCAACTAATTAATTTTTATTTGTTAGTTTGTTCATTACTACAACCTTGTAGTTGAAAATATTTCTTTTTATTTCTTTCTAAAAAACAAAAGTTTGAAATATATTTTTATATTTACCCGTTCAAAGCTTCAACTTTTACTTCGAAAATAAGATAAGTTTTGATAAGCATAGCGCTTATCGTATTAATTTTTAAATTACGATAATGGAAAAGCGTAAATTAAGTTTCTGGCAAATTTGGAATATGAGTTTCGGTTTTCTAGGAATACAATTTGGTTTTGCACTGCAAAACGCAAACACTTCAAGAATTTTTGAAACATTAGGTGCAAAAGTTGATGAAATCCCTATTTTATGGATTGCTGCTCCTGTAACAGGTTTAGTTATCCAACCCATAATTGGTTATTTTAGCGATAGAACTTGGACCAGATTAGGCAGACGCAGACCTTATTTTCTGATAGGTGCAATCTTATCATCGATAGCTTTGTTCATAATGCCCAATTCACCTACCTTGTGGATTGCCGCAGGAACATTATGGATGATGGATGCCTCAATAAACATTTCAATGGAACCTTTCCGTGCCTTTGTAGGGGATAATTTACCCGAAAAACAGCGTACTTTAGGATTTGCTATGCAAAGTTTTTTTATTGGATTGGGCGCCGTTGTTGGCTCCTTACTTCCTTACATTTTCACAAATGTTTTTGGCGTAAGCAATACCGCAGCTGAAGGAATCATCCCAGACTCTGTAAAATGGTCCTTCTATATAGGAGGAGTTGTTTTTCTAATGGCTGTGTTGTGGACTGTTTTTAAATCTACTGAATATTCTCCCGCAGAATTAGAAGCTTTTGAACAAAAAGATAAAGACACTAAAGAAGTAGCTCCAATTGAAACTGAGTTGGAGACTAAAGCGAATATCAAAAGACAACTCAATTTAGGGCTTATAATGACTTTGTTAGGAAGTATTATTTCTTTTTTTATTTACGAAAACGGACTTACTAAAGAGCTCTATATTTTATTTGTAGGCTTAATTGTGATTGGAATTTTATTCATAATAACCTCCAGACTTAGAGTTGTCCAAATAAAAAATGGTTTCACAATCATCATGACCGATTTATTGAACATGCCCACTACAATGAAAAAATTGGCTTGGGTTCAATTCTTTTCTTGGTTTGCACTTTTCTCTATGTGGATTTACACTACTCAAGCCGTTACACAACATATTTTTGGAACAACTGATACAACTTCAAAAGTGTATAATGATGCTGCTGACTGGGTATCAGTTCTTTTCACAGTTTATAACGGAGTAGCCGCTGCAGTTGCTTTTCTATTGCCTGTAATAGCAAAAAAAGTAGGTGTTCGATCCACACATTTATTGGCATTGTGCTCTGGAGGTATAGGATTACTTTCTATTTATTTTATTGGAGACAAATATTTATTATTAATTCCAATGTTAGGAGTTGGTATCGCATGGGCAAGTATTTTATCAATGCCTTACGCAATGTTATCAGGTGTTTTACCCGCTGCAAAAATGGGTTATTACATGGGAGTTTTCAACTTTTTTGTAGTTATTCCTCAAATTGTTGCCGCAACAATCTTAGGTTTTATTGTCAAACAATTTTTCCAAAACGAACCTATTTACGCATTATTAATTGGCGGAGTATCGATGATATTTGCCGGTTTACTAACCCTTAGAGTAAACAACAGAACAAAAATTGAAATTCATGAATAATAGAAAAGCATTCATATTTGACCTGGACGGAGTAATTGTTGACACAGCAAAATACCATTATTTAGCGTGGCAAAAAATCGCAAACGAACTAAATATTGAATTCACACTGGAACATAATGAATTATTAAAAGGAGTCAGCCGCGTACGCTCTTTAGATATTATATTAGAATTAGGAAAAGTGGAAGCTTCACAAGAAGATAAAGACAGATGGTTACTTCAAAAAAATGAGGATTATTTATCCTATTTAGTTGATATGGACGAAAGCGAGATTCTTCCTGGAGTATATCCCATTTTAAAATTTCTAAAAGAAAAAAATCAACCGATAGCATTGGGTTCTGCCAGTAAAAATGCCAGACCTATTCTAGAGAAAACAGGAATATTATCTTATTTTGATGTTATTGTAGATGGAAATGATGTTATTAATGCCAAACCTGATCCTGAAGTTTTCCTGATTGCTGCTAAATTATTAGAAACAAAACCGGAAGATGCTTTTGTTTTTGAAGATTCAGTGGCGGGAGTTCAAGCAGCCAATATTGGAAACATGACCAGTATAGGAATCGGTGAAGCTGGTATTTTGCATGAAGCAAAATACATCTTTAAAGATTTCACAGCAATTGATACTAACTTCATAGAAGACTTAATAAAAAGATAGAATAAAAAACAAGAGGTTCCATAAACTGTGGTAAAACCATAAAATCGAACCTTTAAACCATACATTTTTCAAACTTTAAACAACAAGGAAAGAATGAATCAAGATTATATAAAACCAGATAATTGGTCAATCATAGAAGAAGGATTTGATGTAGAGAGCGTAAAATCATCTGAAAGTTTGTTCAGCATTGGGAACGGTGCAATGGGACAACGTGCTAATTTTGAAGAAAATTATACTGGAGAAACATTCCAGGGAAGTTACATCGCAGGAATATATTACCCGGACAAAACTAAAGTGGGCTGGTGGAAAAACGGTTATCCGGAATATTTTGCAAAAGTTTTAAATGCTCCCAATTGGATAGGAATCGACATCGAAATCAACGGAGAAAAACTGGATTTGAATACCTGTACCGAAGTCAAAAATTTTCGTCGTGAGTTGAACATGAAAGAAGGTTGGTACAATCGCTCTTTTGAAGCCACATTGAAAAACGGAACTCAAATAGCAGTTACTATTCGTCGTTTTCTTTCTATTGTTCTGGATGAAGTTGGGGTTATTAATTACGAAATCACACCTTTGAACAAAGATTCAAAAATAGTGTACAAACCTTATATTGATGCAGGTGTAACCAATGAAGATGCCAACTGGGAAGAAAAATTCTGGGAACCACTTGAGGTGAAAAAATCTGTAAATGAAGCTTTTGTAACGGCACAAACGTTCAAAACACATTTCAAAGTAACCACTTTCATGCAAAATAGCATTTTGTCTAATGGTGAAAAAACAGCTATTTCTCCTTCTAATATTGATGCAACTTCCGATAAAATTCAATTTAGTTATGATGTAATTGTGGCTCAAGGCCAAAAATCATCTATCCAAAAAATTGGTGGTTACACGGTTTCTTTAAACCACGAAAACACCGTTACTGCTGCGGAGAAAGTGATTCAATCCGCATTAGCGTTAGGATACGAGAAAATGTTGCAGGACCAGATTGATGCTTGGGCAAAAATTTGGGAGATGTCAGATATTACTATTGATGGCGATGTAAAAGCACAACAAGGAATTCGTTTCAATATTTTTCAGTTGAACCAAACCTATTTAGGAAAAGATTCTCGTTTGAACATTGGACCAAAAGGTTTCACGGGAGAAAAATACGGCGGATCGACTTATTGGGATACCGAGGCGTATTGCATTCCGTTTTACATGGCGACCAAAGACCAAGAAGTAGCACGAAATTTATTGACGTACCGCTACAATCAATTGGACAAAGCCATAGAAAATGCTACAAAATTAGGGTTTACTAACGGTGCTGCTTTGTATCCAATGGTAACCATGAACGGTGAAGAATGTCATAACGAATGGGAAATTACCTTTGAAGAAATTCATAGAAATGGCGCCATCGCATTTGCCATTTACAACTTTTACAGATACACTGGCGATTACAGTTACATTCCTGAAAAAGGACTGGAAGTATTAATAGGAATTGCACGTTTCTGGCATCAAAGAGCCAATTTCTCAACTAATTTAAACCAATATGTAATTCTTGGAGTTACTGGTCCAAACGAATATGAAAACAACGTAAACAATAATTTCTATACGAATTATATTGCAAAATGGTGTTTAGAATATACGTACCAACAAATTCAAAAAGTGTCTCTGGAATATCCTTCAGATCACAAAAGAATTACGGAAAAAGTAAAAATATCGGATTCTGAATTACAATCTTGGAAAAAAGTTTCGGATAATATGTACTTCCCTTTTTCGGAAGAACATAATGTTTACTTGCAGCAAGACGGTTTCTTGGACAAAGAATTAGTTCGCGTAGCTGATTTGGACAAAAACCAAAGACCAATCAATCAAAAATGGTCTTGGGACCGAATTTTACGTTCGCCGTACATCAAACAAGCCGATGTTTTACAGTGTTTCTATTTCTTTGAAGATCATTTTTCGAAAGAAGAACTGAAAAATAATTTTGAGTTTTACGAATCATTTACCGTTCATGAAAGTTCACTTTCGCCTTGCGTACACTCAATTCAAGCGGCTTTATTAGACAAAATGGATATGGCGTACACGTTCTATTTGAGAACTTCACGTCTGGATTTAGATGATTACAATAAAGAAGTGGAAGAAGGCTGTCATATTACTTCAATGGCAGGAACTTGGATGAGTATCGTAGAAGGATTTGGCGGAATGAGAATTAAAGAAGATACGCTTCATTTTTCTCCAAAAATTCCAAAAGAATGGGAAGCCTACTCGTTTAAAATTAATTTCAGAAATCAAATTTTGAAAGTAGCAATCAATCATAAGGAAACAACTTTTTCAATTGATGGTAACAAAGAACTGAAAATCATAGTAAATGGCCAGCCACTAGTCGTTAAGACTGACAATTTAGTTACGGTAGAATAAACAATTGCTAGAACTTGTAGTTAATTCTAACATTTGATCCCGAGCCACACTAGGCTTACTAACAATCCCAATAACATTGGGATTGTTTAATTGATAACTGTTCTTAATTCAAATTTGAGGATTCTAATTATTATAAAATCGGCTGGCTATTTTAAAGTAAAAGACTTTATTTTAAGTGAGCGAAAAATCTAAATGTCAATAAAATATATTTCACAATGCATAAAACAGGTTCGTTTCCGTTCATAAATAGGAGCTTTCTAAAAAAAATAACCTTATTCCTTTTTTTTATGTCTTTAACTTTAAACGCTCAAATCGACAAAATGGAACCGCCTTTTTGGTACGCAGGAATGCAAAATCCAGAACTGCAAATTCTTTTTTATGGTAAAGACATTTCTCAATACCAAGTCACGGTTTCAAATGGCATAAAAATAACTAACGTTAAAAGAACGGAAAACTCCAACTACATTTTTGTTACCATTGACACTAAAAAAGTAGCAGCTTCTGATTTTGCTTTTACTTTTAAAAACAACAATAAAGAAACATTTACACAAAAATACAGCTTGCGCCAAAGAAAAGAAAATTCAGCACAACGCAAAAGCTTTGATTCTTCGGATATGATGTATTTATTGATGCCTGATCGCTTTGCCAATGGAAACAGAAACAACGACAGTGAAAATGCTACCCAAGAAAAACACAATAGAGAATTACCGGGTGGGAGACACGGTGGCGATATCGAAGGCATCATAAAAAACTTAGATTATGTAGCAGAACTGGGCGCAACGACCATTTGGAGTACGCCTCTTTGTGAAGATAATGACGCTGCTTTTTCGTATCACACATATGGTCAATCCGATGTGTATAAAATAGACCCCCGTTACGGCAGCAATGCTGATTATGTTCGATTAGCTGCCGAAATGCACAAAAGAGACATGAAACTGGTGATGGATTATGTGACGAATCACTGGGGAATTGAACACTGGATGATGAAAGACTTACCTACGAAAGAATGGATCAATCAATTTGAAACCTACACGCAAACCAATCATAAAAGAACGGTTATCCACGACACTAATGCTTCAAAATTTGATAAAAAAATCGCGATAGACGGTTGGTTTGTTCCATCCATGCCCGATTTAAATTTGACAAATCCTTTAACGTTAAAATACCTGATTCAAAATGCGATTTGGTGGATTGAATATGCCGATTTGGATGGATTTAGAGTAGATACTTATAATTATTCAGACCCAAAAGGAATTGCAAAATGGACAAAATCCATCACCGATGAATACCCAAATTTTAATATTGTAGGGGAAGTTTGGATGCAAAGTCAAGCGCAAATGGCGTATTGGCAAAAAGACAGTAAAATTGCTGAAATACAAAATTACAACTCGTATTTACCAAGTGTAATGGATTTTACATTATATGAGGCAACCAGCAAAGCGTTCAGTGAAGACGAAGGAACTTGGGACAAAGGAGTGGTGAAAATGTATGATAATTTTACAAATGATTTTCTGTATCCAAACATCAACAATATGTTAATTTTTGTCGAAAATCACGACACGAATCGTTTCAATCAAACCTACGGAAACGACATCAGAAAATACAAGATGGCAATGACTTTGATGGCTACCGTTCGTGGAATTCCTCAATTGTATTATGGAAGTGAAATAGGTATGGCCGGTGATAAAAATAAAGGCGATGCTGATATTCGTCAAGATTTTCCTGGCGGTTGGGAAGGCGATCAAAACAATGCTTTCATCAAAGAAGGAAGAACTCCGGGACAAAGTGATTATTTTAATTTTACGTCTAAATTATTCAATTGGAGAAAAACAAAAGCGGCGGTTCATTTTGGAAAAATGACACATTACATTCCGGAGAATAATATCTACGTTTATTTTAGATACAACAAAGATGAAACGGTGATGGTTTTAATGAACAATAGTAATGAGACCAAAACTGTCAATACACATCGTTTCAAAGAAAACATCAAAGACTTTAAAACAGGAAAAGATGTAATTTCTGAACTTACATTTGACATTACAAACGAAATTATTATAGAACCTAAGTCAGTTTTGATTTTAGAACTAAAGTAATTTGAACCTTGTAAAGCATTTAAGCGATTTGATAATTCCTTATATGTTTCAAAAAAAATAATCATTTAATACTAAAAAAATGAAAAAATATTCAATCCCACTTTTACTATTAACCATGACAATTTTAAGCAGTTGTTCCTGTACACAAACAGTTGCTGAGAGTAACAAGACACCTTTCGTTTGGGAAGGGGCGAATGTTTATTTCCTGATGACAGACCGTTTTAATAATGGCGACACTTCAAATGATATAAACTTCAACAGAACCAAAACAACGGGAAAACTTCGTGGTTTTGAAGGTGGCGATATCAAAGGAATTTCTCAAAAAATTGACGAAGGTTATTTTGATAAATTAGGAATCAATGCCATTTGGTTTACACCAATAGTGGAGCAAATTCACGATGGTGTTGACGAAGGAACCGGTTTGAGTTATGGCTTTCATGGCTATTGGGCGAGAGACTGGACGAACTTAGATCCTAACTTTGGAACAAAAGAAGATTTGGCTGCATTAGTTCAAAAAGCACACGCACACGGAATCCGAATCATTCTTGATGGCGTAATCAATCATACCGGACCCGTAACTCCAGAAGATATGGTTTGGCCAAATGACTGGGTGCGAACAGGACCCAATTGCGATTACAAATCGTTTGAAAACACAACTGCGTGTACGCTGGTTTCTAATCTTCCGGATATAAAAACAGAAAACAATCAAGCGGTACCGTTACCTCCTTTTTTAATCGAAAAATGGAAAAAAGAAGGACGTTACGAACAAGAAATGAAAGAACTTGATGCTTTTTTTGCTCGTACGGGATATCCAAGAGCACCAAAATACTACATCATCAAATGGTTGACGGATTATATTACGGATTACGGAATTGACGGTTATCGTGGCGACACGGTAAAACATACCGATGAAACGGTTTGGGCTGATTTCAAGACCCAATGTGATTATGCTTTTGCAACTTGGAAGAAAAACAATCCTACAAAAGTTTTAGACAATAATACTTTTTACACCATTGCTGAAGTTTACAATTATGGTATCAGCGGCGGACAAGATTTTGATTTTGGAGATAAAAAAATAAACTATTTTAAAAATGGTTTCAACAATATGATCAATTTTGAGTTCAAATGGGATGCGCAAAAAGACTATGAATTTATATTTTCCAAATATTCTGATAAGTTAAACAATGACTTAAAAGGATATAGTGTTTTGAACTATTTGTCTTCACACGATGACGGCGGACCATTTGATGCAAATCGTACCAAAACTATAGAAAGCGGAACAAAATTATTACTGAGTCCTGGACTTTCTCAAGTATATTATGGTGATGAAAGCGCTCGTTCTTTAGTGATCGAAGGAACAAAAGGCGATGCTACCTTGCGTTCGTTTATGAATTGGGAAGCTATCAAATCAAATCCTGAAACTCAAAAAACACTCTTGCATTGGCAAAAATTAGGTCAATTTAGAAGAAATCATCCTTCGATTGGAGCAGGAATCCACAAACAAATTACGGGTCAACCGTATGTTTTTAGCAGAACTTTCTCTAAAGGAGATTTTACAGATAAAGTAGTTGTTGGATTGGATTTGGTAATTGGTACAAAAGAACTTGCTGTAGATTCAATTTTCGCAAACGGCACATCATTAAAAGATTCGTATTCCGGAAAAGAAGTACTTGTTGTGAATGGAAAAGTGACAATCAATACTGAATTTGATATTGTTTTATTGGAATTGAAAAAATAATTTGAAAAATAATTTCATCCAAACGCCTTTAGAAATGAAGGCGTTTTTTTTATGTTTACCTTTACCAAAAAATAAAAGAAAATGCTCAAAATTGGACATCGTGGTGCAAAAGGACATGAACCCGAGAATACCTTTATTTCGTTCCAAAAAGCATTAGACATGCAAGTGGACGGCATTGAACTTGACGTGCATTTGAGTGGTGATGGCGAAATAATGGTTATTCATGACGAATCTATTGACCGAACGACCAATGGAAAAGGATTAGTAAATGCATTATCTTTGCGTGAATTGAAGGCTTTTCGAATAGATGGGAAATACGAAATTCCAACGCTGAAGGAGGTTTTTGATTTGGTAAACCAAGATAGTTTTATCAATATTGAGCTCAAAAGTTATGAGTCAACCGATAAAGTAGTTACTCTTATTGAAAAATACGTCACTAAAAAAGGATGGAAATATGACCGCTTTTTAGTTTCCAGTTTTGATTGGAATGCGCTGCAACAAGTGGCGTTTTTGAATGATAAAATTCCAATTGGCGTTTTAACGGAAACCGATTTAGACTTGGCTTTGGCTTTCGCCAAATTCATTCAGGCAAAATCCATTCATCCGCATTTTCATTTGTTGACAAAAGAAAACACGGTAAAATTACAGGAAAAAGGATTGCAGGTTTTCCCTTGGACCATCAATGAATTAGAAGACATTCAAAAAATAAAAACATTCAACGTAAACGGAATCATCACTGATTTCCCAAATAGAATATGACCCAGAATAATTTCACCATTAAGAGAATTAAGTCAGTTAAGTAATGGAATATATAGTTTGTTTATGACAAAAAAGAGGCTACTCCATTGTCTTATGGAATCATTAAATATCCCTAAAAAACACTTACCAATATAGCAGTCCCTAAATCATATAAAATTTTATAAATAATATTTTTCTAGCCATGCATTAAACTTAAAAATCTCAACTTTCTTAATGGTTTATAAAATAAAATTAGATATAACATAATCCCTTTTCCAAATAAGATTCTATTTGGAAACCATTAAGTGATTTAAGTCAATTAAGTAACAAGGTAAATAATTCAGTTTATGACAAAAAAAGAGATAACACAATTATCCTATGGAATTATTGGTTACGCAATAAAAGTTCATAAAAAACTAGGACCCGGTCTATTAGAAAAAATTTATGAAGAATGCTTGAAATATGAGTTAGAAAAAAATGGGTACAATGTGAAGCAACAATTTAGTGTCGCAATAGATTACTATGATTTAGAACTTGCCAATCCATTAAGACTAGATTTATTAGTAAATGATTGTATTATTGTTGAGTTGAAAACGGTTGAAAAATTTCACCCAATTGATGAAGCTAAACTACTAACTTACATGAAACTATTAAGTATTCCACAAGGGCTACTCATCAATTTTAACACTCTCAATATAACAAAATCATGCAAACCTTTAATTAACGAATATTTTTCTCGGCTTGCTGATGATTAAACTTAAAAATCTTAACTCTCTTAATGGTTAAAAAATGAATCAGAATTTTGATATAATAATAGTAGGCGGCGGCGCAGCAGGTTTTTTTACAGCGATTAATATTGTGGAGAAAAATCCAAAATTAAAAGTTGCAATTCTGGAACGCGGAGCTGAAGTATTGCAAAAAGTTAGAATTTCCGGTGGCGGAAGATGCAACGTAACGCACGCTTGTTTTGAACCAAATGAATTGGTAAAGTTTTATCCGCGTGGCGAAAAAGAATTACGCGGTCCTTTTCATCAGTTTTGTTCTGGCGATACCATTGAATGGTTTGAGAAGCATGGCGTGGAACTCAAAATCGAAGCGGACGGACGCATGTTTCCTGTTTCGAATTCGTCTCAAACGATTATTGATTGTTTCCTGAAAGCGACACAAAAACTAGGAATTGCAGTGCTTACGGGACAAAGTGTACAATCTATTTTCAATCCCGAAGTTTCGGGAGAAAATTTTTGGAAAATTGAAACCCAAACTGAAAATTATCTTGCCGAAAAGCTAATTTTAGCCACAGGGAGCAATCCTAAAGTCTGGGAAATGTTACAGAATTTTGGTCACGCAGTTGTCAGCCCCGTTCCTTCCCTATTCACTTTCAACATCAAAGATTCCAGAATAAAAGAATTGCCCGGAGTTGCGGCACAAGTTACCGTAAAAGTAAAAGACACCAAACTTATTTCAACAGGACCGTTGTTAATTACCCATTGGGGAATGAGCGGACCCGCAATATTGAAACTCTCGGCTTGGGGTGCCCGCATCTTGCATGACAAAAATTATCAGTTCACCATTTTCGTTAATTGGTTGAATGATGAAGATACTGCCGATGTCGAGAAAAAGCTAAAAGATTTAAAACAAGAACACGCTAAAAAATCAGTTTCCAAGAAATCCCCATTCGAATTAACCAATCGATTATGGGAAAGTTTAGTGCTTGCTTCCGGAATTGAAATGGAGACAAAATGGGCCGATTTATCTAAAATACAATTGCAAAATCTAGCCATCCAATTGACGAACGGGACTTTCCACGTCAACGGAAAAAGTACGTTTAAGGAAGAATTTGTAACTGCCGGCGGAATTGATTTAAAAGAAATTAACTTCAAAACAATGGAAAGCAAATTACATGAGAATCTTTATTTTGCTGGTGAAATCGTCAATATTGATGCCATTACAGGCGGATTCAATTTTCAGAATGCATGGACGAGCGGGTTTATTGTGGCAAATGCCGTTTAGACAAAAGTCATTGTACTACAAAACTTTAATTAAGAGAACTTTAGTTTTTGATTAACATGAATTTATTATTCTGTTTTCATTTTAACCGAATGATTTGAATATGTTTGTAATCAAAATATTACGAATGATTAAAAACTACTTTTTTGTTTTCTTACTGTTTTTTATACTTCAATCTGGTTTCTCACAAACCGAAAAATTAATTCACGGAAAAGTTTTACACGAACAATTTCCAGTGGAAAAAGTTGAAGTTGCTAATTTTAGTTCTAAAAAAATCACCGTTACTAATGCATCGGGGGAATTTTCTATTTTGGCAAAAGCGGGTGACGAACTCATTTTTATTTCGAAAAACCATGATATCAAAAAATTGGTTTTGGATGAAAAAACCATCAGCAAAAACAACCTCATCATTTTGCTAATCCTAAAAGCGGAACAATTAGAAGAAGTAGTAATTACGAAAATCCCAGCTATAAAATTAAGTTCAGATAAAGCATACGAACAAGGAAAACTTGACAAACTAGCCGTAGAAAAGTCTGCAAGAAGCTTAAAAACGGGCGTTTACAATGGAACCATAGAAAACGGAGTGGATTTCTTCCGGGTGGCCGACATGATTTTAAAGTTGTTCATAAAGGAAAAAGAGAAAGCTCTGAAAAATAAACCGAAAATTGAATTCAAACAATTGGCAAAAAGCAGCTGTGATCAAAAGTTTTATATCGAAACTTTAAAATTAAAACCAGACCAAATAGAGCTGTTCTTGGAATTTTGTGATGCGGACTCAAAATCAAAAACAGTAGCCGAAAGCAACAATGTATTAAGTGTAATGGATTTTTTGCTTGCCAAAAATATTGAATTTAAAAAACTATAAACAGAATCTTATCTATTCAACCACCAAATACTTCCATTTAAAACGGCGGCAAAACTTACCCAAACCAAATACGGTATAAACAAATAACCTGCAATTTTATTGATTTTAGAAAACTGAACGTACGTTTCAAAAATCATCAACCACAGTATGATAATTTCTAATCCCGCTAACATTGGATTGTGTAAACCAAAGAATAAATACGACCACAAAGCATTTAGTGCCAATTGTATTGCAAAGAAAACCAACGCTTTTTTAACGACTTCTTTTTCTACTTCTATTCGGTCCCAAACCAATCCTGCGGCAACACCCATCATTACGTACAACATACTCCAAACAGGTGCAAATATCCAATTGGGCGGATTAAAACTTGGTTTTATCAAAGTGGGATACCAAGTTGTAATAGCAGAACGAGTAACCGTTCCAGATAAATATCCAATTGCAAGGCACGTAACAACAACAGCTAATATTCGGGTAATTTTATTCATTTTTATATTTTTTAAGATGTACTCTTTTCTTGAAACATATGAGCTATTTAAGAAGCAATAAGTGTACTGATTATCTCGTAAACTTTATATTTCTAACCATTAAGGAATTAAGAAAAATTAAGCCCAATACTTAATGAAGCTTAATTCCTTAATGGTTAAAAAATCCTTGATGGACTTATATGATTATTTTTATTGTCCAAATTTACTTAAATCTTTGTAACGATTAACCAACTAAACGAATAAACAAATAACCCAAAAAAAGTATCTTTGCGTAAATTTATACATTCATGATTTCAGTAAACGATTTTATTCCATCAAAATATACACATTCGATTGAAAGCGGAAATTTTCAATGGAGCGCGCCCAGTAACATTGCTCTAGTAAAATATTGGGGAAAAAAGGACAATCAAATTCCTGCGAATCCTTCGGTGAGTTTTACCTTGAATAATTGTAAAACGATAACGAAATTGACTTTCGCCAAAAAAGAAAACGACGGTACATTTTCCTTCGATTTACTTTTTGAAGGGAAACCAAAAGAAGATTTCAAGCCAAAAATTCAAAAATTCCTGGAGCGAATAGAAATCTATTTACCGTTTTTAAAAGACTTCCATTTTACAATTGATACAGAGAATACCTTTCCGCACAGTTCCGGAATTGCTTCATCAGCATCTGGAATGGCCGCTTTGGCGATGAACTTAATGAGTTTAGAAAAAGCGTTACATCCTGAAATGACCGAGGAATATTTCTATCAAAAAGCATCTTTATTGGCACGTTTAGGTTCCGGAAGTGCTTGCAGAAGTGTAAAAGGCCAAGTGGTGGTTTGGGGAAATCATACAAATATCAACGGATGTTCTGATTTATTTGGGGTAGAATTTCCTAATGCGATTCATGCTAATTTTAAGAATTTTCAAGATACTATTTTACTAGTTGACAAAGGTGAAAAGCAGGTTTCAAGTACCATTGGGCATGATTTAATGCACAACCATCCTTTTGCCGAAAGACGATTTGCACAAGCACATGAAAACTTGGACCAACTGATTACCATTTTTGAAAGTGGGAATTTAGAAGAATTTATCAAAATTGTAGAAAGCGAAGCCTTGACTTTACATGCTATGATGATGACCTCAATGCCTTATTTTATACTAATGAAACCGAAAACTTTGGAGATTATAAATGCGATTTGGAGATTTAGAAATGAAACTAGAATTCCGGTTTGTTTCACACTGGATGCTGGTGCAAATGTGCATGTTTTATATCCTGAAAATGTGGCCGAAACAGTTTTACAATTTATTAAGAACGAATTAGTTGGCTATTGTCAAAATGGTCAGTACATTTGTGACAAAATTGGAAATGGAGCTTCGTTGATTTAATCTGTTTTTTTCCTATCTTTATTTTTTAAAGAGCTGAAATCATGGATATTCAATCAGAGAAATTAGAATTGATAAAAATGTTATTAGAAACTAATGACAAGACAATAATCGAGGCTATAAAAACCATTTTAAAAGCGCAAAAAAATGACATCTGGAAAGAATTATCTCCTGAACAACAAGAGGAAATTGATATTGAAATTCTAGAGGCAAATCGCGGAGATCAAGTTGATTTATAAGAAATTCATTTGTTACAAAATACAATTATCAAGACTAAATTGTTAATTTACAATCTAATATGAAAGGACCTTTATTTTACTCAAAAATATTACTCTTTGGAGAATACGGAATTATTCGTGACTCAAAAGGGCTTTCAATTCCATACAATTTTTACAATGGTGCACTAAAAAGAGAAGAAAACCCATCTGATGAAGCCGTCAAATCAAATGGTCACTTGAGACGTTTTGTAGCGTATTTAGAAACTTTGCAAAACGAACAATCTGACTTAGTCACTTTTGACCTGACTACATTGAAAAACGATGTGGAGACCGGAATGTATTTTGATTCCAGTATTCCGCAAGGATACGGTGTAGGCAGCAGTGGCGCACTTGTCGCTGCTATTTATGATAAATATGCAAACAACAAAATCACGGTTCTAGAGAATTTGACTCGTGAAAAATTATTGCAATTAAAAAACATATTCTCTCAAATGGAGAGTTTTTTCCACGGAAAAAGTTCTGGTTTAGATCCTTTAAACAGTTATTTGAGCATCCCCATTCTAATTAATTCTAAAGACAATATTGAAGCAACCGGAATTCCTACACAAAGTTTTGACGGAAAAGGCGCGGTATTTTTATTAGATTCAGGAATTGTGGGCGAAACAGCTCCGATGGTAAATATTTTCATGGAAAGTTTGAAGGACAAAGGTTTCCGTGCCATGTTGAAAAATCAATTTGTAAAATATACGGATGCTTGTGTAGAAAACTTTCTTGGCGGAGACATGAAATCATTGTTCATGAATACCAAGAAATTATCAAAAGTAGTTTTGAATAACTTTAAACCAATGATTCCGGAACAATTTCACGGAATTTGGCAACAAGGAATTGACAGCAATGATTACTATTTGAAGCTTTGCGGCTCCGGTGGCGGTGGCTACATCTTAGGTTTCACTGAAGATTTAGAAAAAGCTAAAGCATCTTTAAAAGATTATAAACTAGAAGTAGTATATCAGTTTTAAACATCCTATCCTCAACCCTCTCCAAAGGAGAGGGAAAAGAAAACATAAAATAGCACCCTTCTAGTGGGAGCACATTCTTAAATTCATCTAAATGTTAAGCAGGCAGCACAAACTTCTTATAATGAAAATTGCAAGTTTGTTCTCTGTAGTTAGAGGCTATAACATTCCCGTAATTATTTTAGCCCAATACCTTTCGGCTATATTTATTTTGGCTCCAGAAAAAAGAGCGCTTGATATTTTACTCGATTTCAATTTATTCATTCTGGTTTTTGCTTCTTCCCTTACGATTGCTTCTGGATATATCATCAACAACTTTTATGACAGTCAAAAGGATTTAATCAATCGTCCTAATAAGTCGATGCTGGACCGATTAGTGAGTCAAAAAACAAAATTGAGTGTGTATTTTACAATCAATTTTATTGTGGCTTTAATGGCTTTGTTTGTTTCCTGGCGCGTGTTTTTATTTTTTTCAGGATATATATTTTTCATCTGGTTTTATTCCCACAAAATAAAAAAATACCCAATAATAGGAAACCTGACTGCTGCATTACTGGCTGTTTTACCTTTTTTTGCGATACTATTGTATTTTTATACACGGATTCCTTATGAAGAAATTGAAAATTACAAAAGACAATTAGGCGTTATTTTTTCGCATGCTGCTTTTTTATTTTTACTGTTGTTGATTCGGGAAATGATCAAGGATTTAGAAAATCTAAAGGGTGATTTAGCCAATAATTATAAAACGATTCCTATTGTTTACGGTGAAGAAATATCGAAAAAAATCATTACTGTTTTGACAGTTCTGACTATTGTTCCCGTTTATGTTTTAATCGATATTTACGATGTGGGTTACATGGATATTTATTTTTACTCTTGTCTGATCGTTTTGATATTTTTCCTGTTATACTTATGGAAATCAAATGCGAAACCACAGTTTTTGCTGCTTCACAATGTGTTGAAATTCCTTATTGTTGCCGGAGTATTTTGCATTGTCTTGATTAACCCAAGTGTTTTATGGCACGGAAAAAGATTGTTGATGGTTTAATTTCGCCTTTTTTCAAATTATAAAAAGGATAAAAAACCATTCCCGAAGAGCTCACAAATCCCCAGATTAGCATAGCCCCGATAGTAGAGGAAATCCTTTTATTTTTTTCTTTAAAAAATAAAAGATTGAAACGATAGCGGTAAATAGCTCCAAAAAACCATACTAAATCATATTAATTAGCTTATTAACTAGATAGTTAGCGTTTTTATAATTGGCAGTTATTGATTGTCAAGTATATAAATAGTATCTTTGCACGCACGAGGCCATTCTGGCCGAACTGACGAAGTAAATTATTTGGAATATTATGAATAACAAGGAAGGCAATAATAAGAAAAGTGGTCCAAGAGCAGCTAGCTCTAGACCAAGTTCGAATAAGCCAAAACCTGCCATGCAGAAGCGCGCTCAAGGGCCGAAAAAAGTTAAAGTAAATACTAAAGTTGCCGATATCGCTACTGATAAAGTAGAGAAAAAACCAAATCAAGCACCAAAGAGACCGAAAGTAAAAGACGAAATTCGTTTGAATAAATACATCGCTAATTCTGGTGCGTGCTCGCGTCGTGATGCGGATATTTATATTCAATCCGGAACTGTAAAAGTAAACGGAATTCCTGTTACCGAAATGGGATACATGGTAAAACCAGGTGATGTTGTTAATTTTGACGGTGCTACTTTAACTCCGGAGAAAAAAGTATACATCTTACTGAACAAACCTAAAAACTTTACAACTGCGATGGACGAAGGTCAGGAATATCGTAATGTATTGGAACTGGTTAAAGGTTCTACGACTGCAAAAATTGGTGCAGTAGGAAGAATGGACAAGAATACAACTGGTTTGTTATTGTTCACGAATGACACGGACATGATTCGTAAGTTTACGTTACCAAGTCAAAAATCATCTAAAATTTACCAAGTTTCATTAGATAAAAACTTGAAATTTGAGGATTTAGAAAAAATAAATAAAGGTTTGACTCTTGACGGACACCGCGTTTTTGTGGAAGATGTAAGCTACATCGAAGGTGAAGCTAAAAGTGAAATTGGATTGCAATTGCGTTCAGCAAACGTGAAAGTGGTTCGTTCTATTTTTGAACACTTTAGTTATGATGTATTGCGTATTGACAGAGTTTCTTTTGCTGGTTTGACCAAAAAGAATTTGCCAAGAGGAAACTGGAGATTGCTTACTGAACAAGAAATTATCAATTTGAAGAACGTTTAATATTTCTTTGAAATTATAAATATGAAATCCCTTCCGTTTATACGGAATGGGATTTTTTTAATAAAAATTCAATCCTAAATAAGTATGACACCAGAAAAATTACAATCAATTGCTTTTAAATGGTTTGAAACTTTCAATAATAAAGAATTAGAAAAATTATTGTCTTTATACGATGACGATGCCGTGCATTTTAGTCCAAAACTAAAAATGTACAAACCAGAAAGTAACGGTTTTGTTACCGGTAAAGTAGCATTACGAGAATGGTGGAAAGATGCTTTTGAGCGTTTACCAAGCTTAAATTACAAAGTAAAATCGCTTACCGCCAATGGCGACCGCGTTTTTATGGAATACACAAGAACAGTTACCGGTGAAGAAGATTTGCTGGTAGCGGAAGTATTAGACATCAAAGAAGACAAAATAATTGCTTCGAGAGTTTATCACGGATAAAAATCGATTTTTTTCAAATCTGGTATTGTAAGGTTATACTAAAATTGAAACCAAGACCCCATTCGTTTTAAACCGAATGGGATTTTTTTTGACCGATAAGGAATGAAAATATAAAAAGTCCCTGTACAGCATTACATTAGAAATATATTTGGGTAATAATCAATTATTTTTGGATAAATTAGCTTTTCCAATAATCACATCTAAACTATGAAAAAAATAACCACTCTTTTACTTTCTGTAACCACGTCATTATTGCTGGTTAACTGTAAATCCGAAGATAAGAAACAAGACTTCAACAGTCTGACGAAAAATTATTTTGACGACAAAAATGCGATGAGCCCACTGGATGCGACACAAAGTGGTCAAAACCAATACAACGATCAGTTGCAGTTTGAAATGACAGACAGTTTTAGAAAATCACAAGAAGCTTTCTTTAACAAATACCAATCTGCACTTCAAAATATAACTGTCGAAGATTTATCCGATGAAGAAAAAAACAGTTATGAAATCATCAAATGGGAAGTTGAGATTGGTAAAGACTTATTAAAACAACCTACAAATTTGCTTCCTGTTCATCAATTCTGGGGAACGCATTTGACTATGGGGCAATTTGCAGGAGGAACCAGCGCGCAACCTTTTAAAACTGAAAAGGACTATACCAATTTCCTAAAAAGAATGGACAAATATGCTGTTTGGATAGATTCGGCAATGGTTTACATGAAAAAAGGACTTGATAAAGGTGTTGTATTACCAAAATCGTTAACGGTAAAACTGATTCCACAATTTGCAGAAATGGCTACGCCAAATATAGAAGACAATTTATTTTACTCAGCTATAAAACTAATGCCTGCCTCTTTCCCTGACAGTATAAAAGAGGATTTAACAGCAAAATACACTTCGACAATCAATACCAAACTAATTCCACAATATAAGAAAATGGCTGATTTTCTAAATAAAGAATATCTTCCTGCTTCCAGAACAACCAGCGGAATTGGAAGTTTGCCTTTTGGAAAAGAGTTATATGCCACTTACGTAAAACAATGGACCACCACTGAAATGACTCCCGAACAAATTCACGAACTGGGATTAAAAGAAGTAGCTCGTTTAACATCCGAAATGGAAAAGGTAAAAACTCAAGTGGGTTTTAAAGGAACGTTAATCGAGTTTTTTGAGGAGGTTCGAAACAAAAAAGAATTAAAACCATTTACAAAACCAGAAGAGGTTATCGCTAATTTTCAAAGTATTTATACGCGCATCAAACCCAATGTAGACAAATTATTCGCACTGCAACCCAAAACAAAATTTGAAATCAGACGAACAGAAGCGTTTAGAGAAAAAACCGCCAGTGCTGAGTACAATCAAGGAACTGCTGATGGCACGCGTCCAGGTATTTTCTATGTTCCAATTCCTGAAGTAGCAAATTATAATATGTATGGTGATGAAGATTTGTTTTTGCATGAAGCGATTCCAGGACATCACTTTCAAATATCCTTACAACAAGAAAACGAAAGCCTTCCTGACTTCAGAAAATTTAATTGGTTTGGTGCTTATGGCGAAGGTTGGGCTTTGTACACGGAAAGCTTAGGAAAAGAACTGGGACTGTATCAAGATCCGTATCAGTATTTTGGAATGTTAGGCAATGAAATGCACAGAGCAGTTCGATTAGTTGTTGATACCGGCTTACATTCCAAGGGTTGGACTAGAGAACAAGCCATCAAATACTCATTAGCAAACGAAGCCGAAAGTGAAGCGAGCATTATTCCTGAAATAGAACGTTATATGGCGATTCCAGGACAAGCTTTGTCTTATAAAATTGGCCAGTTAAAAATCATGGAGCTACGCAAAAAAGCGGAAACTAAAATGGGTACTAAATTTGATATTAAAAAATTCCATGAAAAAGTATTAGAATCCGGAGTAATGCCATTAGCATTATTAGAGATGAAAATTAATGCTTGGATAGGAAATAAATAATTTTCAGGTATAGATATAAAAAAAGCTTCTCGATTGAGAAGCTTTTTTTGTGCGGATAATAGGACTCGAACCTACACGCCTTGCGGCACCAGATCCTAAGTCTGGCATGTCTACCAATTTCACCATATCCGCGCAATTGTGGGTGCAAAGATACACTTAACTTCCAATTTTCAAAACAATTTTGATAAAAAATATTCATACTCTTTTTTGTACTTTTGAAATATAAACAAAATTCAAATAATGGAAAATATTAAAGCATACGTTCAAGAACACAAAGATCGCTTTATCAACGAGTTAATCGAATTATTGAAAATCCCATCCGTAAGTGCTGACACTGCTTATTCTCACGATGTTTTTGAAACAGCTGATGCCGTAAAAGCCAGTTTAGAAAAAGCAGGCTGTGATTTTGTTGAAATTTGTGATACTCCAGGGTATCCAATCGTATATGGTGAAAAAATTATAGACCCAACATTACCCACCGTTTTAGTCTATGGACATTATGATGTGCAACCACCAGACCCAATCGAATTATGGACTTCTCCACCTTTTGAACCCGTAATCAAGAAAACCGAAATTCATCCTGAAGGCGCCATTTTTGCCCGTGGTTCTTGTGATGACAAAGGCCAAATGTACATGCACGTAAAAGCATTAGAATATATGGTGCAATCCAATACTTTGCCATGTAACGTAAAGTTCATGATTGAGGGGGAAGAGGAAATTGGTTCCAAAAGCTTGAGTTGGTTCGTAGAACGCAATCAGGAAAAACTAAAAAACGATGTGATTTTAATTTCAGATACCGGAATGATCTCTAATCAGCAACCATCAATCACAACAGGTTTACGTGGCCTAAGCTATGTAGAAGTAGAAGTTACGGGACCAAACCGTGACTTGCATTCTGGATTGTACGGAGGTGCAGTTGCCAATCCTATCAATGTGTTGTCTAAAATGATTGCTTCGCTTCATGATGAAAACAACCACATTACCATTCCCGGTTTCTATGACAATGTAGAAGAACTATCCCTCGAAGAAAGAGCTGAAATGGCCAAAGCGCCTTTCAATTTAGAAAACTATAAAAAAGCATTGGACCTTAATGACGTTTATGGCGAAAAAGGCTATGTAACAAACGAAAGGAATTCCATCCGTCCTACGCTGGATGTCAACGGTATCTGGGGTGGTTACACCGGAGAAGGTGCCAAAACAGTGATTGCAAGCAAAGCTTTCGCTAAAATCTCGATGCGTTTGGTTCCTAATCAAGACTGGGAACAAATCACTGAACTTTTCACAAAACACTTCACAAGCCTTGCTCCTGCTGGCGTTACCGTAAAAGTAAAACCACATCATGGCGGACAAGGTTACGTAACCCCAATAGACAGCATTGGCTACAAAGCCGCAAACATGGCGTATACGCAAACCTTTGGCGTTCCCGCAATTCCTGTGCGTTCCGGAGGAAGTATTCCCATTGTAGCGTTATTCGAAAAAGAACTAAAAAGCAAGACAATTCTAATGGGATTTGGTCTGGATAGCGATGCCATTCACTCGCCAAACGAACACTTCGGGATCTTCAATTACCTAAAAGGAATTGAAACCATTCCGTTGTTTTATAAATATTTCGTGGAGTTATCAAAATAAATTCCTTTCATTAAATACTATATCCGCTCTACACAGGGCGGATTTTTTTGGGCGTTCCCACGCTTCCACTATCGTTCCAGCGCGGTCAGGCTGTCCATTCTCAATCTTTTTATTTTTTGAAACAAAAAAATAAAAAGGATTTCCACTCCCATCCTTAACGCAAACCGCTGACTACCAAAATATTTTTCTCTAAAAACTTGTTTATTTGATTTTATATTCTACATTTGTAGAGCAAACTCTATTTTCGTAGAACAAAATCATTTATGCGACCATCTGTAATTCTAATCGCCTTGGTATTTTTATTATTTGGTTGCAAAACCAATCAAATAATAAATAAATTTAGAGAAGGACTTTGGATTGAACAATACACACAAGACAGTTCCCATTATAAATCGGTTGGGAAATATCGAAAAGGTGATCCCATAAAAAAATGGAGTTATTACTTAAATGGTAAAATCATTAAAAGAGAAAAATACAAAGACAACATCTGCAACACTACTTTTTATCATAAAAATGGGAAAATACAGTCCAAAGGAAAAACAAAAATGGAAACGAGCGATAATTACGCGCATTGGTTTTATTTTGGTGACTGGAACTTCTTTAATGAAGATGGGAAACTAATAACGATAAAGAAATACAATAACGGGGAATCACTTTCCGAAATAGAAATTAAATAAACATGCAACAACTAACAAACGCCGAAGAACAAGTAATGGAACACCTTTGGAAACTCGAAAAAGCATTCATGAAAGACTTGCTGGAAGCCTATCCAAAACCAAAACCCGCAACCACAACTGTGGCTACTTTATTAAAAAGAATGATCGATAAGCAATTTGTCGCCTACAATGAATTTGGGAACTCGCGGGAATATTATCCTTTGGTCAAGAAAACCGATTATTTCTCGAAACATGTAAATGGATTGATTAGTAATTTCTTCAACAATTCGGCATCACAATTTGCATCTTTCTTCACCAAAGAAACTAATTTAACGCAAACGGAATTGGAAGATCTCAAGAAAATAATAGACAGTGAAATTCAAAAAAAGAAAAAATGAGTGACTTTCTAATCAAATCGACAATCACTTTATTGGTACTACTAGCAGTGTATTATTTATTTTTGGAAAAAGAAAAAATACACATTTTCAATAGGTTATACTTACTGTTCAGCCTTGTTTTTTCGATGGTAATTCCGTTTATAACTATTGAAGTGATTCAGGAAATAGCACAACCTACAGTCAATCCCGGAAATATCCAAATACTGCAAGGAAGCGCTGTAATACTGGAGGAAACTAACTATCTCGCAATAGGATTATGGAGTTTGTATGCTGTAGTAACACTTGTTCTGGCGATACGTTTTATTAGCAATATCATCAAGATTTCGTCTAAAATGAAGTCGAATACATCAATTGATTATAAGAATGCAAAATTGATTTTGGTTCCCGAAAAAACATTGCCACACACTTTCCTGAATACGATTTTCATTAACGAGACGGAATACAACAACCGTCAAATTGAAGCTGAATTGTACACCCATGAATTGACGCATGTAACCCAAAAACACACTTTGGATATTTTATTCATTGAACTATTGAAAACCATTTTTTGGTTCAACCCTATTTTTATTTTTTACAAAAAAGCCATACAACTCAATCACGAATTTCTTGCCGATGAGAAAGTAGTGACCTCCTATAACAATGTTCCGTTCTACCAATCTTTGTTGCTCTCAAAGGCAAACGCGAACCCAACTTTTTACTTGGCCAGTAATTTGAATTATTTAATAACTAAAAAACGATTACTCATGATGACAAAAACCACATCAAGCTCGAAATCAATTGCGAAGAAAATCATTTTGATACCGCTATTTACTGGACTAGTAAACTTAATGTGCATACAAACAATTGCTCAAACCAGCACAAGCAGCGACAATAGCGCACCAGCTGAAATTAAAAAAAGAGACGACTATTACAAAGGAGTTCGATTGATTGTGAAAGATAATTCGAAAAAAGTGCTACTAGACAAAAAATACGAAGCACTCACGGCAAATGAAAAGCGCCTCTACATTAGCAATGTTCCACCAGAAAGCTCAATGAAAAAACCAACACAAAAAGAATTTGACAGTTGGACTAAGGATTCTAAATTTTCAGGAATATTGAACGGCAAAAAATTGAACAACATTGATTTAAAAAAACATAATGTAAAAGAAATTGCTGGCTATATAAGATTTTACAAACCATCAAAAAACGGTAAACCTTATAGTGCTAATCTCAATCATTATGCTTTATTCACCAACTCTGAACACGAGATGCTTATAAAAAAACAAAGAAAAAGTGTTTCTTTTAAAGTGATCGAAAAAACAATAAAAGCAGGAACATTTTCAAATCCCGTTTTGATTAAAGAGGTTCAACGAAATATATAATAGACAGTGAAATTCTAAAAAAGAAAAAATGAGCGACTTTCTAATCAAATCGACAATTACTTTATTGGTGCTACTAGCAGTGTATTATTTGTTTTTGGAAAAAGAAAAAATACACATTTTCAATAGGTTTTACTTGTTGTTCAGCCTTGTTTTCTCGATGGTAATTCCATTCATAACTATTGAAGTAATTCAGGAAATAGCACAACCTGCAGTCAATCCGGGAAATATCCAAATACTACAAGGAAACGCTGTAATACTGGAGGAAACAAACTATCTGGCAATAGGATTGTGGAGTTTGTATGCTGTAGTAACACTCGTTCTGACGATACGTTTTTTTAGTAATATCATCAAGATTTCGTCAAAAATGAAGTCGAATACACCAATTCACTATAAGAATGCCAAATTGATTTTGGTTCCCGAAAAAACGTTGCCGCACACTTTCCTGAATACCATTTTCATCAACGAGACGGAATACAACAACCGTGAAATTGAAGCTGAATTGTATACACACGAACTCACGCATGTAACCCAAAAACACACTTTGGATATTTTATTCATTGAACTATTGAAAACCGTTTTTTGGTTCAACCCTATTTTTATTTTTTACAAAAAAGCCATACAACTCAACCACGAATTTCTTGCTGATGAGAAAGTAGTGACCTCCTATAACAATGTTCCGTTCTACCAATCTTTATTATTATCGAAAGCGAAGGAGAACCAAACTTTTTACTTGGCCAGTAATTTGAACTATTTAATAACTAAAAAACGATTACTCATGATGACAAAAACCACATCAAAAAGAGAAGCTTTATTAAAAAAAGCAATGCTAATTCCTGTAGTAACTGCATTATTGTTGTTATTGTGTACGAAAGTTGCTGCACAAGAAACCAATGTAAAAAAGGAAACTACTTCTGCGAAACCAGGAAATTTAATTAAAACGTATTACGACAAAACTACTTTTAAAATCAAAGATGAAAAAGGAAAGGTTACCAGCGAAAAAAAATACGATGAACTAACTCCTGTAGAAAAGAGGGCTATACCTTCTATCCTATCAAAAGAAAAAGAATTGCCTACAAACGAGGAACTTCTGGCAACATTAAGCAAAGGAGCTCCTGAAGTAATTGAAATTGATGCGTACGATACTAAAAATCAGTTTGTCCAAAAAGGGGAAAATGAAGTCTATAATACTGCTGGAATAACCGAAAAACCAGATTTTCCGGGTGGAATTATGGAATTTTACAAATTTGTAGGCAATAATTTTAAAACTCCAGAACAACCTAACTTAAAAGGAAAAGTATACATCACCTTTATCATAGAAAAAGACGGCAGTTTAAGCGACATAAAAAACATACGCGACATTGGTTATGGAACCGGAGAAGAAGCCATACGTGTTTTGAAAATATGCCCGAAATGGATTCCCGGAAAAATGAACGGAGTTCCTGTTAGAGTAATGTATAGCTTACCAATAACTATTCAATCTGAAAAGGCGTAATTGTAAAAAAAACAAATCCGCTCCTCTTGAAGCGGATTTATCAAACTAAAAATCTAAAAAAATTACTAACTAAACTCTTTATCCGGATTGTATCCTAAATAGGACATGGATTGTTCCTTGAAAACAACTCCGTATTCTTCTAATTCTTTTAAAATAGGCTCGTAGACTTCCTTACGAATGGGCAATTGCACTCCCGGAGTCGTAATTTTACCATTCAAGATTAACAAAGTCGCCATTGCAACGGGCAAACCAACTGTTTTAGCCATGGCTGTATAGGTTTGATCGTCACCAATGCAAACCATTTTGGAATCTATTTGTTCTTTTTTACCATTATATTCGTATCCAAATTTATGATACATGACAATCATATCTTTATCATCTTGCTGAAGCGTCCAACTATCAGTTAATATTTTCTCTAGAATTTGTGCCGGAGTGGCATTTTTCAAACCTACTTTTTTATCACGATTGAACAAATCGAGTTCCAACAATTTGTCCCACATGATATCATCTTGGTCAATCTTGAGAATCAAACGAGTCTTGATTTCTACAGAATCTGTTGGATGATACGGCAAGAACGAATTCACAAATTCTCGATAACTCATGTTCTCAGAATCCTCCATAACATAACTATCATCCGTCATTCCTAATTGCACAAACATATTCCATGCTTTAGAGAAACCCACTCTTCGAATCGTTCCTCTGTATAACGTAAGCACATTGTCTAAGCCATACACACTTCTATATTTTAGTGAATCCCGATTCGAATACGCTTCAAATCGCCCGTATCCTTCTACATCCAGAAATTCAGTTCTGCGAAACAAATTACAGTACGGAATGTATTTATAAGTCCCTTCCTGAATAAACTTAGCAGCGCCTCCCTGACCGGCAAGAACTACATTACGTGGCGCCCAAGTAAATTTGTAATTCCAAAGATTCGTATCCGATTCTGGAGCTACAAGTCCGCCACAAAAAGATTCAAAAAGGAGCATTTCTCCGCCTTTTTCTTTAATCTCATCAATGACTTTCATGGCACTCATGTGGTCAATTCCAGGATCAAGCCCAATTTCATTCATGAAAATAAGATTGTTCTCTTTGGCCGCAGCATCTAATTCCTGCATGGCATCGCTCACATAAGAAGCGGTAACCAAATGCTTTTTATAAACAATACAATCCCTAGCTACCTCAATATGCAAATGAGCCGGCAACATTGAAATAACAATATTTGCTTTCTGAATTGCTTCTTTTCTTTGATTTTCATCAAAAATATCTAAGGCAATCGCCGTTGCATTAGGATGATTATTTGTCTTTTTTTGGGCTAAAACCAATGACAAATCACCAATAATAAGATGCAAGTTCTCCTTATCTGATTTACTTAATAGATAATGTATCAAAGATGAAGCTGATCTTCCTGCCCCGATGATTAAAATTGTTTTCATTTTATATAATTATAACACAAACATACAAAATTGTTGTATTTATAACAAATAGTGTTGCAAAAAAAAATTTGCCAGTTCTAAAACCTGATTTAGAATCAATCAACCGCTAAAAAAAGTATCTCACAAAACGTTTTTAATTTAATGACAGATGAGATACTTTTGTAATAAAAACAAAATCAACATGGACAAAAGGATACTTTCAACAGGAGCTATTTTAGGGATGATTGCTATAATTTTTGGTGCTTTTGGCGCACATGCCCTAAAAAAAGTACTGTCTATTGAACAATTATCTACTTTTGAAACTGGTGTACGCTACCAAATGTACCATGCGCTATTTTTATTGTTTTTTGGGCTAATGAAAGACGTCCCTCAAAAAACAAAAAAAACAATCTATTTTTTAGTTCTTTTTGGTGTAATTTTATTCTCTGGGTCTATTTATCTATTAGCGACAAACGACCTTACTTCATTTGACTTTAAAATTATAGGATTCGTGACTCCTATTGGCGGACTCCTATTAATACTGGGCTGGGGCGTTTTTTTACTGAATATTATGAATAAAAAATCACAAAATTAGAAGAATGAAAGGCTATCTGAAATATAATTTCTACTTTTGCAGTCTATAAAAAGAAACTACACAACAATAAATTTATGGACAATAACACGCTTTTCTCGCAATCGATTTCGTTAAAAGAATTAGGAATTGAAAATGCAAAAATTCATTACCAGTTATCCCCTGAAGAATTACACGACATAACAATAAAATTAGGTCAAGGAATTGAAAGCTCAACCGGTGCATTAGCAGTAAATACAGGCGAATATACTGGCCGTTCTCCACAAGACCGCTATATAGTAAAAGACAGCATCAGTGAAAATCAAGTTTGGTGGGGAAAAGTAAATATCCCTTTTGAATCAGATGCTTTCGAAGCACTTTATAATAAAGTGGCCTCCTATTTATCCAATAAAGAGGTTTATGTAAGAGATTCATACGTATGTTCTGATCCAAATTACAGATTAAATATTCGTGTAATTACAGAAACTCCTTGGGCAAATTTATTTTGCTACAATATGTTTTTAAGACCTGAAGCGGAAGAATTAGCAAACTTCGACCCAGAATGGACTCTTTTATGTGTACCAAGTTTTATGGCAGATCCAGCAGTAGATGGAACGCGTCAAAGCAATTTTGCAATTCTTGACTTTACAAGAAAAGTAGTTTTGATAGGCGGAACTGGATACACTGGAGAAATGAAAAAAG
Source organism: Flavobacterium pasteuri (assembly GCF_048286615.1). Classification (NCBI taxonomy): domain Bacteria; kingdom Pseudomonadati; phylum Bacteroidota; class Flavobacteriia; order Flavobacteriales; family Flavobacteriaceae; genus Flavobacterium; species Flavobacterium pasteuri. The sequence continues at coordinate 116,153 of NZ_JBLVPN010000005.1, read as the reverse complement.
GAATTTTTTCTGCATTGAATTTTATTTTACCAGTTTTCAAAAACACGTTACCAATGCACTGTAGTGCTAATGTTGGAAAAGACGGTGATACTGCTATTTTCTTCGGATTATCAGGAACTGGAAAAACAACTTTATCTGCAGATCCAAACAGAAAATTAATTGGTGATGATGAACATGGATGGACTAATGAAAATACAGTTTTCAACTTTGAAGGAGGTTGTTATGCAAAAGTCATCAACCTTTCTGAAGAAAACGAACCAGATATTTTTAGAGCGATAAAAAAAGGATCAATCCTAGAAAATGTAGTTCTAAATAAAGACACTAATGAAGTTGATTTTGAGGATATTTCTATCACTCAAAACACTAGAGTAAGTTATCCTATTTATCATATTGACAACATTCAACCTGGTTCTATAGGAGAAAATCCAAAAAATATATTTTTCTTAACTGCGGATTCGTTTGGAATATTACCTCCAATCTCTAAACTGACTCCAGGACAGGCTGCCTATCATTTTATCTCTGGTTATACAGCAAAAGTTGCAGGAACAGAAGCTGGAATTACAGAACCTCAGCCTAATTTTTCGGCTTGTTTTGGCGCACCATTCATGCCTTTGCACCCAACAAAATACGCTGAAATGTTGAGTAAAAAAATGAAAGATGCCAATGTAAAAGTTTGGTTAATCAATACCGGTTGGACAGGTGGTCCATATGGAATAGGAAGCAGAATGAAATTAAAATACACACGTGCTATGATTACCGCTGCATTAAACGGAGAATTAGACAATGTGGATTACGAAAATCACAAAGTATTTGGAATTGCAAAACCGCAAACGTGTCCAAATGTTCCTAGTGAAATATTGAATCCAAGAAATACTTGGGAAGACCCTGAACTATACGATAAAAAAGCGGTAGAATTAGCTCAAAAATTCAAAGCTAACTTCGCCAAATTTGAAGAATTTGCCAATGCCGAAATTATGGCAGGAGCACCATTAGCTTAAGTTAATATTAATTCAAAACCAATAGAGCCGTTCGTAAAGAGCGGCTCTATTTTATTTTGTACAAACCGTAACAAAAAGCCTTAAATAAATACCTATCAAGTATTTATACCAAGATTCATTTTTTGGCGTTAAATTTGTAATCATCACTCAAAAAATCATAAATCATGTTAAAACAATTTTTTATTCTTTGTTCCGGAGCTGACAAAGACCTTCTTGAAGGCTGTTCCGAAGGCGAGCAAACCAAGTACGTCGGTATTGGCGCCACTGTTTTCTTCACCGCAGTAATGGCTTTCCTAGCCAGTTCATACGCACTGTTTACCGTCTTTGACAGTATTTATCCCGCAATCGCATTTGGTATCGTTTGGAGTTTACTTATTTTTAATTTGGACCGTTTTATTGTTTCCACTATTCGAAAAAGAGACCAGTTTGGAAGTGAATTTCTACAGGCAACTCCCCGAATTATTTTGGCGGTAATTATTGCCATTGTTATTTCGAAACCATTAGAAATTAAAATCTTCGAGAAAGAAATTAATACCGTCTTATTGAAAGAAAAAAATGCCATGGCTTTGAATAACAAAAAAGAAGTGGCTAATTATTTCAAATCAGATTTAGACAAAAACAAAGCAGAAATAGCAGGTTTGAAATCGGAAATTACTAAGAAAGAAAAAGAAGTCAATACACTTTACGAAACCTACATCACAGAGGCCGAAGGAACTGCAGGAACCAAAAAATTAGGTAAAGGACCTGTTTTTAAAGAAAAAATTGCCAAACATGATTTAGCCAAAAAAGAATTGGACACCTTACAAAAAACCAACTTGGCTAAAATTGCAGCAATGGAGAAAAACACCAAAACGCTGCAAACCGATTTAGACAAAAAAGTTACCGAGACCCAACCTATTATTGATGGATTTGATGGTTTAATGGCTCGAATCAATGCCTTGGATAAATTACCTTGGCTGCCTTCGTTTTTTATCATGCTCTTATTTTTAGCCATTGAAACTTCTCCTATTATTGCTAAACTTTTATCTCCAAAAGGCGAATACGATTATAAACTGGAAGATCTGGAAACAGCTTTGAAAGCCACAATAGAACAAGACAAATACCAACGCACTCTGCTTGTAAAAACTAGCGCCACGATGCACGACAAAGTCTACGGAGATATAGCTGACGATAAAAAACTGTATGATTTGCAGCGAAAAAACGCTACTGATTTATTAGAATTACAATCTAATAATTTTGTAGAAAAGCAGAAAAGAACGCTTTAGTCTATCTATTATAAAATCAAAAGTCCTAAAGTCAAAAGGTACAACTATCTTTTGACTTTAGGACTTTCGACTTTAAGACTAATTACATATAACTCAAAATTTCTTTTTTGAAAGTATCATATTCGCCTTGTAAAATCAATCCGTTATCTAATAATTTTTTATAATTCTGCAGTTTTTCAAAAAGTTCGTCTTGTGATAAATCACTTAATGATTTGTCTTTTGGACTTGCTGGAACGTCTTCAAATACTTGATTTTCAGCAATGAAGTTGGGTTGTGAAACTGGCATTATTTCAGCAAAACTAGTCACCTCTTCGGTTTCCATTTCTTCTATAATCTCAACCTCATCGATTGGAGCAACCGGAACTTCATCCATCATGGTTGCGTTTAATACAGAACCAACTTTCAGTATATCCAATTGCTCTTTGGCATATGTAAAAATCTTTCGAGCCTGTATTTTAGGGATATAATCAATGGAAACTTCCATATTTGTTCTGGTAGTAAAAGAAAACTCTGAACCCAGAATATTTTCTTTTACAAATGTTCCTTCTATCTCATCCCAAGTGTAGTCAATAAAATTCATTGAAAGTCCGAGATTTTTAGGCTGACAAATAATGATTCTTTTATTGGTCAATACAATACTATCCGGCAAAACGGTAATCGCTGGCTTTTTTTGAACAGCAATATACCCTATTTCTTCATTTTTCATCAATAAATCACTCAATTTTGAAGCGATTTTTTCAATAGCTTTTGGATCTTGTTCCTCGTTTAAAAACTTCTTAAATTGTTCTTTCATAGGTTGGGCTGAATTTATTTCAATTCGTGTTTATAATTTTATTCTGAACTTCACAACAAAAGTAATGCCTAATTTTATAACTCTTGAATTTCACTCTGCAATTTCTTTGTCAAACTTCTGAAAACCAAATAAAATTCATATCAAGAGATAATACAAATTGCATAATCTCGTAGTTTGGTAATTTTAAAAATGGTTTAATTATAATGAACTGAGATTGCAATATGTTAATTGCAATTCATAACTTTAGTTGTTAATTTAAGCGAGCTTAAGCAATTTTACACACACCATATCATTCCACTTATCCTCTCCAAAAAAACATTTTGTTCTCTCTGATATTTCCTCTTCAAATTTATTTTCCAACAAAAATTTATTTTAAAAAATCTCTTTAACTATTTCATTGTCAAAAACTTCTATAAAATTATTATTTTTCTTACTGTGCTTTTCTGAAAATTTCTTGTATAAACCGTTTATTTTTTTATTTACAAAGTGCTTTATTAGAAACCCAAAAAAAGTAGAATTTGATGAACCAACTTCTAAACCCACAACATTTTTATAATTAGATGCAGATATTATGTTGACCAATTTTTTGAAGGTATCAAAATTAACAGAAAGATCTTCGTTAAAAAAACCTATAAACTCAAACTGATGCTCTTGCTCTAAGTGTAACATACCTAATCTTATGGCTTCCGTTTTATTAACAACGTGATCAAAATTCAGAACGCTAATCCTTTTTCCTTTGCAAAATTTATTTATAATCTTAACAGCCATTTCTTCATTACTATAGTTAACAAAACATAAATGATAGTTAAGATTGCTGTTTACAAATTTTAAAAATTCATCGCTCAGCATGGTTTCTAAACTATAATAACAAGGGATTACTAATCCTACACAAGATTCATGAATGTAGCGCCCTTTTTTAATATTTTTTTTATCGGTAGAGGTCTTTCCAATTAAGTTTTCTATGCGCATACTTATTATATCGAGACATACCGGCTTAATTACATAATCATCGGCACCTAATGACAAAGCTTGTGAAATGACATCTAATTGCCTATTACCAGACAAGACCATAACTGGAGTTGTTTCCTTCTTTAAAACTCGAATATGTTTGATAATCTCTAAACCTGATTTCTTTTTTATATAATCCAAGCTTTTAAATTCAAAACTCGAGTTAGGGATAACTGGCATGTCAATATTAGTAATAACTAAATCGGGTTGATAAGTATCATACACCATTATACCCTCAGACAAATTATCAGCTGTTCTAACTAAATACCCAAGATAGATTAGGTATTTTTCTAAAGTTAGTAAAACTAATTCCTGATTATCAATAATTAATATTTTCATTTTTGTATCCATTCATGCTTTTACAGATACAAAGCTAAACACAAGTTTTTATCCTAAATAGAAATATAGTTTAATTCCCATTTAAGTGTAGGTGAATTAAAACTAATTGTAGACTAATAAATTTCAACAAAGGAAAATAGCAGTGCTTATCTGTAATGTATAGCAATCTGACCTATTTGAAAAACGATTTTCAAGGAGTCTTTGAAGGATAACTTAGAACCATCAGCATGAATCCATCTTTTTAGAGGTTGCTCACAAACAATTTTTTTAGTTTCTTCATCTCCATACACCTTTTTCATGCGCATAAAAATCTCAACATCAAACAACCATTTCGTTAAAAACTTTGTTTGAAAAGTCTTTTCAATCAAATCTTTGCTCATGATTTTAGCGCCACATTGTGTATCATTAAACTCCATTCCAATTGTCTTTCGGATAATCAAATTAATAATTTTGCTGATGACCGCACGAGCCGATTCTTTAGTGATATCAGCACCCATACGAGCCATCCTTGAGCCGCTTACTAATTTATATTTTGAAGTAGAAATGGTGTTTACTAAATCATGAAAATCTTCAAAATCAGTAGACAAATCAGCATCTAAAAAACCTATATAATCAAACTGATCTTGCTTTGCTAAATGTAACATCCCTAAACGAACTGCCTCTGCCTTACCTCCATTTTTCTCGCAATTATAAATACTAATATGATCTTCATGACCTACTCTTAATTTTTCCAAAACCTCAAGTGTTTTATCTTTACTACCATCATTTACAAAACACAAATGATATCCTAAATTGGAATTAATGAACGTTTTAAAATCATCACCCAACAATCGTAATTCTTCATTATAGCAGGGTATTACTACACCAATACAATTGGTTTGAATAATTTGGTTTTTCTTAGTTTCCTTCGCTGGTTTTATTCCTTTACCAATTAAACGTTTCACACGAGCACCTATTTCACTCAAACTTAATGGTTTTTTCATGTAATCATCAACACCTAGATCAAATCCCTTCACGATGATATCTTCGTTTGTATTCCCAGATAAAATCATTACCGGAGTAGTGTGCTCTCTTATAATTTTTATATGCTTTGCAATTTCAAGTCCATTGTAATCTTCTTCAATTTCAGTGTTTGTACCAAACACTGCTGTTTCATTAGAAAAAGGCATATTAATATCCGCAATAACCAAATCGGGTTGATAGAGATCATATTTCTCTATTCCATCAGAAATTGTTTTTGCAGAAAGCACTTCGTACCCTAAATCGAGTAGGCTTTTTTCTAGAGAAAGGATCACTAACTCTTGATCGTCGATAATTAATATTTTCATAATTGTAACTTTTGGGATTTGGCTGTAGTAAATATATCATTTATGATTTAATAACACAATAAAATCTTATTGTAGAATACACTTGACCATTAAATTAACAGTTTTATTAATACATTTACAAAAAAATCATTTTTAAACAATTGTCAAAGGAAAAATCAAATAAATACTTAATAGTAGCTCTATTAATTGGAGTCGTTTTTCACGCTAGTGCAATATTTTTTACACTGGAAAGCACTTACGATGCATTAATCCATATGTTTTTTGCTAATCATTATGCAACGAGTTGGTTTGAACCTTGGAATTATAGCTGGTATACTGGTTTTACCGTGATGGGCTACCCACCCTTAGTTCATCAAGCCATTGGGTTATTATCCTTACTGGGCGGATTGAAATTTGGCTTGTTTACAGTTGCTATAATAGGAATTATTCTATTTATTACTGGGGTTTACCGCTATACTTTAATGATTACCGGTAATCGAACAGTGGCTGGTTATGCGGCGATAGTTGCTGTATTTTCATCTTCATTTGTGGAGACGTTACATATTTTTGGTCAACTACCCAGCATAATTGGGGTTTCTGTTTTAATGCATTGCATGCCCGAAATTTATCTTTGGATAAAAAATGGACATATCAAAAATCTTGCAAAATCTTTTTCATTACTCGCTTTAACTATTTGCTCTCATCATGTTACGCCAATTTTTGGGATGGTGTTTTTTATTTTCCCATTAATCGGTACTGTCATAATGGATGTTTCAAGAGAAAAAGTATCTTCCTACAAAGAAGTGAGATTCAAACTATTCTTGCAAACCTTATTTCAATTACTCAAACGAATTATTGTTTTTGGAGCGGGATCGCTCTTTTTAATTGTGTTTTGTATTTTTCCTTATTGGGTCAACTCTAAGGCAAATCCCATTACACAGGTTCCCATTCCACACGGAAGTCGTGATAATTTTCTTGAAGTGACCTCCTCTGGGCTAATGTTTTTTGTAATCCCTTGGGGTATCCTTTTTTTTATTTTGCCCTACATTTTATATCGGTATTACAGCAAAAGATACATTTGTTTTGGATTATCCATTTCACTTTTAATTGTTTTGGGAACTGGGGGAACCACGCCTATTCCGCTAAAGGTTTTGGGTGATAATGCTTTTAACATTTTAACATTGGACCGTTTTACGCTCTGGGCCTCTATAATGAGCTTGCCCATGTTTGGTGAATTTGTGTATCGCTTGATTGAAGGTGATTTAAAAATAGCCATCCAAAATCGTTTTGGCAATGTGTATCATCGTATTCTAGGTGCTGCTTTTGCAGGTTCTTTTCTGTTTTTTGCTGGTTTCACGATTACCTTAGGTTATTTTAGGCCTTTTCAACCTCAAAAAATCAATACGCTGCCATTAGTAAACTTTTTAAATCAAGATCAGCATGATCAATGGCGCTATTTGCCACTTGGCTTTGGCGATCAAATGGCAACGTTGTCGTCACAAACTAATGCAAAAACAGTAGATGGAAACTACCATTCTGCACGCCGGCTACCTGAATTAACCTCACGTGCCATTGAACGACTAGAGAATTCGAAGTTTAGAGGAATGGAAGGCATAGGTTCCCTGCAACAATTCTTGACCGTTCCTGAAAAATACAACTTGAAATATGTTTTTTCGAATGATAAATTTTATGACCCGATACTTTATTTTTGCGGTTGGCACAGACTTTCTCAACTAGAGAATGGTATCATGGTCTGGGAAAAATTAAATGTCGCGCCACTTCCCAAAGTGCTCCTAAAAGACGAAGTCCCTACCTACCTCAAACTCATGTGGGGTATTATACCCATATTAACAATCATTATTGCCTTTGTGATCAATGTGCAAAGTGTATTTTTTCAAGCGTTAAAATTAAAAAATGAAATCAAACCCGATTTTTTCAAATTTGAAGTGCCCTATGTTAAGTTTCCATTCAAGATTATTGCAATATTACATCTATGGATATTAGTGCTGCTAGGCTTAATCAGCTATAGTATCTATGATTTTTATATGCACAACGCAACGCAAGTAAGTCCAAAAAACGTTGTTAAGGCTTATTATGATGCCATAGACTTTAAATATTACGAAAAAGCACATTCCTTTATTGACCCTAATAGCAAATTATCTATTTCGCAGTTCATGCTTGAGAACTCTGTTGCTGATGGGATTTTAAATTCGTATGCTAAACTCGATGCTATAACTATAAGCATCATCAAAAGTTCTGCAAATAGGAGTACACTAGTAGCCAAAACTAAATGGATTACTCCACTAGAAATAATCAAAAAGGACTACTATCACGAGGTGATTAAAAGAGCAGGAAAATGGTATATTTTGCCGCAAGGCGTGCCTTTAGACACTCCTCCTGACCAATTTGTATCTAGTAATTTAACCGAGTATTTCAAACAAGGGCGCCGAAAAATATCAACCCAAACCACCTATCACGAAGATATTTTGAAACAACCAGAACTCGAAATCCTTTCGGCTAAACTCATTCAATACAACAAAGAATTCATGATTATTGGCGAAATACAAAACCTCGACAATAGCCCTGCTGACGTTGTTTTAAAGTCCACCCTATACAATAAACATGACCGCGTCTTGGCTACATTTAATGCCAAAGATGTCATAAAACATAAGATATTACCCAAAGAAACAACTAGTTTTAAAGTGAATTTTGAAGAAATTTCATGGTTAAAAAAAGAAGTAAAACAACCAACTACCTTTAATCCCAATGAATACACTCCAAAAGATATAAGTGAAACTCCCACTAATTTTGACATACAATCAGCTGGAAACGTTGCAATCACCGACTTTTACAATCAAGTAGCTCTATATGATTTGATTCTTGAAAACAACCATCTAAAAGGCACTTTGTTCAATTATGGCATTCAAGAAGTTACGGTCCCTGAACTCTTAATATCTTATTATACTGATGATAAAGAACTTCTGTATGTAGATCATCATTTTGTAAGAGAGGGAGTGCGAGTGCAACGCAAACAGTATTTTGATTACAAATTACTTGATTTATCCAATTGCCGCATTATCATTTCTTCTTTAAAAAATTGTTTTGTCAATGGTTTGCCCAATGAGTCACAAGCCCGCACCATTGTTCCAAACCGCAATAAAAAGGTAGAAAAAGAACTACTCCAAAAAGTAAAAGGAAAAGGATTTAGCTTCATTAAAATTGAATTGAATAATTATATTGGTAATCCAAAATGATAAAGAGACTCCGCCTAATTATAGCTTCCTTTATTTGCTTTTTATTGTTTGTCTTTGCAACCACCAAAACAAATAATCTTGAAGCTAATATTTTATTAGTTACAACTCAAAAAAAATTTACTGCAGGAAAACCAATAGCGTTACAATTCACAAGTAACTCACCACTTGCAAATGCTCGATTATTTATTATTCATTCCTACGGAAAAACCATTTTGAAAGGAAAGAATCAAGAAGGGAAATTAACTTTTAAAATCCCTCCTATTTACAGCTTAAAGACTGGGCAAGTTTCTTGGTATCTAATTCAAAATGAAAAAGTTACCAACACCGGGGATTTTGAAGTATTGCCCAACAATGCTACTCCAACCGTACTTGAAAACTATCTAGGACCAAACACCATTCTTACTGGAAAGGAGCATTACACCATGATGGTTGCTATTCCTACGGATAGTTATGACAATCCAAAAGCAGATAACACCACCGTTTTTATAAAAGACCAATTTTTAGAAAACATTACCGTTAGTACACAAAAGACAGCCTCGTTCATTGCTTGGAAAAACATTTATTCTAGAACCAAATCAGGAAAAATGTTAGTCTCTACGCAATGCGAAAATACCAGTTCAAAAGAGTTTGAAACTGAACTTAATCCATCTATTGCTACTGATTTCACAATAGGATTTTCGAGAAACCACGAATTTGCTGATGGAAATCAAATTACTAAACTGGAAACTTCAAAAATCAAAGATCGATTTGGAAATTTAGTGGGTGATGGTACACTTGTAATTTTTCAGGTTATAACCAAAAACAATATGTTACTTAAAACCTTTGCAGCTACAATCAACGGAGTTGCCATTGCACAGCTCCTTCACCCCGATCATGCTGAAACCTATAACTTAAAAGCCTATATCACAGGAATGGCAGAGAGCAACCTTATACAAATAACTTATAAACCACTACTAAGTAATTTTACCTATCAATTTTCTGAAAAAAATAGAAAAATAACGGTGGGTCCTTTGAACAGTTTTATGAAACAAATTGTACCGGACGGAATCAAAGCAGAACTAAAAATATTTCATAACGGGAAACTACTGGAAACAAAAATTGTTGAAACCAATAAAGGATATGCCAACTTCAATTTACTAGCTGCTTTTTATAAAAAGCCAACCTACCAATTTGAAATCACTACCTTAGGGATCACTAAAAAAACTGAAACAAAAAATTATGAAGCTAATTAACAATCGTAATCTGTACAAAGCAGCTTTTTTTACCTGCTTTATATTGATCAGTATTTTTACCGTTTCTGGGATGGCAAAAATTTTGGATTTTTTAAATACCGGCGCAGACAGGAGTAATATGCTACGGCCAGCTATTGAAAGTGAGGATATTTATCTTCCCAAAGTTAATTGGACTAAATTAGAGAATCCCGCGCGTAAAATGGAAAAAAACACGCTGGGAAAACTAGAACGAGATTATTTATTTTCTTGGTTTGTAAAAAACACAGCTTTACAAAACAATGATTATAAAGGCATTGATGATTATTACACGCTTAACACACGCCAAAATTTATACCAAACTATTAAACACAACAAATCACAAAATATCGCTATCGAAAACACAACACTTAAACATTTTCCTGAATTAGAATTTTATAGTGAAGATGGGCAATTAGTTGTTTTTACCGATAAAAATGTGATTGAATATCAAAAAGTATATCAAAACAAACAATTGGTTACTACTATTCAAGACACGACCACCTACAAAGTAATGATGCTGCTAGAAGATGGCTACTGGCGCGTGCGTCATTTTCAAAAAATGGAGGCAACAGCTTTTGCGAAAGATACAGTGCCTGCCAAACCATTGTATACCATAAAAAACAATGTGATTTTAAAAAACGGCACCCCTTTTACCATAAAAGGTATTAATTATTACCCTAAAAATTCAGCTTGGGACACCTTTGGCGATTTGTTTAACAAAGACACTATTGCTAGAGATTTTGACATTATTAAAAAGGCCAATTTAAATTCGGTACGGATTTTTATTCAATACAATGATTTTGGCAAAGCCAAAGTACTGCCTGAGAAACTTGAAAAATTAAAGATCCTACTCGACCTAGCTCAATCTAAAAAACTAGAAGTCATTGTAACCTTATTTGATTTTTACAGTGATTATTCCTTAGACAGCTGGACGCTAACGCACCGACATGCGGAGCAAATAGTAAACACCTTTAAAGATCATAAAGCGATTATAGCGTGGGATTTAAAGAATGAACCCAATTTAGATTTTGAAAACAGAGGCAAAGAAAATGTTTTGAGTTGGCTAGAACATATAGCAACTGTAATCAAAGAGAGTGACCCCAATCACTTGATTACCATTGGCTGGTCTAACTCTGTAGAAGCTACCCAACTTGCCAAACAGATGGATTTTATATCCTACCACTTTTACAATGACAATACCCATTTAGAATACGAAACCAATACCTTGATGAAAAGCACCAACAAGCCTATAGTTATCTCTGAATTTGGAGTACCATCGTACGGAGGCATGTGGAATTTTTGGGAAGGAAGTGTAACCAAACAGGCTGCTTACCACAAAAAAATGCAAACCTATTTCAAAAAGAATAATTATTCGTTTATGTCCTGGACCTTATATGATTTCCCTCAGGTTCCTGACCAAGTTGCCGGCAAATGGCCTTGGCAAAAAATGAGACAAAAAAAATTCGGGTTTATTGATGACAAAGGCAAAATTAAACCCGCATTTAAATATATTTCTAATTAATATTATTTTTTTGATTGGATAATTCCTTGAAAGGTATCCATATACATATCCGTAATTTTATCCATTGACAAGGCACTAGCAGCTTTGAAATTTTGCATGGCGATTGCTTTTCTATTATCGTCATTATTGATGATTTTTTCTATCGCTTGCGCTAAAGATTCAGCACTTTCTGGATTAAAAAATTCTCCTTTATACCCTTCTTCCTCGACTAACAAAGCTAAATCACCTAAGTCAGGCATAACTACAGCTTTACCATAACTTCCTGCTTGATGCAATACTCCTGAACTTCCCGTTGTAGAAGTATAAGGAAATGCAACTACAGTGCAGTTTCCAAAAATAACGGGAACATCTTTTTCCTCTACATAACCCGTAAAACGGATTCCCTCTACTTCTTTATATTTTTCTTGAACCCCTGCAAGATATCCTGGAGTATTAGGGCTATCAGTCCCTGCAATGACCACTTCAATTTTTTCAGTACTACGTTTTCTTATTAAAATGGCTGCTTCAATAAGTATCTCCACTTTTTTGTAGGTCCCAAATTTACCAAATGCCATAATTTGTTTTGGGCCAGGTGCCAATTCAAAAGATGGTTCGTCAATACTATCGAAAGTACCATGAGGAATCACTTTTACATTCTTTACCTTATATTTTTTTTCTAAAATAGCTACATATTTATTAATGGTAACCGCCACTACATCTGACTTTAAAATAAAACGAGTTAGTGTAGTCCCAATAAAATTATAGATTTTTTGTGCTATTTTATTATCGGTAAAACCGGCACTTTCTAAATCTACTTGTTCCAAAATATTATGCAATAAAGAAACTGTAGGAATCCCTTTCAAGCGTAAAACCATAGGAATCATTAGACCCAAAGCTGCAGGTATTTTTTTATCTCCAAATTTCATAAATTGAAGATTTATAAGTACTGCATCTGGTTTTTCCTTACTTATTGCTTTAGAAATTGAAACAATATTAGAGTAACTATTAAAAAACCAGCATTCATTGACTTTTATTTTATTACTATTTTCAAAATCTAATTCTTTTGTTTCAACTGTTTTATCAGCCAGTATAACAACTTGAGTAACTTCATTTTTTTGTACAAAATTTTTAACTAAATGGTATCCATACTCATTCAAGGTTACCTTACTAGGTGGAAAAGCAGTGATTACAGCTATTTTCATATTTTTACAGATTTGGTTTGGCGATTTAAAGATAATAAGAATTTCATGCTACACATTTACTTTTTATTTTTATAAAAGAAATAACACAATTGAAAAAACAATAAAATAACCATTGCAATTATTTGCATGTGAACGACTTGTTCCAGTGAATTATGATAAACAATAATTAAACCTATTTGAGCTGAGCCTAAGAAAGCTGAAACAACAACGGGAAGATATTGATTGAGTGATAAATAATAGTATGCAAAAATATTTGCAACTGCAAAAAGTGAGGTGGCTAATGCATATTTCCACAACAAAAATGAAATAGAAACATACGCTTTCCCAAACATAACATTTACAACAAACTCAGGAAATAATGCCGTAAACAATACAATTGAAGTAGAAAGTAAAACAATGTACCCTACGTATTTTAGTAAAATGGGTAGTGTATCTTGATTTTCTTTTTTCATTTGGATTACTTTGGGTAACAATAACATTACAAACATCCAAGCAACAAAATAAACAACACGACCAATTAGAGCTAATGAAGCATATAATCCAGCCTGTTGATTGTCAAAAAAATGTTTTACTAATATGATGTCACTATTGTTAATTATGATTTGCGTAAGTTCATAAAAAGCAGTCAATGCAAAAAAAGTAGTAATTGAACGGGTATCTATCTCAGGAGTCTCTACTGACTTAAAACCTTTAAAAATTAATTTTTGGAAAGGAAAAATACCAAAAACAAACGACATAACTATTCCTGAAGCGACAATTATAGAACTTTGTATATTAGGCAACAAAAAAATTGCTCCTATAGTTAAAACTAGACGACTGGCCATTTCAGTTTGATAGGTAGTGGCTAATTTATTTAATACATTTTGGCCTTGATATAAACCTCTATTAACACTCATCAAAAAATACAATGGAATTCCAAATCCAAAAATGAAAAACATCCAAGCTGTTTTTGTATGAAAAATAGCTTGCAAATCTTGATAAAAAAAGACAATACCAATGCCAAATAACACTCCTAAAAAAGCAGCGTATTTAGTAATAAGCTTAATAAAAGTTAGCAGATAATTTTCTTCTAATAATACAGCATATTTTGCTGTAACAATTTGAAAAGTCATCCCTACGAAGGAAAGTATTAATAATAATGTAATTAATATTGCGGCATCTGAAAACTCAGCCGGTCCCAATATGCGCCCTAATAATAAATTATACAAATAATTACCACCGTTTACAAAAAGTATAGTTATCATAAATAACTGCTCAGAGCTTAATTTTGTTGGTATTGAAGGAATAGTATAAGATCCTATTTTCATATTGATTAAGTTTCAAACAAAATACAAAAAAAATTAAAGCAAAGTATCGTAATAATTCAAGACCTTAAATAGCATTCTTACTTTATTGTTTTTCTTTCCAATAATATAAAATAACGTATCGCTTTTCACTGCTCTTCCATGCGAATACAAAATAACATTCACTGAACTACTATCAATGTCTACTACTTTATTCAAAGAAAGAACCATGCCTTTAGAATGTTCATCAGCGATTCAAAATGATTTTTAAAGACTCTCCATTCTGGGTGTTTAATAAGTCGCTAATTTCATAAACTCCTCCGAAAGATGTGATTTGAACTCACATAAGTTTTGAATTATATTTGTTAATAGTGATACAAATATCAGCAGTATTAGTATGAAGCTTTATAATTCTTCGACGAATAATCATTTACTGTAGGTGAAATATCACAGCTTTATACTTAACTTGCATGGATATAAATCAAGAATTTAATCGGATGAAATTATTAAAACAAACTATCTTTTTTCTATTCATTATTTTAAGCAATGTTGGAAATGCTCAAGATATGAGCAAAGGATTCGGTAATTTAGAAAAAGGTGAATTTGACAAAGCTGAGGTATTCTTCGAAAATATTTTAAAAGACTATCCCAAAAACAAAACAGCACGTTTGTGTTATGCCAGAGCAATCGGCCTTAATCAACAAGCCGAAAAAGCATTAAATCTTTTTATAGATCTAAAAAAAGAATACCCAGGCGATTTAGAAATTGAACTAAATTATGCAGAATCGTTACTTTGGAACAAAAAATTTGATGAAGCTAAAGTATTTTACAGCGGACTTGTAGAGATAAACCCTGATAATTTTGTTGGTCATCTTGGCTATGCAAATACCTTATCTAATTTAAAAGAATTTAAAGAGGCTCTTTTTCAAGTCAATAAAGCTTTAGAAATATCTCCCGGTAATCCAGGTCCTTTAATTTCAAGAAAATACATAAAATTAGGATATGCGAATCAAAAGGTAAATGAAAAAAGCTATACTGAAGCGGAGACTTTCTATAATGAGATTTTAATTGATTTCCCTAATGACAAGGAAACACTATTAAATAAAGCCAACTTGTATTTGATTACCAAAAACATAACAAAGGGCAAAGAAACCTATGATTTAATTGCCCAAAATGATCCAATTATAGCTTTAAACGGGTTATCTTTAATTGAGCATATAGATGGAAAAGACAAAAAAGCATTAGCACTATCTGAAGAAGCAATTAAAAAAGTCAATTACAATAGTGATGAAAATTTAATTAAACAAACACAAGAACGTTATGTTCAGGCTTTAATTTGGAATAAAAAATACAAATTTGCTGAACTTAAAATAACCGAATTAAATACCAAATACGCTAATGAAAATTGGTTATTGGCACTATCCGCAACTTTAGCCATTTATCGCAGTGATTTTAAAGACAGTATTCAATACTATTCTACTATTTTAGGAAATGATTCTAAATCATTTGATGGTAATCTAGGAATTGCAAATGCCTATTATGCATCAGGCGAAATATCAAAAGCGTATAGAGCAGCCAACACTACTTTAGAAATATTCAACAATCAAGGAGATGCTATTAATTTCATAAAAAAATTAAAAGAAGAATTCACTCCTTATCTAGAAGAAAAACTAAGTTATACATTTGATAATGGAAACAATACAGCTATTGCAACTCGTACTTTAATTAGTGTTCCAATATCTACAAAATGGACTATAAACACAATGTATCAATATAGAAAAACAGAAAATACAGTTACAAATGTAAATGCAAAAACGACTGACTTCTTAGCAGGAATAGAGTATAAATTCCATCCTAAAATAAGTTACACACTAGATTTAGGCGCTTCTTCTGCAAACTCTAATAGCACAAGTTATACTCAAGCATTAATTAGTACCTATTTTAAACTTAAACCAGTAAAACTTCAAGACTTAGAGGTAGGATATAAAAGAGAAATTCAAAATTTTAATTCCGATTTAATTAGCAAAGAAATTGCTGTCAACAATTATTACTTTAATTATAATTTAGGCACCAATTTTAATTTTGGATGGTTTACACAATATTTTTACTCCTCACAAACAGATAACAATAAAAGAAACTTATTGTTTACTTCCTTCTATTATAATTTCAAGGCGAATCCTGTAATCAAAGGCGGACTAAACTACCAATATATATCTTATAAAAACAGAGTTCCTACTGATTATTTCAGCCCAAAGAAATTTAATGCTGTCGAATTATTTTTAGAAATACTAAAAGACGAGAAAATTGTTGAAGCTAAATCGTGGTTTTACAATGCTAATATAGCAACTGGATTTCAATTTATAGAGGACAACTCTAAACAATGGACCTACAGAGTTCAGGCAAAATTTGGTTATAAATTTTCTGACCGTTTATTAGCAAATATTTATGGAACTCGAAGTAATATTGCATCGACTACAGCTGCTGGTTTTACTTTTAATGAAGTTGGATTACGATTAAAATGGAACTTGGTTGACAAACCAATTTTTGAATTAAAATAACACCCATTACCAAACCAATTTAAACCAAAAAAGAGGGGGTATCTCTATGATAAGAGTGGTCGGAAGAAAAATCTTCCGACTTTTTTTGTTTTCTAAGAAACCACAAACATTTAAGTTGATCAGTTATTTAACAAGCTTTTTCTTTTTTATAAAACTTTTACCGTGTTAACTACTGATAATCATAAATTTATAACGCATTTCAAAGACCAAAAAGTAATGAAAAAAACCTTTAACTACTCAGGTTTTAAGGCTATTTTCAATTTACACGAATCCGAAACTATCAGAAGGAGGTCTATTTCTGAGAGATTGTCAAAAATTGACTCCAACTATTTCAAGGAAATTCTCGAATGCTTGTATGATCGTTTCTCTGAAAGTTACAATCAGCCGGAAAGAGATAAGTATAATTTAATTCGCGTAGACAGTACTATTGATCCAGACCTCTCCGGAAAGCTCAAAGAAGGAATTGATCAGAATAATGTCAAGAAGCTTATAAAATTTAGGGTTTCCTTTGACGGTAATCTTCCTATAGGTTTAGAAATATTTAATACACAGAGCTATGTATACCAGAAGAATGCGGTTTCTGAAGCTGTTTTAAAGCAAGTAAAAAAAAGATACTGAACATCGTAGTATTTATATAATTGACAGAGGAGTTTAATCAGCCCGGACTATGAAAGAGTTTTCCCAAAAGGATTTCAAATTTGTAATCAGGGCTAGGGAAAATCGCAAGCATGTAGAGATAGAATCCCTTATTAAAGAAAATCAGGATTTAGATATTTGAGATAATTTACTAATAAATGACAGTATTATTAATCTACATAAAGGTGTCCCGATAATAAATAAAAGGGGAAATAAGAATTATCAGGAAGAAAAAGTTGAAAATCGGTTTAGGCTTGTGGTAGTAAAAAATAAAGAGCAATCTGAAAAATATTTTTGGTTTATTACCAATGATTTTGAGCTAAGTCCTAAAGAAGTTGCTAATTATTACAGAAAGAGATGGGATCTTGAGGTTTTTTTTTAGATTTATCAACCAAGAACATAATGTCAGTCATCTTGTATTGCTGAGTAAAAATGTAATGGAAGTCATGATTTACATGACTTTAATTGTAGCAATGCTAATCTTAATCTATAAGAAGCCAATAATATTGGATATAAGACAGCTAAAAGAAGATTTAGATATAAATCCGAGAACTTAGAATTACCATTATGGTTAGTATTTCTGGTGGTGATCCCGCAAATTATTTATAACATAAAGTTGCCGAAATTTCTTCCAACCACTCTTATCTCCATAACATCCTCTTTTTTTTAATACAATCTGTTTAGCAAGTAAAACAGATAGTCTTATTATCCTGACATTTAAATTATATTTGTTTCAAAAAATAACTTAAACTACAAGTTGTAAATTAATATCATCAAAACCAACTATTTTCCTAACCTCTTCGATATTAGGCAATACAAAACATTCTATTTCATCTATAATTACCTTAACGACAAAAGACCTTATTCTTGATTGAGAGACCATTACTATTTTATCTTTTATCACTTTTTTTTCTGCATCAAACTTACTTATAGGTCCGGCCCAATCCAAATTATAACAATAACCAAAAACTTCTTTTCGAACAAAAGTAATATATTCTTCATTTATCAATGACCAATTTAAAGAAATCAAATAATAACCTGAACGATCTTCAAAATTATTTCTCTCTAGCAATGGTTGCGTATTGTGTAATTTTTCTTTCATTTTTCACGGCTTTAGTTCAATACGAATTTATAAAATTATCGCTTAAAATGCATAAAAAATCGATAAAATACACTTTATTTAAATAATTATAATACTTAGATTACAAATACAACAACCCAAATAAAAATATGTTTATACAAAAAAAAAGACTGCCCGTGGTTGGCAGTCTTCTAAACACTATTCATTTTACTATTCTATGATAAATTTGGTTTGTAATTTTTCATTTTCTTTTGTTGTAACAATAAACAGATAAGCTCCTTTGCTCAAATTATCTAATGCTACTTGGATTTCATTATTAGATGACACAGTTTTATAGCTTTTTGCAATCAGAATTCTTCCGGTTAGATCCGCTACTTCTACCCTGGCACTTTCAGTTATTTGAGGCAAAACAAGCGTAGTCGAAAACTGGCATGGATTAGGGTAACTATACATACTCTTACTAAATTTATTTGAAAAACCAACCGTACTCAAAGAACTTGTATTTTTAAAAGCTAATTGAGATACACTAATTTCAAATGGTCGAAAAGCACTATAATTTCCTTGAACCGAGAAAACAAGACCTTTAATTTTTTCGTTAGTGTATTTTTGGCCTTTTTGATTGGCAAAGTTATTGAAAAGGACATTCATCTCTACTGCTGTTGCATTTGCAGGAAGCTGAAAACGCAATCTATCATTCCAGTCTGTCGTATTTTCTGTTATTAAAACAACTTCTACAGGTAGTGAGTTTTGTATTGTAAAACCTACCATTGAATATAAACTGGCATCAAATAGCAAATCACCTGGAAGAATATTTCTAAATACATTTAAAGTCCCGTATACATCTCCAGTAACAGTTGTATTTCTTTCTATGGCATACTGATCATTTGTGATATTTGTATTTAGAGTATTATCAATCAAAAATGATGAAATTTTTGTCTCTGTTTTCAAATAATCCAATCCCCAAGGACCATCTGCTAAATACAATCCATCTAATTGTTTTGATTTATCGCCTATTATTGATAACCCAATATCAAATAATCCTCCTAAATCTAAAACTATATTTTGTTCGTATGCCCCAGTCAAAATTAAATTCTGAGAAACTATTGCTGTTGCTGCTAATTCCGTTGTTTTTTTATTTCCAATAAAAGTTAAATTAAAGGCTCTTGATTTATTAATTATTGCCATATTTAATTTACCATTTTTATAAAAACCTTTTTTTACAAAAACAGTTGGAATCCTATTACTAACTACTTCGGCAGTTAAAGCTTTTTGTTGTTGAATTTTGGAAATAATTGTTTTCGCTATATGACAAACCTGAGCTGTTGAAGATCCCCAAACTTGAAAATTAAGATAGTCTCCCGCAGGATACTGTTCTATATTCCAATAGCTATGAAGTACATTTGCCGTTGTCAATTGTTGAATAGAAAAATTCACAGCATATTCAGTTAGTCCGTTGGCTCTTTTTATTTCAACCAAAATAACTTCATAACCATTTAAATTGATTGTTACAATATTTTCTAGAGATGAATTATTCAAGCGATCACAAATTGCTTTAGAGTGACTGTAGACAGCTCCAGTTGTTGAAGTAGCTAAAACAGCCGCTACGCGATTATTACCTTGATAATAATCTACTGAATACACTTCTTTAGCATTAGTGATTTCAATTAAGTCTGTAGGACTAGATACAAAACTAGTTTCGACACCTAGTATTCCTGTATTTGGAATTAAAGCAGAAAAATCAATACCTGAGCTTGTTTTTTTTAAAAAAAAAGAAGTGGGAATAAACTTTTTTTGCACCTCTTTTTCGTTAGCAAAGCTATTTGATTTTATTCTGTTAAAATTTCGTTTGGCAATAAGACTCGCTAAATCTCCATTACTTTCTAAGCCACCATCATTTGCAGATGTTACAGTTGTTAATTCTGTAGAGCCTACAATTATTAATTCGTTACTTGTAGTATCCGTTCTTACATTATTGTTGGAGGTTCTAGTAGTTGTAGCTACTACTTCATATGTGCCAGATAACATTTCCGGGTATAAAATTGTAACACTCCAGTTTGTATTATTTATATAAATTTCTTCGGAATAAGTAATTCCATTTATAGTTATTATTAAATGGTCATCCCCTAGCATTTCACCTCCCCATGAACCAGTAATAGTAGGAGTAGTATCTGTAGTAGATAGTGTATTTACTGCTGGAACCAATATTTCTCCAGATGCAATGTTATCCAATGTACCATTAACGATAACACCTAATTCTTCCCAGCTTTTATCCAAAACTCCAGATAATTTATCATTTACTCCCGCAATATCACCATTAGACGTCTGACTTGTTGAAGTAAAACCGTACAAGGCTATTACAGAATTACCAGTAATTACAACCCCAAAATTATTTAAAACATATTTTTTTAAGCTTTCTTCTGTAAAACCAAATTCTATCCAACTATCTGTTCCACTATTACCTCCATCAATATCAGTTCCTGCAGTATAAGTCAATATATGGGCATTTCTGGCATCCAAGAAGAATTCATTATTTTTTGTTCCGTTTAACCAAGCAGTTTGAGAGGGAGAAAGACCCGTTTTTGAAACATCTCTTTTATGAAAAGAAACGTATGGAGTTTGGCTTTTCATATTTGCTTCAATAAAAAGATCTGCAATCAAATCACCTGAAACATCAATTCCTAAATAAAAAGAAGTTGAGGCTATACTTTGGCCCATTCTAACTCTAAAATAGTAAACATCATCAGTTAATCCATCAGTAAAGTTGATGGTCTCTTTTTGAGTTTCAACCATCGCATGAGCAGTATTACCAACAAAATCTGTATCAGCTACGGACTGTTGATCATCATTTGGATCAAACTTATCGCCTTTCATAAGACTTATCCAGTTTCCGGTGGCTACCCCTACTGCACTTTTACTTTGCGAAAAGCCTAATTGAGAGAATAACACTAAAAATAACAAATTAATAAAAAAGTATTTTTTACCCATCATCTTTATATTGTAATTAGAAAACAAAGCTACTTAACTAATTAAAGAAAAAATGAAATCTTAGATTAATTACTACTTACTGTAGTTCAAATACAATTTGATGGGGACAAATAGCTTATAAAAGATTTAATCTTTTCATCAATTCAGGTCTATTAGCGCGACTTACTGGAATTACATCTTTGCCAATTAAGACACTATTATCTTCAATATCAATGATTTTTTTAGTATTGATAATAAAGGAACGATGTACTTTTAAAAATAAATTTTTAGACAATTTACCTTCGATTTTTTTTAAGGTAGAATGGACTACATAATTTTTACTTTCTGTTTTTATGTGAATGTAATCTCCCTTTGCCTCTACAACATTTACAGATGCCATTTCTATTTTTATCAATCTACGATCGATATTAATATAAAATTCCTTTGCGTTGTCTTCAAAATTTGGTTTTACTTCCGATGGTTTGGAGATAACCTTAAAAGAATTAGCTTTTTGAATTGCTTTTTGAAATCGATCTTCAGAGATAGGCTTTACTAAATAATCTACTATACACTCGTATTCAAAAGCTTCAATAGCAAAATTTTTATCTGAAGTTACTAAAATAATTCTAGGAGGATTTTTTAAACTTTGTATAAAATCAAATCCTGTAAAATCAGGCATGTGAATGTCTAAAAAAATTAAATCCACTTGATTGTTATTCAAGAATTTCATAGCCTGAATGGCGTTAGGAAATTCTTGGATTAGTTTGAGCTCAGGAAAACGACTCATTATTTGAGTGATAATTACTCTCGCCATCTCTTCATCATCAATAACAATGCAATTCATAAAGGAAGTGGTTATAGACAATATACAAAATCTTGCATTGATTTCAAAATAGTTTCAAATTCAAGTTTTAGTATAGTAGTGCCCTTAATTAAGTTATCTTCATATTCTTGAGCAATATAATAACTTTTTTCTAAACCAAGTATAGATATCTTATGTTTTAGCTTATGCACGGATTGAGCGGCATATGAAAAATTAACATTATTCATTTCCTGTAAGTATCTTTCTACTTCTTCAGGAAGTTCTTTTTTAAGAATTCCAATTAATTTTGTTCGGAAATCGATATTGTCCCCTGACAATTTATCAATGTATTCTAGATTAGGCTGTTCCATTGCTCTTAGTTATTGTGAAATAAAAAGTTGTGCCAACCTCTACTTGACTTTCCAACCAAATTTTTCCTTTATAAAATTCTATAATTTTTTTCACTATCGAAAGTCCTATTCCAGAAGAGGAATCATTGTTTTCTAGTTTAGAAAAAATATCAAAAACTTTAGTGTAGTATTTTTCAGGAATACCAACTCCGTTGTCTTTTATGTAAAACTGAAATTCAGTATCATTTTCAGTGTTTCCAATTTCAACTAAAATTTTATCTTTATCATTGTATTTTATAGCATTCTGTATCAAGTTTTGAAATAACTGTTTATATCTAAAATTATTTCCGACTACCTTGGGTAATGGATTTTTTAGAGTAATTTCAACTTGTTCGGGTATAGGAATAATAGTAAGAATTTCATCGATTAAATTGTTCAAATCAATTACCCTATCTTCATTCTCAATGTTTTCAACAGAAGAATAATTTAAGATTCCTTTAATTAATGAATCCATTTTCTCCACATTTGAGAGAATTAAATTTAATGATTTCACATTGGTTTCATTCATCATTTCTTTATTATCTTCTATAAACCAATTTATCAATGTATCAATACTTCGTAATGGTGCCTTTAAATCATGGGATACCATATGAGCATATTCATTTAATGCCTTATTTTGCTTTTCAAGATCAACAAGCAACTCTTCTCTTTGCTTGTTGATCTTTATAATTTCTACCGATTGTTGTTTAATATAATCCGATGAATTAAATGAATCTACATTAGCAGTAATTTCCGCATCGAGACTCATTGATTTAAGAATAAATTCTAAGTTTCTGTTAACTTCTTTAAGACTTTCGGCTTCATCTCTAAGCTTTTGATTGGCTGTGAAAAGCTCATCTGAACTTATTTTCATTGCTCTCTGCAGTAAACCTATATGGTCTTCAAAATTTTCATAAGAATCATTAATAGCTTCTAAAAAAAGATCTAAATCGTTCAGTCCTCCTTTAAGTTTTTTATCTATTTGTCTTTTTAGTAATGAATTCATTATTCGCTAATTAGAGTTATAGTCATTGTTTGATTATGGAGTTCACAAGACTTACTTCCATTGAAAGGTGCCATCTCTCCGTAGGAATAAAACCCTGTCATTGGGATCTTTTCTCCAATAGTCTCTAGAACTTGCTCAACTTCCTCTTCTACTCTTTGATTCATCACTAATTTTCTACCAATACAACTTACTAAAACAGCTAATTCTGGTTTGTTTTTTCTGTTTTTCATAGCAAATTCAGCAGCAATTTTTGCTCCGTCTCCAATGCCATCAACAGATGCCATCATTAGCTGAACTCTTGAATTAATTGGCACATCACCTGCTAAAATCATGGATTGATCATCGTTATTTATATTTAATATAGTTCGCACAACCGGTTCTTTTTTATCTTCAGGAGTTACATTTAAAGGATACAATAGAGAAGCTTGTGGCAATTCACTGGCTTTCTCCCCTAAATAGTTTTTATACAAATCAAGCGCTGGTTGTCCATCAATTTCATAAAGAATATTTGCTTCTGATTTAGTAATTATCCTTTCTGGTCCAAATGGAATCCAACCACCAAAACTGGAATAGGTGATTTCTAATGTTTCTCCATAAAAACCTATTAGTATGACTTCACCTACTTTTGGGTTGTCTTTGTAAGAGGCGAGGGTTTTTTCAAATCGAGCATCATCACCACACATCCCACCGGTTATTGAAATTGAGAAATCAATATTGCTTTCTAATCCTTTTATCAATGAACTACCATTTACAAAACTACCTTCTGACACTACAAATAGGTGCTTTAAATTCTCTTTTGGGATTTCATTATATAGTGCTTCTCCTAATTTTCCTGCATCGTTATCATAATTCAGAATGTTATCCCGTTTTACTACAAAAGAACTTTTCTCAAATTCGATGGCGGTTACTGAAATGGAATTGTCATATACATTACAAGATAAAATTTCCCCTGAAGTTGATCCAAAAACAATATGCTCATAGGGAAACTCTTTTCGAATGCTTTCAATTACTGCTTCATCCTCCAAAAGAAATCTGTTAGCAAAAACTAAGATTAAGGGATTATTTAAAATTATTTTTTCTTGTAAATAGTTCCAATCTTGATTTTTTACCTTGGATGCCTGAATAATTTTCATAATTTATTTATTAAGTTTTACAAAAAAAGTTGAACCCTTTCCTAATTCGCTATCAATCCATATTTTACCATTATAGGCATCTATAACCTTTTTCACAATTGCCAATCCAATTCCAGTTGAATGTTCACTTTTAGTATAGGACTGAAAGGTATTAAATATTTTCTCATGATGCTCTTTTGCAATACCAACACCATTATCTTTAATGGAGAAAACATAATGGTCACCAAATTCTTCCGAAGCGACTTCAACTAAACCAACTTCCTCTTCAATATAATTGACAGCATTCCCTATTATATTCTGGAACAATTGCTGAATTCTGTAACGATCCGCATAAAGTATCGGTAGTTGATTTTTAATAGTAATACTGATGTGTTTGGGGATATGAATAATATCAATTATACTCTGTATAATTTGATGAGTATTTATACTTTCTTTAGCCAACTCCTCTTTGTCAATTTTAGAATAGGTTAATATACCCTCAATTAAATGATCCATTTTTTCGACTTTATTCTCTATCATAGAAAAATAGCTTAAAGTTTGATCACTAAATCCCTTATCACTATCCTCTTTTATCCATGAAATTAATGAATGAATGCTGCGTAAAGGAGATTTTAAATCATGCGAAACTACTTGAGCATAATCTTCGAGTTCTTTATTTGTTTTTGCTAAACTCGCTACTAACTCTTCTTGTTGATTTTCCAATATTTTCTTATTGGATATATTTTCTTCAATAGCAAAATATCTGACTATCTCACCTTTTTTATTATATAATGCTTGTCCTTGTATTTTAACCCAATATTTTTCTCCTGATTTGGAATAATTTACAATTTCACAATTAAAAGGATGCCCTTTGCTAATTTGATTTTTTAAGTAATTAATGGTCTCAGGATCTGTATCTTTACCCTGCAATAAATAACCTGGTTTTATACCTACTAAATCTTCTTTATTATAACCTGACATTTTTTCAAAACTGGAATTAACCCATTCTATCCTACCTTCTTTATCAGAAATAATAACCGCATTAAGATTTTTTTCAGCTATTAAGGAGAGTAAATAAAGCTTTTCCTCTTGCTCTTTTTGTTCTGTTATATCAAGATAAATGCCTATTGAGCCCATTATTTTCCCATTAACATCATAATTTAGTGCACTACTGACTAGCCAATGCTTTTTCTCTCCTTTTTTATTTTTTATTTGAACTTCATAGGAATTAGTCATATTGGGAATACTTAAATCATTATTAGTATCAACTAACTCTTTATCTTCCTTGGCTAGAAATAGATCTGAGGCTTTTTTCCCAATAATTTCCTCTAAATCATACCCACTGATTTCACAAAAACTATGATTGGCAAAAGTGATATCTTCATTAGTATCTACCTCCATTAAACCTAAGTTCATATTAGCAATGACATTGCTATATTTTTCTTTTTCGTTTTGTAATATTTCTTCGTGGTTTTTCTTTATTGTAATATCTATATAAGACCTAAGATTACCTTTATAAATACCATCACTAAAGATGGGTACATAACTTCTCTCAAAAAACCTGCCATCTACTAGCTCTAATTCTTCATTATAAACAGGTTGTTTAGTTTCAAGTATACTATTCAATCTTTCAGCATATAATTCCGAATTTTTAAAAAAACGTTTTGAATCCTCTACAGAATTAGAACAATCCATACCAACCAAAGTATCGGGATCTTCTTCAAAATTAAACATTGAACAGAATTTTTTATTTACCAATAAAAGCCTTCTATTCTCATCCTCTAAAATAATACCCGTTTGTAGATTAAGAATTAGAAATGAAAGCCTGTCTTCCGATTCAATCAATTTAAAATCAGCATTTTTCTTTTCAGTTATATCTTCAATCATCGCAAAATACTGAATAACATTCCCTGTTGAACCCAGGATAGGCTGCCCTTTTGTTTTAGTCCAAAAATAGCTTCCGTCTTTCCGACCATGAACTAATTCTACATCAAATTTTTCCCCTTTAAAGAATGGGTCAATCATACTCTTTAGATCTTTTTTATTTGTGTGATCGCACATACCAACCTGAACAGGAGTCCTTCCTATTATTTCTTCTTTAGAAAAACCCGTCAATTTTAAATAAGCATCATTACACCAAAAAATATCCCCTCCTGGTTTAGTAAAAACAACTCCATTCTCATTAGTACTGGCAACAAGTGAAAGCCTGTTTAACTCTTCCTGATCTCTTTTTAAATCTTTTTTTTGATTATTAATTTTAATTAATAATTCTTTTAATTCTTGTTCTGTTATATCTTGGGTTTTTAATACGTGTAGTAAATCAACTAAAGGGTCATGAAACGCAAAATCGTGGAGTGTTAATTTTTTTTCACTTACTTGGCTCATAGAAACAAACCACGGTGATCCTACAAATAAAACAGAACCTTTATGTTCTTGAAATTGACCTCTTAAATCGACCATATAAGCCATAGTCCCTAAAACAACTAATTGATTAGAAACAGCTATTAATGAATCAAAATCTGGATTTTCAACAAAGGGCCTTTTAACTTCAAAAGTTGAAGAGAAATCATCATTTAATTTAATTCCAGGCAAAGTTTTGGCCAAACTTTTACCAAAACTTTTTATTTTTAAATTAGAATCAATTAAAATATAGAAAGGAAATAGCTTATTGAAGCTATCTTCATCAAAATTAAATTCTAAATTACCCATGTTTTTTTTTACAAATTACATTAAAAATTTCATGTGAACAACCTTCATTGCGAGTTTGAACTAAATTAATTTTAACAGGATTACTATTCATAATACCTAATTACTTTAAAATACCCCTTACAAAATCATAAACCCTTCTCTTTTTGAAAAATAATGTATGTTGAGACTATTTTCAGGAACGTCAGTAACTTTAAATTCCGGTGGTGTTAGTTTTGGATAAATAAACATTACTCGGTTATGAAAAAGAGTCAAGTTTATTAAAAAACTATTTAAAATTATTCCCTCCTGCTTCCATCAACCCACCATATTTATCTTTTATAGTTTTCATACTCACCATTCTCCAAACGCTATCAAAACATCACTCAATGTCAACCCCATTTCATCAAAAACAGCTTGAATCAACTAAAGGTCAAATAATCATAATAAGGATCCATGTTTATAAAACAAGCAACATCAACTCCACTTCGAAGTTTAATAGCCTCCTATTTATCCTCCGCCAAAATTAGCTAGAACTAATTCTTCGACTTCCTTATTTACTATTCCGTTCGCACATTATTGAGATATTAATTCATTATCACTCCAATACTCTATTAAGCGTTTTACCCTATCTACATAGTCGTCATATTTAAGAGGTTTTAACTGATACCCAGCAATTCCTATTTTATAACATTCTAAAATATCTTTTCGATTGTTGGATGTAGTTAAAATTATTGCTGGAATATATTTTAAGTAGTCATCCCCTTTTAATATGCCTAAAAATTCTATTCCGTTAATTTTTGGCATATTTAAATCTAAAATTATTATATCAGGAATCACCTCTTTGACTTTCAATATCGTAATAGCTTCCTCTCCGTTATTAGCTTCAACAATTTTATGCTTAATACTTAAGGTGCTTAAAACTCTATTGAATTTCATTATTTCAATTGCATCATCTTCAATTAATAGAATATTCAGTGCCTTGCTCATAATTTATTAAATTAAATTTTTGCACTAAATTAAATTTATTCCATTAAAAACATTTCATTTTTCGTCATATCTATAATTACTATAGATGAATAGCTATTATTGGTCGACGAATGGATTTTATTTTGTTTTTATCTGTACAAGCATCTTGTTAGTCAAACTTCCGAAAACCAATTCATAGGAATGATCAATCAACTTTTTGACAAGCATATCCGAAACCGATGCGTTTATCATAATTGTATTCCAATGGGTTTTACTCATGTGAAAACCCGGCTGAATGTCAACGTATTCAGCTCATAATTCCTCAGCTCGTTCAGGATCACATTTCAAATTGACTGCTGGTTGTCCTTTTTCCCATTGACTTAAAGACGACAATGCAAACATTTTTCCACCTACTTTAAAAACCAACGTATCTTCATCAAAAGGGAAATGTTCTGTTACTCCTTTTTTAGACAAGCAATATTCGTAGTACATTTCTAAGTTCATCTTATGAAATTATTTTATTCAAAATTTAAAATGCATCATTTAAAACAGCATACAAAATAGGTTTACTAGGACTTGCATCATTCTCAAAAGATGCGATTTGTAAATTCAGCAAATAAGCACCATCTTTCACTTCATCTGAAACAAAAATCATTTCGGTAATTGTGCAATCTAACCGTGCACCATGATTCAAATTATTCACATCAGTTACATTCCAAAATGCTTTGTGTCCCAATAATTTTCCATCATCTTTTTCTTTATCTACACTTGGCAAATCAATCAATAAATGCTGAATTCCGCTTTCGCAAATGAAACGTGCAGCCTCTTCAGAAAGATATGGCGGATTGGTATTCGAATATTTCAAAGATTTCTTTATTTTAAAATTAGGCATCGTTCTAATGATTAGGGATTCTTTTGGAACACCTAATTTCAGTGTCACATCAAGCGCAGTCGTGATATTTTCTAATGTTATCACCAAATCTTCTCCTTGCAATTCCGGCACAACCGAAATCAATTCAGCCAAGAACAAAAACTGTTTCAACGATTGATTAATGCTGTAAAATTCTCGTGTAATATGTCCCAGACATTCGGTATGCGTTCCGTGTCCGTGCGGATTAAAGAAAATGTTATTGAAATTAGTAGATGATTTCCCTTCTGAAACTTTACCAATCCAATCCCCAAAAACTACCGGTTCAATTACTGGTTTATTTATATACCAAGCAATTGGATTTTCATCTGTATTAGTCAATGGAATCGAAATATCAATGGGTTTTGATAGGTCGACCTTAATTGTTTGATTGTTATGTTGAACTGTTGCTAACACAAATTATTATTTTTTATGGCGCTAAGGCGCAAAGTATCATGTAAAACTTTACTTATTTCTTTGTGCCTTTGTGCCTTTGTGGCAAATTTTAACTATTCCAAATTTAAGTAAAATAAATCTGATGCAATTCCATCTGTCAAAAACTTTCCTTTTGGAGTCGGTTTCAGAATGTTATTTTTTATAAAAACTAAATCATCACTAAGGAATTTTTGAGATTGTTTGTTTAAATATTCCAAATAAATGATTCCAAATTCGGTTTCAATTCTATGCAAAGAAACACCCCAAATCGTTCGCAAACCAGTCATAATATATTCGTTGTAACGGTCAGCTATAGAAAGGATTTCAGTTTCGTTAGGCAATTTATTTTCTTGAATCGATTTTATGTAGAGCGCATTATTCGAAATATTCCAACTTCTCGACATGCCATCATAACTGTGCGCCGAAGGACCAATCCCAAGGTATTTTTTCCCCAACCAATACGCCGAATTATTCTTGGAAAAATAGTTTTCCTTCCCAAAATTTGACAATTCGTAATGAATAAAATCATTGGCTTCGAGCGTTTCTACCAAAATAGCAAAATGCTCTTGTGCGACTTCATCTTTAGGCGCGGCAATTTTTCCGGTTTGTATCAGTTTATTCAAAGCGGTTTTTGGTTCTACCGTTAAAGCATAACTAGAAATATGCGGAATCCCAAATGACAAAGCTGTTTCAATATTTTGTTTCCATTTTTCGTTACTCATTCTGGGAATTCCGTAAATTAAATCGAGGGAAATATTGTCGAAATACTTAGTGGCTTCCTCCAAACATTTTTTGGCTTCCACCGAATTATGAGCTCTATTCATTAGTTGTAAATCGTCTTCAAAGAAAGACTGAATCCCAATGCTTAATCGGTTAATTTTACTTTTAGACAATTCAATTATTCGTTCGCTTGACAAATCATCTGGATTGGCTTCCAGTGTGATTTCGGGATTTTCAATTACAGAATAATTGTTGTAAACTGCAGCAATCAAAAAATTAATTTCTTCAGAAGTTAAAACGCTTGGCGTTCCTCCTCCAAAATAAATGGTTTCAATTTTATGGTCACTTCGAGCGCAGTCGAGAAGCTCAAACTCGCTTTTGCGCATTTGAATTTCTTTGGCAATAGCCAAAACCATTTCTTCTTTCTTCTTCATCGAAGTCGAAAAATGAAAGTCGCAGTAATGACACGCCTGCTTGCAAAAAGGGATATGAATGTAGATTCCGCTCATTTATAAGTATTCAGTAGTCAGTTTTAGTAGTCAGTTCCGCAAACTGAAAACCGACTACTATTTTTTAACTCGTTCTTCGTTTTGTTTTACAAAAGCATCCCAACCAGTATAACTTTTGGCACCAACCACTTTTCCGGAATTGAAAAAATGACAAACCGCTGCTGCTAATCCATCGGTACTATCGAGATTTTTAGGTAATTCTTTCAGTCCTAAAAGTTGCTGTAGCATTTTGGCAACTTGCTCCTTGCTGGCGTTTCCATTTCCGGTAATCGCCATTTTTATTTTCTTTGGTTCATATTCCGTAATGGGAATATCTCTCGAAAGTCCCGCCGCCATGGCTACGCCTTGCGCACGTCCCAACTTTAACATCGATTGTACGTTTTTACCAAAGAAAGGCGCTTCAATTGCAATTTCATCTGGATTGTGTGTATCAATTAACTCAATCGTACGTTCAAAAATGATTTTCAGCTTTTGATAATGATTGTCGTATTTAGACAATTGCAATTCATTCAATTGCAAAAACTCCATTTTTTTATTGACAATTTTTATCAATCCAAAACCCATAATCGTCGTTCCAGGGTCAATTCCTAATATGATGCGTTCGTTTGCCAATGATTTAGTTTAAAGTTTAAAGTCTAAAAGTTTAAAGTTTTGTTACTTTGCACCAATGATTTCAATTCCACACAAAACTAAGCAATTCCTCGTACTTCTAATCAAACTTTTGATTGTAGGCGGTGCGTTTTATTTTATTTACAATCAATTGGCTAATAACGACAAACTGGATTGGCAAAAATTCATTGTTTTATTCCAGAAAAACCAGTCCATTGGCGGAATCGCCTTTATTTTAGTATTGAGTGTTTTGAATCGGTTTTTTGAAATCTTGAAATGGCAAAATTTAGTTAAATTTATCCATGAGATCTCTTTGGGCGAAGCAACAAAACAAGTTCTTGGCGCATTGACCGCAGGACTTTTTACGCCAAACGGCGTGGGCGAATATGCCGGAAAAGCATTGTTTTTTGATAAAGGAAACACTAAAAAAGTGATTTTCTTGAACCTGATTTGCAACGGAATCCAAATGATATTGACCGTTATTTTTGGAATTTTTGGGTTGTTGTATTTCAATGCACAGTATAATGTAATTACTACAAAAACCGCTATGATTCTGTTTGGTATTTGTTTTTTGGCATTTGGAATCTTGTTTTCTTTGAAAAAAATAAACATTAAGGGCTATTCTATCGAAAAACTGATTCATAAGATTAACGAAATCCCAAAACCTATTCACCAAAAAAATATCTTTTTAGGCATTTGTCGTTTTCTGGTTTTTTCGCACCAATATTACTTTTTGTTTCTCGCTTTTGATGTTGACTTACCTTATTTAATAGCCATTGCCACGATTACAAGCGTTTATTTTCTAGCTTCCTCTTTGCCTACATTTCAGTTTTTGGACTTTGCAGTAAAAGGAAGTGTGGCTGTATATTTCTTCGGGATTCTTGGCGTAAACGAATGGATAGTAATTTTTATAACCACACTTATGTGGTTTCTGAATGTAGTTCTGCCTGTACTAATTGGTAGTTATTATGTTTTGAATTTTAAAACTAAAAATCCAATATGATTTTTGTTTTGTACTTCGTTATAATCCTCTATTGCGTTGCGATTACCTTCTTGATTTATGGTTTCACCAAAGTAAATGCTATAGATTATATTGGCTTAACGCCAAAAACAAAATTCTCGATTATTGTTCCTTTCCGGAATGAAGCCGAAAATTTACCCATTCTATTGGAGAGTTTGTCGAAATTGAATTATCCGATGGAATTGTTCGAAGTGATTTTGGTTGATGATTTTTCTGAAGAAGAGTTTAGCATTCCATTGTCATCTCGAGCGCAGTCGAGATACAATATTCAAATAATAAAGAACATTCGGGTTACGAATTCACCCAAGAAAGATGCGATTGTAACCGCAATGCAAATTGTAACCACGGATTGGATTATTACCACCGATGCCGATTGTGTAGTGAATGCAAACTGGTTATTAACCTTAGACAATTACATTCAGCTTCATGATGTTGAGATGATTGCCGGTGCGGTAACGTATGATTGCGGTAATTCATTTTTGCATCATTTTCAGCAATTGGATTTGTCGAGTTTACAAGGTGCAACAATTGGAAGTTTTGGAATCAACAAAGGGTTTATGTGTAATGGCGCCAACTTTGCGTATACAAAATCGTTATTTTTGGGTGTAAATGGTTTTGAAGGAAATGACAAAATTGCCAGCGGTGATGATATTTTCTTGTTGCAAAAAGCGACTGCCCAGTTTCCTGAAAAAGTTCATTATCTAAAATCTCAAAATACAATTATCACTACAAAACCATTAAACGATTGGAAGTCATTGTTTTATCAGCGCGTACGTTGGGCATCCAAAACAAGCTCGTATCAAAGCACTTTCGGAAAAGGATTGGGGCTGTTAGTATTTGCGGGAAATCTGAGTTGGCTCTTCGTTCTTGGTTCTTGGCTCTTGGGTTTAACTGCTTTTCAGAATGTCTTTTTATTAATTACTTTGAAGTTTTCAGTTGATACCGTTTTGATTTACAAATCCAATGATTTTTTAACCAAGACCAAAGTACGATATTTGATTTTGAGTAGTTTGTTCTATCCCTTTTTTAGTGTGAGCGTAGCTTTGTATTCTTCGTTTGGAAAATACGAATGGAAAGGGAGAAGCTTCACTAAATAGTTTTTTTATTTCTAAAAATCAATCCTGTCAGAGTAATTGCGAGTATTGTTGGAGAAATAATACTAACTATAGCATTACCTATTTTCTCCAACTCTGTTCCAAAATAAAATCGGATAGCAATAAAAACTACTGCAAAAACAATAGACAAAGACCAATAATTGAAACCAACTATTTTGCTGTTTTCATTTTTTTCTGGTAGCTTATAAATATAAAATAAAATCCACCCCAAGCCAATAATCGAACTTGCATGCTGTGCAATTTTATAAAACGGTATTGAAAAAAAATCTAGATTAAAAAAGGGAATTTGTTGTACTATATAACCATCCCAATGCGTCATTGAATCCCACAAAATATGTGAAACAGCTCCTAAAAAAAAGGAAATCAAAACAGTGAATACAGCACTTTTAAAATAAACTACCCATTTAAATTCTTTTAATTCTTGCAACCTATTTTGAAGAAAAGTTGGCAAATTTTCTATTAGAGGACGTTTTATAATTTCATGAAAGGCAAACATAACTATAAAACCCAGAGGAAAATCAATTAGAAATATCCCTAAAAGCGTATGACTGATCTCGCTTTGCATTTTCATTCGGAAAAAATATTCAAAATCAGGAGACATGGAACCAACAATCAAAGCAGTAGCTGACAATTTATTATTTTTTAAAAATGGCAAAAGTATTGCTGGGTGTGAAAATGTAAATGGCATTACTTACTCTACTTTTAAGATTACAGGGAGTATAAACTGTGTTTTTACTGGAATTCCCCGTTTAATGGCTGGGTTAATTTTTGGAAAATCAACTAAACGGACTTTAAGAATACTATCGATTTTGATTTTGTCGTAAGCAACGGAATCTTTGGGAAATTGAGGCTCGAATTGCATCGTCGCATTTGGAAAAACAGTGACCTTTACTTCAATCGTATCGAGTTCAGGGTAGAGAACCGAAAGGGTATCAACGCTCAATTTCTCCTGAATCAACCGCGTTAAAACTTCGAAAAAACACTGTTGGCGTTGCTTTTTATCTTCTATTTTTTCACAATCTACTACTGATGGATATTCGTCGACTTCTTTCCAGTTGATGGATTTCAATTCCTTTTGCAACAATTCCTTTTCCGAAGGAATTTGCTTGTCAAAGTATTGACAGGAATTAAAAAATATAAATACTAAAAAGAGGTAATACTGCTTCAAGGTTTTGTTTTTGAATTGGACTAATATTTTATAAAAATACAATTATTTTTTTTGAGATGCTTTCGTAAGCAAATAATCTTCGTAGTTTTCAGCAAACCATTTCTTTTTATTTTCGGCAGCGACTTCTTTTTGATCTGGATACAGAGCCGCCAATCGATCTGAGAAAATAGCAATCTGAATCGTATATTTATAAAATTCCTCTTTTTTCAATACTAAGTTTGGGTCTGATTTTTTATCGGAAAACTCAAAAAAAAGCCTGTCAAACTCTTTCATTGAAAAATTTAATACTTTTACTCTGTTTTCATCGTAAATAGCCTCTTTTAAAATCATATCGTTGCTTTTTACATTTTTTTCCTGAGCATTTACTGCCCAAAAAGAAAAAGTAAAGAAGAAGATAATAGAAAATAGAGCTATTAATTTAATCTGTTTCATAAGTTAGTAAAATGTTGCTTTTGTTTTTTCAAAATTACTAAAAATAAATTTATGGATGTACTCCTTTTGGTTCTTGGTTTTGTGTGTGTGATTTTGGGCATTTTTGGTAGTTTTTTACCAGTTTTACCAGGGCCCAGCATCAGTTGGGTTGGATTGGCATTATTGTATTTAACAAATGCTGTTCCGGCAAATTATTGGATATTAGGAATTGCACTGTCAGTCACTGTAATCATATCCGTTTTAGATTACGTCATTCCAGCCAAAGGGACCAAAAGATTTGGTGGAAGCTCGTATGGTATCTGGGGAACTAACATCGGTCTGATTATTGGGATTCTTGCTCCTATCACTTTTGGGTTCATTATTGGCCCTTTTGTTGGTGCGCTGATAGGAGAACTTATTTATGATTTTAAAGACCATAATCGGGCTTTGAAAGCAGCCGCGGGATCCTTTGTAGGTTTTTTAGCTTCCAGCTTTATGAAATTTGTAATTTGCATGATGTATTTTGGATTGTTTATGTGGATTGTCTGGAACTATAAATCCGAATTGTTTTAATTTATAAACATACTGAAACAAAAAAAAGCTTTTCTATTACGAAAAGCTTCTTGTTACTGGTCTCGTTTTTGGAACTAAAGGACTCGAACTCGTCTCGTCCCAAAAGACGAGATGAAAGGCATGTATTCTATTCAACTTGAAAACTGCTTAATAATCTTTCTATCGAAGTAACATTAAGCTTTTTCAATCGCAATTCTTCTTTTAATGCTTCTGTTTTTGTTTCAAATTCTTTGAAATACACCAAAACCCATGGACTTTTTCCAGAAGTGTATCGGCTTAAATCATTATTGTGTTCAAAAATACGCTTACCAAGATCTTGTGTAAATCCTTTGTAAAATAATCCTTGATGATTTTTTATGATGTAAACAAAATACATATCGATTGCTATTTGAATTTTACAAAAACAAAAAAAGCTTTTCTATTACGAAAAGCTTCTTATTACTGGCGGTCTGGACGGGACTCGAACCCGCGACCCCATGCGTGACAGGCATGTATTCTAACCAACTGAACTACCAAACCAGTATTTTAATCTATAACATTCTAATTCTTTAACCCAGTTCATGAATCGAACCCGTCTCGTCCCAAAAGACGAGATGACAGACATGTATTCTAACCAACTGAACTACCAAACCAGTATTTTAATCATAACATTCTAATTCTTAAACACAGTTCTTGAATTGAACCCGTCTCGTCCTAAAGACGAGATGACAGGTATGTATTCTAACCAACTGAACTACCAAACCAGTATTTTAATCTATAACATTCTAATTCTTTAACCCAGTTCTTGAATCGAACCCGTCTCGTCCCAAAAGACGAGATGAAAGGCATGTATTCTAACCAACTGAACTACCAAACCAGTATTTTAATCTATAACATTCTAATTCTTTAACCCAGTTCTTGA
This sequence comes from Flavobacterium pasteuri, assembly GCF_048286615.1. NCBI lineage: Bacteria > Pseudomonadati > Bacteroidota > Flavobacteriia > Flavobacteriales > Flavobacteriaceae > Flavobacterium > Flavobacterium pasteuri. The sequence continues at coordinate 79,382 of NZ_JBLVPN010000005.1, read as the reverse complement.
ATCGAACCAGTCTCGTCCCAAAAGACGAGATGAAAGGCATGTATTCTAACCAACTGAACTACCAAACCAGTATATTTTAATCTATAAACTTTTTGATTCCAAAATTAGTTGCTCGCTAAAACCTAATTGCTATTAAAACCAACTGAAATCTTGCCTCTTTTCAATCTGACGATCTAAAAGCCTCTTTCTTTTTAAATCAAAAAAGCTATCCACAAAAGTGGAAAGCTTTTCATTGGTCTAACTACTAAACCCGCTACGAGTTACAAATTCGTAGCAAACAACACAACTAACGTTAAAAACCTTATTTGGGCAAAAAAGCCTTTCTGTTACGAAAGGCTTTTCCCAATATTGCGGTCTGGACGGGACTCGAACCCGCGACCCCATGCGTGACAGGCATGTATTCTAACCAACTGAACTACCAAACCTCTGCGTTATTGCGGTGGCAAAGATACAATAGATTTCCGTTTACACAAGCGTTTTTTGAAAAAAAATTTGACAAAATCTCTCCTTATTATCCAAAGTTTTGTTTTTCAACCAAGTATGTCATTAAAATTTTTTCAAAACTTTCACCAACGCTTACCGGAATGTACTTTATTCGGTTTTGCGAGCAGGTCAAAGCAAGTTTCTTAAAGTAACTTTCTGTCTGTTTTTCGTATTCTTCTTTGACATTATCGGCAAAAACTGCTACTTCTTCTCCCGTTTCCACATCAATAAACTTCCTTGGAGCGTTATCAAAGTCAAAATTTAACTCTGTTTTATTATCGACAACATGAAATAGGACCACTTTATGCTTATTGTGTTTCAAATGTTGTAGCGCATTAAACAGCGCTTCTTCTCCCGATGCTTCGTGACCGGACTGAAACATATCTGTAAATAGGATAATCATCGAACGACGGTGGATTTTCTCGGCTATTTGATGCAAGAATGTAATTGTATTAGTACTTTTTTTGACCACAGGTTTCTCTAAAAGCCCTTCAAGTGTATTTAAAATCATTCTATGATGGCGATCACTGCCTTTTTCAGGCGCGTAGTACTCGTATGCATCAGAAAACACACTAAGTCCCACTGCATCGCGTTGCTTCTTTAAAAGATTCATTAAAACAGCCGAAGCCAAAACCGAGAAGCCAATTTTGTTTTCATAAAACTGTTGACTGTCTTTTAATTTAGGATAATGCATCGACGAAGAATTATCGATAATAAGATGACACCTCAAATTAGTCTCTTCATCAAAGCGTTTAGTATACAAACGATCCGTTTTAGCAAACAATTTCCAATCAATGTGCTTGGTACTTTCCCCTACGTTATAGACTTTATGCTCAGCAAACTCAGCCGAAAAGCCATGAAACGGACTCTTGTGCATTCCTGAAATAAAACCTTCTACAACCTGATTAGCCAGCAACTCCAGATGCTGAAAACTGGAAATTTTCTCTATTTGCGATTCGATCTTCATATCTCAAATGTAGCAAAAGATGGGATGATTTAAAAATTAAAAGAGTAGAGAAATAAAACTAAATCGAGAAGCTGAAATAAATTCAGCTTAAACAAAAAAAAGGCTTGACTTTTGCCAAACCTTTTATCTGAATCCATACAGATTCTATATAAATCATAATCTACCGATTACAACAAAGCGTCTAAACTATCAGCGTAAGTTTGTTTAGGAGCAACTCCTACTTGTTTTCCTACTACTTCTCCGTTATGAAAAACCAGTACCGTCGGAATATTTCTCACTCCGTATTTGGCAGCAAATTCTTGATTTGCATCAACGTCTACTTTCCCTACAACTACTTTCCCTTCATATTCAGCACTTAATTCGTCAATGATTGGCCCTACCATTCTACAAGGTCCACACCATGCTGCCCAAAAATCTACCATTACCGGTTTGTCTGATTTCAAAACTACTTCTTCAAAAGTAGCGTCTGTTATTGCTAATGCCATATTTATTTTTATTTAAGTTTATCGTTTGAATATTTGTAGTCTCAAACTTGGTTACAAATTTAGAAATTAAAAACTAATCAAACGTCATTCATAAATTAGTTTTGATTATAAGTGTATTGTCAATTGCTATTTTTAGTAAATTCAGGAGCTTTTTCCTGCTGTACGCTATATCTTTCCTTGCCTAAAGAAGCCAAGAAAAGGATGCCACTTCCATCAGGGCTAGGACATAGTGCTCTAATTCAGCTTAAAGTTAATCTGCATTTTTTCCAGTTCCACTAACAATTCATTCGAAATCTTGATTTTTAGTTTTCTGCTTGGCATTGTTAGTTTTGTAACCACTTTTATTTCTTCTACTTCTTCTAATTTAGCTGTGGTACTTGTCTCTGGAATTTCGAGAGCTTCCATTTCAGAATCTTCATTTTCATCAATAAAAGCAACTTCTTCATTCTCTAATTCAACCGGAGCAACAGCAACTAAGCGTTTTGTTTTTTCCAATTCCATAACTTCAAAAGACACGGTGTTATCGCCTTTATTTTCTTGAAAAAGGTGACTCAGTTTATGGATAAAATCTGTTTCTAAATCTGATATATTCAGAAGCAAGATTAATTTCTTAGCAAAAATGCTCAATACATCCTGTAATTGTTTTGCATCAGTAAACTGCATTCTTGGTTCAGATTTTTTTCCGGTTTCTCTATTAACCCATCCATCTTTGATCATGATTTTAAAATAAACAAAATTATTAGGAAGCAAGTATCTATGAAAATTCAGGTACTCTTCATTAAATATTTTAAATTCAAAACTCTCGTCAAAACCTTCTAAGTTAAAAATCGCCCATTCCTTACCGTTTTTGGCTGTTCGTCTTTGCACATTAGAAACTATACCTCCAAAAGCAAGGGTTTTACCCACGTAAAGTTCCATGTTTTTAAGCATTTCCAATTTCGAATTGCAGAAATACTTCATTTCAAATTTAAAATCGTCTAAAGGATGTCCCGAAATATAAATTCCTACGACTTCCTTCTCTTTAGCGAGTTTTTCCATAGTGCTCCAATCCTCGCAAGGCGGCACGATAGGCTCTGCAATTTGTACGTCACTGCTGTCGCCAAACAAACTCACTTGCGATGAATTCTCATTTTCCTGAAATTTAGCACCATACCGAATCGCTTTTTCATAAAAAGTAATTCCATCGCCATCATCATGAAAATATTGCGCTCTTGTAGTTCCTGTGAAGGAGTCAAATCCTCCCGCTAAAGCCAGATTTTCCAATGCTTTTTTATTCGCTGCACGTAAATCGATGCGCTTGGTCAAATCAAAAATCGATTTGTATTTTCCATCTTTTCTTCTTTCTACGATAGTAGCCACAGCACCAGAACCTACTCCTTTAATGGCTCCCATTCCAAAACGAACCGCGTAATCATCGTTAACGGTAAACTTATAAAAAGACTCGTTCACATCAGGCCCTAAAACTTGCAATCCCATACGTTTACACTCTTCCATAAAGAACGAAACTTGCTTGATATCACTCATATTATTAGAAAGTACCGCAGCCATATATTCAGCAGGATAATTTGCTTTTAAAAACGCTGTTTGGTATGCAATCCATGCATAACAAGTAGAGTGTGATTTATTAAAGGCATATTCCGCAAAGGCTTCCCAGTCTTTCCATATTTTCTCCAGTTTATCTTCGGCATGACCTTTGGCGGCAGCCTGACTGATAAATTTAGGTTTCATTTTATCCAAAACGTCCTTTTGCTTTTTTCCCATCGCTTTACGCAAAACGTCTGCATCACCTTTGGAGAAATCCGCTAGTTTTTGAGACAAAAGCATTACCTGTTCTTGGTAAACGGTTATTCCATAAGTATCTTTCAGTAATTCTTCGCAGGCATCAAGGTCATAAATAATCTCCTCTTCACCATTTTTTCTTTTTACGAAACTCGGAATATAAGCAATCGGTCCTGGACGATATAACGCATTCATCGCAATTAAATCAGGAAAAACCGTAGGCTTCAATTCCTTCATGTATTTCTGCATTCCCGGACTCTCATACTGAAAAATCCCTACCGTTTCTCCGCGTTGAAAAAGCTCATACGTCTTCAAATCATTTATCGGAAACGTGTCTGGATCAAGATCAATTCCAGTTCTATATTTTACTAATTTTACGGTATCTTTTATAAGAGTCAGGGTTTTCAAACCCAAGAAGTCCATCTTCAGCAATCCGGCGCTTTCTACGACCGAGTTATCGAATTGAGTCACATACAAATCGGAATCTTTGGCGGTAGCCACAGGAACAAAATTAGTAATATCACTTGGTGTAATAATAACTCCACAAGCGTGAATCCCAGTATTTCTTAAGTTTCCTTCTAAAACTTTGGCTTGCTGAATGGTTTCTCCACCCAAATCATCTTCATTAGCAAGACCTATTAATTCTTTTATTTTATCGTATTCTTCCGGACGAACCGCTTTTTTAATCAGATTTTCATCTTCGTTCAAAAAGCGTGCTAAATTCCACTTGGACGGCATCATCCCCGGAATCAATTTGGCAATTTTATCGGCTTCAAATAACGGTAAATCCAGCACACGAGCCGTATCTCGAATCGCCGATTTTGTTGCCATTTTACCATAGGTGATAATTTGCGCTACTTGTTTCGACCCGTATTTCCTGATCACATAGTCCATTACACTGCTTCGACCTTCATCATCAAAATCGATATCAATATCGGGTAGTGACACACGATCCGGATTCAGGAAACGCTCAAAAAGCAGGTTGTACATCAACGGGTCAATATTCGTAATTTTCAAGCAATACGCCACCACGGATCCTGCAGCAGAACCCCTTCCCGGACCTACAGAAACGCCCATACTTCTCGCCTCAGCAATTAAATCCTGTACAATCAAGAAATAACCCGGATAACCGGAATTCGAAATAGTCAGCAATTCAAAATCCAATCGTTCCTGAATTTCTTCGGTAATTACGGGATATCTGCGATTGGCTCCTTCAAAAGTCAAATGCCTCAAATACGCGTTTTCTCCTCGTACTCCTCCATCAACTGCATCTTCGGGATTATTAAATTCAACCGGAATTTCAAATTTTGGAAGCAAAACTTCACGAGCTAAATCGAAAATTTCAATTTTATCCACAATCTCCGAAATATTCGAAATCGCTTCGGGCAAATTTGCAAAAAGCTGTTTCATTTCGTCTCCCGACTTGAAATAGTATTCTTGATTCGGCAATCCGTAACGATAGCCACGACCACGGCCTATTGGTGTAGTTTGCTTTTCGCCGTCTCGCACACACAACAAAATATCGTGTGCATTTGAATTTTCTTTATTTATGTAAAAGGTATTATTCGTAGCAATAATTTTGACATCATGTTTTCTAGCCAATGAAATCAAAGACGCATTTACCCTATTTTCATCTTCTTGATTGTGACGCATCACTTCAATGTAGAAATCTTCCTTGAACTCGTTTTTCCACCAAAGCAGAGCTTCTTCGGCTTGGTTTTCACCAATGTTTAAAATCTTATTTGGAATTTCACCATACAAATTTCCGGACAAAACAATAATATCTTCTTTGAATTCCTGAATGACTTTCCTGTCGATTCTTGGTACATAATAAAACCCTTCCGTATACGCAATCGAAGACATTTTAGCCAAATTATGATAGCCTTTTTTGGTCTTCGCCAAAAGTACTATTTGGTATCCGTTGTCCTTAACCGATTTATTTTTATGATCTTCACATACAAAAAATTCGCAACCCACAATTGGTTTCATCGAAACTTCGGAAGGTTCCTCGCCATTTTCGATTGCCGCTTTATTCTTGGCTTCAGCCGCCTTATTATGGTATAAAATATCGCGGACAAAATGAAAAGCACCCATTAAATTTGCATGATCCGTCATAGCAACCGCAGGCATTTTTTGTTGGGCTGCCGCTTTTACTAATGCCGCAATGCTAATGGTAGATTGCAACACGGAAAATTGGGTGTGATTGTGCAAATGCACGAAAGGCGTATCAATAAGTCCCTTTTTATTCTCCGAAAGTTCGGCTCTAGAAACAGCTGGCGCTTGTTTTTCTCCAAACTGTTGACGAATTTTATCTGAAGCTTCCTTAAGATTAATATGTTTTAGCCCGATGAGTTTAATCTCGCTTGGGTTCTTATTTTGAAAATCTTGAATATAACTTGCTGGAACATCGAGTTCCTCTTTTGTGAAAACATCACGACGTATTAACTCCAAGAAACAACGTGTGGTTGCCTCCACATCGGCAGTCGCATTGTGCGCTTCACCGAAAGGTTTATTAAAAAGATACGAGTGCAATTCCGTTAACGTAGGCAATTTGAATTTTCCTCCTCGACCACCAGGCAATTTTAATAAAGAAGCGGTAACTTCAGTACAAGTGTCGAGAATAGGCATGGAACTCATTTGGCTTTCAACGCCCATTCTATAAAACTCACAACCCATAATATTGATGTCAAAACCTAAATTCTGACCCACAATAAATTTGGCTTTGCCTAATGCGATATTGAATTTTTCTAAAACTTCAGACAACGAAATACCATCAGCTTCCGCCAATTCAGTAGAAATACCGTGAATTCGTTCCGCATCATACGGAATATTAAAACCTTCGGGTTTTACCAAATAATCTTGATGTTCGATGAGTTTTCCCATATCATCGTGCAACTGCCAAGCGATTTGTATACAACGCGGCCAGTTATCCGTATCTGAAATGGGAGCGCCCCAGCGCTTTGGTAATCCTGTAGTTTCGGTGTCGAATATTAAGTACATATCTGGAGTTGAAGTGTTTGTGATTTTAAAAAATCACAAAAAATGAATTTCAAATTTAGTTTTTTTTGAGTAGAATAGAAGTTAAGTTATCAACAAAAAACAAATTTATTTTCCAAGACTATTCTCCTATTAAAACTACAATCACTTTCAACAAGTCACTTTGATATTCACTTGTTAAAAAGACAAAAAGAGTCCGTATTGATTTTTTGGATGTCGTAGTATTTCATCAAAAAAAAATACTGAAATACGTCGAAAAAATATGCCATTAACTAAGAAAATCACATCGAAAAACAGTTTCAATAAAAGTAAAATAGTGAATTTAAAATTAAAAAATAGTTGATTTTAGTTCCGTTTAATTAAATATTCATAAATATAACAGCTTTTTAAAAGCATTTTTTATCGATTATACAAATATCAAAAACAGCAAGAAATGGATTTTTTATCGTCACTAAATAAAGAATCACACTTATAAAAAAGAAACCCAAAAGATAAAAATCAGCAAAGAAATTCACTAATACGATTTTGGGTATCGTATATAATGAAATATTAAAAAATAAAGACTTGATTCTTTTTTTAGTTTTGCTTTCATTGTTATCATCTTAGCTAACTTGGCTATAAAAAAATACATTAAAAACATATTAAAATGAGTACTACATTATTTGACAAAGTATGGGATTCGCACGTGGTGCGTAAAATTGAAGATGGACCAGACGTGTTTTTTATTGACCGTCATTTCATCCATGAAGTTACTAGTCCTGTAGCTTTTTTAGGTTTAAAAGAAAGAGGAATTTCAGTATTATATCCAGAGCGCACTTTTGCTACAGCGGATCACAACACACCAACTATAAATCAACATTTACCGGTTCAAGATGCATTATCTGCCAATCAACTTAAGGCATTAGAAGATAACGCAGCAGAATATGGTATTTCTCACTGGGGATTAGGTCACCAAAAAAATGGAATTGTACACGTAGTAGGTCCTGAAAACGGAATTACTTTACCTGGTGCGACTATTGTTTGTGGAGATTCCCATACTTCTACACATGGTGCTTTCGGCGCTATTGCTTTTGGTATTGGAACTTCGGAGGTTGAAATGGTGATGGCTACACAATGTATCATGCAACCGAAACCAAAGAAAATGCGTATCAACGTCAATGGTGAGTTGAGTAAAGGTGTGGGTCCAAAAGACGTTGCTCTTTATATTATTTCTCAGTTAACCACTTCTGGAGGTACAGGATATTTTGCAGAATATGCAGGAGATGTTTTCGAAAACATGTCTATGGAAGGTCGTATGACGGTTTGTAACTTAAGTATTGAAATGGGTGCTCGTGGTGGTATGATTGCTCCTGACCAAAAAACATTTGATTTCCTAGAAGGAAGATTATACGCTCCAAAAGGTGAAGCTTGGACGAAAGCAGTTGAATATTGGAAAACTCTAAAAACGGATGCTGATGCTATTTTTGATGCAGAATTAAACATCAATGCTGCAGATATTGAACCAATGATTACATATGGTACAAATCCTGGAATGGGAATTGGTATATCAAAAAATATCCCGAAGGCAAATCAAGTTGAAGGTGGCGAAGAAACATATAAAAAATCTTTAGCCTATATGGGCTTTGAAGAAAATGACGTAATGATTGGTAAACCAATTGATTTTGTTTTCTTGGGAAGTTGTACTAATGGTAGAATTGAAGATTTCAGAGCTTTTACAGAAATTGTAAAAGGACGACAAAAAGCAGATAATGTTACCGCTTGGTTAGTTCCAGGTTCTCACGTAGTGGAAGCTCAGATTAAAGAAGAAGGATTATTAGACATTCTTACTGAAGCTGGTTTTGTATTGCGTCAGCCAGGTTGTTCGGCTTGTTTAGCGATGAACGATGATAAAGTTCCTGCCGGAAAATATGCAGTAAGTACATCCAACAGAAACTTTGAAGGTCGTCAAGGTCCCGGTTCAAGAACATTATTGGCAAGTCCAATTATGGCCGCAGCAGCAGCAGTTACCGGAAAACTAACAGATCCTAGAGATTTATTTTAAAAAATTTCAGAATGTAGATTAATGATTTTTGACCCGAGCTTCAGCGAATTGGCGTAGCATTTCAGATTTCGTTAAAATCGACACAACATTCAGTTTAAATTATAGAATATAAAATAATATTAGTTAGCGCTTAAGATTATATTTTCCTCACGGTAAATCAAAAATCAGAAATCGTTAATCAAAAATCAAAAATCAAATGGCATACGATAAATTTAATATCCTTACCAGTAGTGCAGTGCCACTACCAATAGAAAATGTGGATACCGATCAAATCATCCCAGCACGTTTCTTGAAAGCTACCAAACGGGAAGCTTTTGGAGACAACCTTTTTAGAGACTGGAGATACAACGGAGATGATACTCCAAAAGCAGATTTCGTATTGAACGACGCAACGTATAGCGGAAAAATATTAGTAGGCGGAAAAAACTTTGGCTCGGGTTCTTCTAGAGAGCACGCAGCTTGGGCAGTATACGATTATGGATTCCGTGCTGTAGTTTCAAGTTTCTTTGCAGATATCTTCAAAGGAAATTGTTTAAACATTGGTGTTTTACCGGTACAAGTTAGTCCAGAATTTGCCGATACTATTTTCAAGGCTATTGAGAATGATCCAAAAACAGAATTGGAAATTAATCTTCCTGAACAAACCATTACACTAAAAGCAACTGGTCAAAAAGAATCTTTTGATATTTCCGGATACAAAAAAGACAATATGGTTAATGGTTTTGATGATATTGATTATTTGCAAAACATCAAAGAAGAAATTGTTGGGTTTGCCAATCAACTCCCTTATTAGAAACAAACAATAAAAAAGCAGCTATCTTAAACTCAATAGTATTGTTAAGCCAGATAACTGCTTTTACCTTTTTATAAAAAACAACAGCAAGACTTCAAATTACTGAAATCAAAACTACTTTTAGCATCAAATTTATAATGAAAAAAAGAAAAATTGAAATAATGGATACGACACTCCGTGATGGTGAACAAACCTCGGGAGTATCATTTTCTGCTGCAGAAAAACTAACCATTGCGCAATTGTTGTTGGAAGAATTAAATATTGATAGAATCGAAATTGCTTCTGCACGCGTGAGTGAAGGGGAATTTCAAGGTGTAAAAGGGATTATGACTTGGGCTAACGAAAAAAACTACTCCAATAGAATCGAAGTTTTAACCTTTGTAGATGGCGGACTTTCCATAGATTGGATGAAAAAAACCGGAGCTAAAGTCCAGAATTTATTGACCAAAGGATCTCTTAACCACTTAACACATCAGTTAAAAAAAACACCAGAACAGCATTTTACAGAAATTGCTGAAACCATTGCTTTGGCTACGGAAAATAATATTGAGACTAATGTTTATCTGGAAGACTGGAGTAACGGAATGCGCAATTCACCTGAATATGTGTTTCAATATTTAGACTTTTTGACCAAACAACCGATTAAAAGAGTCTTGCTACCGGACACTTTAGGCGTTTTAATCCCTTCTGAAACTTTTGAATTTATTTCGAAAATAATAACAAGATACCCTGAAACTCATTTTGATTTTCATGCACACAACGATTACGATTTAAGTATTGCTAATGTAATGGAAGCTGTAAAAGCAGGAATTCAAGGACTTCACGTAACCGTAAATGGGATGGGAGAACGCGCAGGAAATGCACCGCTTGAAAGTACTGTTGCTGTAATAAATGACTTTTTTCCACAAATAGCAATAAGTGTAAAAGAATCATCATTATACTCCGTAAGTAAATTAGTAGAGACTTTTACCGGGTATAGAATTCCTGCCAACAAGCCTATTGTTGGCGACAATGTATTTACACAAACTGCTGGTATTCACGCCGATGGCGACAATAAAAACAACTTATATTTTAATGATTTACTTCCAGAACGCTTTGGAAGAAAACGAAAATACGCCTTAGGAAAAACATCCGGAAAAGCTAATATTGAAAAAAACCTTCAGGAATTAGGCCTACAATTAAACCCTGAGGATCTAAAGTTAGTTACCCAAAGGATTATCGAATTAGGCGACAAAAAAGAAACGGTTACCAAAGAAGATTTACCTTATATAATCTCTGATGTATTAGACAGTCAAACTTATCAAGAAAAAATTGTTGTTGAATCCTATATATTATCTCATGCAAAAGGCATGCGTCCATCGACTACTTTATCTTTAAAAATAGACGGAGAAGTAATTGAAGAACATGCGCAAGGTGATGGACAATTTGATGCTTTCATGAATGCATTGGCAAAAATATATAAGAGCAAAAATTTAGAATTGCCAAAGTTGATTGATTATGCTGTACGAATTCCTCCAGGAAGTAGTTCTGATGCCTTATGCGAAACCATAATTACCTGGACAAACAATGAAAAAGAATTTAAAACAAGAGGTTTAGATTCAGACCAAACAGTTGCCGCAATTATAGCAACTCAGAAAATGTTGAATGTGGTTGCAGCCCAATAATAAATAGAAATACATTAATATAAAAGAAACCTAATGAAATTTAACATAGCCCTTTTAGCCGGAGACGGAATTGGACCTGAAGTAATCAATGAAGCTGTAAAAGTTTCGGATGCTATTGCAAAAAAATTCAACCATGAAATTACTTGGACACCCGCACTTACAGGAGCTTGTGCCATTGACGCCGTTGGAGTTCCTTATCCGGACGAAACGCATGAAATTTGTATGGCTGCTGATGCTGTTTTATTCGGAGCCATTGGACATCCAAAATATGATAATGACCCAAGTGCGCCTGTGAGACCCGAACAAGGTTTATTATTGATGCGTAAAAAATTGGGTTTATTTGCCAATGTACGTCCAACCTTTACATTCCCATCTTTGATTGATAATTCTCCTTTGAAAAGAGAACGCATCGAAGGAACTGACTTAATTTTCTTAAGAGAACTTACCGGGGGAATTTATTTTGGAGAAAAAGGAAGAAAAGACGATGGGGAAACCGCTTTTGACACCTGCACTTACACCAGAGCTGAAGTACAGCGTTTGGCTAAAAAAGGTTTTGAACTTGCTATGACCCGAACTAAAAAACTATGTTGTGTAGACAAAGCTAATGTAATGGAAACTTCAAGATTGTGGAGAGAAACCGTACAAGCAATGGAAAAGGATTATCCTGAAGTAACAGTCAGTTATGAATTTGTAGATGCAGTTGCGATGCGTTTAGTACAATGGCCAAACTCTTATGATGTCTTAATTACTGAAAACTTATTTGGAGATATATTAACAGATGAAGCTTCTGTAATTTCTGGCTCTATGGGATTAATGCCATCAGCATCTGTAGGAGAGCATACCTCTTTGTATGAACCTATTCATGGTTCTTATCCTCAGGCTACAGGATTAAATATTGCTAATCCATTAGCGACAGTATTATCTGCAGCAATGATGTTTGAAGATGCTTTTGGATTAAAAGAAGAAGCAGAGGCTATTAGAACAGTAGTTAACAAATCATTAGAACAAGGAATCGTAACAGAGGATTTAGCGTCTAAAGACTCAAAAGCATACAAAACTAGTGAAGTGGGTGACTGGTTAGTTACTAATCTATAAGTTTTCAAAGTTTCATTTGTTTAAAATTGAGTAATAGCTAAGATTACAACCTTAAAAAACAACACTCCCTTTTAGCTTTTACTCAGCTTTAAACAGAATAATAAATATCAAAAAAGGTGTCAATTTTATTGACACCTTTTTTTATAGCTAGAAAAAAATATTAATATCCTCCTCTGTTTCCACCACCACGGTTATCTCCACCACGGCTGTTTCCACCACCATAACCACCGCGTGAATCTCCACCACGACTGTTATTGTTAAAACTTCTTCTTTCACCTTCTGGTTTAGGCTCAGATTTGTTTACTACAATCGCACGTCCTTGAACAGTAGCACCATTCAATTCATCAATTGCTTTTTGAGCTTCGTCATCATTTGGCATCTCAACAAAACCAAATCCTTTACTTCTTCCAGTAAATTTATCAGTAATAATTTTAACTGAATCAACTGCTCCGTAAGCCTCGAAAGACTCTCTTAAATCTGCTTCCTCAATACTGAATGGAAGGCTTCCAACAAAAATATTCATATGTACTTATTTAAATAATAGAACAAATGTACTCTAATTTTTTTCTAATCTACTATATATTAGCTTATTTATGTTTTTATTTTAATTTCAAAAAAAGGAAATGAACATCCTAAAGCAAATGATTAGGCATTTTAACAAACCAACTCCTCATAGATTACTGAGCAAGAGAACTAACTACAGGAACCTTATAAAAGACTCCATGTTGAAAATTAACAACCGGACTGGCTAACGAGTTACTATTTGTATTTTTAGCATTAAACTTAAAAGTACCTGTAACAGTATTATTAACAGCATCATATTGAGTTATCACTATCTGGCCTTCTCCTATACCAAAACCAGTAGAAAAAGTGACCAAACCATTCGTAGGATCAGTTACTGTATAAATTGCTTTTTTAGACTCACTGGTTCCTAAAAAATAAGTTTGAGCAGTAGTAGAAGTAGTTTTTAAGGATAGTGTTTCATTTGCTGTAAAAGATTCTATGAGCAAGGATCCATCAGTTGCTAGTGTTGCTCTAGATTGTACGCCACGCCAAAATATATTATCCTTCATGCCTTGAAGCGAAGGATTATTAAAACTAATGTCCTCTTCACAAGAGATTAAAGAAAAAAGCAAGACAATTAACAAAAAATATTTTTTCACAAACGCATCTTTTAGAGCAACAAAAGTATGACATTAGACCTTAAAAAAATAAAATTGCATTAAAAATAAAACAACAGCCAAACCTAAAACATTACTGTTCATTAAAATACCAATCGAATTAGTATTTATCGATAAAAAATGTATCTTTGCACCCTTAATTAATCGAGGTCGAGTACCTCAAAATTTAATCACAAGATTATGTCAGTAAAAATTAGATTACAAAGACACGGTAAAAAACAAAAACCTTTTTACTGGGTTGTAGCTGCAGATGCACGCTCAAAAAGAGATGGTAAATACTTAGAAAAAATTGGTACTTACAATCCAAACACTAACCCAGCAACTATCGAATTGAACCTTGATAGCGCAGTAAAATGGTTGCACAATGGTGCTCAACCTACTGATACTGCTAAAGCTATTCTTTCTTACAAAGGTGCTTTATTGAAACACCACCTTGATGGAGGTATTCGTAAAGGGGCTTTAACTCAAGAACAAGCGGACGCAAAATTAGCAGCTTGGTTAGAAGCTAAAGCTGGAAAAGTTGACGCTAAAAAAGAAGGATTGACTAAAGCACAAGCTGCTGATAAAGCAAAAGCTTTCAAAGCAGAACAAGAAGTAAATGCAAAACGTTTAGCTGCTGCTGCACAAGCAGAGGCTGATGCTATTGCTGCTGCAACTCCAGCTGTTGAAGAAGAAGTAGCTGAAGTTGAAGCTGAAGAAGCTCCTGCTGCAGAAGAAAATAACGAAACAACTGAAGCGTAATTTTAGAAGGCGAAGATGCGTAAAGAAGATTGTTTCTACTTAGGTAAAATCGCTAAAAAATTTAGTTTCAAGGGAGAAGTCCTTGCCTATTTAGACACGGACGAACCTGAGTTATACGAGAACTTGGAATCAGTGTTTGTTGAATGCAACAAACACTTGGTTCCTTTTTTTATTGAAAGTAGTTCACTGCACAAAAACGACTTTCTTAGAATTCGTTTTGAAGATATGAATACCGAAGAAGATGCCGATGCTGTCATAGGTAACGACTTATATCTTCCCTTAAATATGTTGCCAAAACTTACCGGCAATAAATTTTACTTCCATGAAGTAATTGGTTTTGAAGTTGAAGACAAACGCCTTGGTGTTGTTGGAAAAATTGAATCCATAAATGACACTACTGCTCAGCCACTATTTGAAGTTTTAAACGGCGAAATAGAAATTCTTATTCCAATGATTGACCATTTCCTTGTAAAAATTGACAGGGAAAACAAAAAAGTCATTATGGACTTGCCTGAAGGCTTGATTGAAATGTACGTTTAGTTTATTTTTTGAACCATTAAGAAATTAAGGTTCATTAAGTTTTTTTCTTAATTTCTTAAAGGTTTAATTTTTTTGTCTTCATGTCTAAATTCCAATTTAAACAATTTTCTGTTGAACAAGATCGTTGCGCTATGAAAATTGGCACCGATGGAGTTCTTCTTGGTGCTTGGACACCAATTAACAATAATCCCTGTAGCATTTTAGATATTGGAGCTGGAACTGGTGTCATCGCTTTAATACTTGCGCAGAGAAGTAACGCGGAACAAATTGACGCTTTAGAAATCGATGAAGAAGCCTACGAACAATCAGTAGATAATTTTGAAAACTCTCCATGGAGTGATCGCTTATTTTGTTTTCATGCCGGTTTAGACGAATTTGTAGAAGAACCAGAAGACGAATACGACTTAATTGTTTCCAATCCTCCTTTTTACACTGAAGATTATAAATCTGATAACGAACAGCGCGATCTAGCCCGTTTTGCTGACGCTATGCCTTTTGAAGATTTAATAGAAGCTGCTGATTTGTTACTTTCTGAAAACGGAATTTTCGCTGTCATAATTCCTTTTAAAGAAGAAGAAAATTTCTTGGCTCTAGCCACAGCATACGAATTATTTCCTTTAAAAATCACTCACGTAAAAGGAACTCCAACTACTGAGATCAAACGCAGTTTATTGGCTTTAAGCCGAAATGAAAACGCCGTCATTACTATTGATGAATTGATTATCGAAACCTCAAGACAACTATACACCTCAGAATACATCGAATTGACAAAAGATTTTTATTTGAAAATGTAATTTTGTACTCTATCTAAATACATCAACGGCATTATTTAAAATAAACTTGAAAGTGCAATTAACAATTTTGTTGTAAATTAGTAGGCAATGCTATTTTTCATTAAAATCATGCTTTGAAAAACACCATATTTGATTACAAAATTCGTAATTTTTGATTAAAATAAAAAAATATAACATTTGTTGATGCTTTTGTTATATTTCTTTATGTAAATTTGCGTCATATAAAATTACCAAACCATGAAACCAGACTTATTTCAAGCTCCAGATTATTATAACTTAGACGATTTATTAACAGAAGAACACAAACTAGTACGTGATTCTGCCCGTGCATGGGTAAAACGTGAAGTATCTCCTATTATAGAAGAATATGCTCAAAAAGCAGAATTTCCAAAACAAATCATTAAAGGTTTGGGTGAAATAGGTGGTTTTGGTCCTTACATTCCAGAAGAATATGGTGGTGCAGGATTAGACCAAATATCATATGGTTTAATTATGCAGGAAATTGAACGCGGTGATTCTGGAGTTCGCTCCACTTCATCTGTACAATCATCTTTAGTAATGTATCCAATATGGAAATACGGAAATGAAGAGCAACGCGTAAAATACTTACCTAAGTTAGCTACAGGAGAATACATGGGATGTTTTGGATTAACAGAACCTAATTACGGTTCAGATCCAGGCAGCATGATTACAAACTTTAAAGATATGGGCGACCATTATTTATTGAATGGTGCCAAAATGTGGATTTCAAACGCTCCGTTTGCTGATATTGCTATTGTTTGGGCAAAAAATGAAGACGGAAGAATTCACGGTTTAATTGTAGAACGCGGCATGGAAGGTTTTTCTACTCCGGAAACACATAACAAATGGTCACTTCGTGCCTCGTCAACTGGAGAATTAATCTTTGACAATGTAAAAGTACCAAAGGAAAACTTATTACCCAATAAATCTGGACTAGGAGCACCGCTTGGTTGTCTTGATTCAGCACGTTACGGAATTGCCTGGGGAGCCATTGGTGCAGCTATGGATTGTTATGATACGGCGTTGCGCTACGCAAAAGAAAGAATCCAGTTTGACAAACCTATTGCAGGAACTCAACTACAACAAAAGAAACTAGCAGAAATGATTACTGAAATCACTAAAGCACAATTATTGACTTGGAGATTAGGTGTTTTGAGAAATGAAGGCAAAGCAACAACTGCACAAATCTCTATGGCCAAAAGAAATAACGTAGATATGGCAATTCATATTGCTCGTGAAGCCAGACAAATGCTAGGCGGAATGGGGATTACAGGCGAATACTCAATCATGCGTCACATGATGAATCTAGAATCTGTAATTACATATGAAGGAACCCATGACATTCATTTGCTAATAACCGGAATGGATATCACAGGAATTCCTGCTTTTAAGTAGTAGTAAACGACTATTAAAGTATTTATAAAATTGATAGAAAAAGCTTCTTGGAAACGAGAAGCTTTTTTATATTTACATAAAAATACCACTTATGAATATTGAAACAATCAACAATAGCATTCAGCCCCAAAAAGAACTATTGTTACAACATTCTCTATATAAAAAAGTAAAAACAATTGATGACTTAAAGTGTTTTCTCGAAAATCATGTGTATGCAGTTTGGGATTTCATGTCTTTATTAAAAGCATTACAGTCTAAATTAACATGTACAACAACTCCTTGGTTCGCCACTGAAAATCCTGAAACAAGGTATTTGATAAACGAAATAGTCCTTGCCGAAGAATCTGATTTAACAATTGACGGTCGTCGCCAAAGTCATTATGAAATGTATATTGAAGCGATGGAAGCTTGTGGAGCAGATACTTCTGGAATCGCACATTTTTTATCTGAAGTAAATTCGCTTAAAAACATATTTGTTGCCATCAAAAAAAGCAATTTACACCCTAACATTAAAGCTTTCTTAGACTTTACTTTTAGAGTTATTGACGAAGGAAAATCTCATGAAATTGCAGCTGCATTCACTTTTGGTAGAGAAGATTTAATCCCAAGTATGTTTACCGCTATTCTGAAAAACTTTCAAGAAAATTTTCCGCAAACTGATTTGAGCAAACTGATTTATTATTTTGAAAGACATATCGAATTAGATGCTGATGATCATGGCCCAATGGCAATGAAAATGATAACTGAACTTTGCGGGACTGATGCTCAAAAATGGTCTGATGTAGAAGAAGTATCGAAAATGGCTTTAGAAAGACGTATCGGATTGTGGGATGCCATAGAAGAGTCCCTTATTCTGAAAGTAGAACTGGCTTAAATCCAATACTTCCTAATAAACGTAACTATTATTTAGAAATGAATTCTATCAAATTTCAAAATAATGAAAAAACAATTCCAAGTAATAGTTGCGTTCTTTTTTCTGCTTTTTATTGCGGGCTGCAGCACCGAAAGCCCAATTCCTCAAACAACTCCCACACCAATAATTAAATCTCCGCAAACACAAGCGAAAACCTACAATTATTTAGCACTTGGAGACAGCTATACCATTGGACAGAGCGTTTGTGAAACCTGCAGATTCCCAACACAATTATCAAAAAATTTAGGTAATTTAAATCCTAACAATACCTATTCCCTCAAAATTATCGCACAAACCGGATGGACTACCACCAATTTAATTTCGGCGATAAATACACAAAATCCAACTTCTAATTATGATTTGGTCACACTGCTAATAGGCGTAAATAATCAATATCAAAATAAGCCTTTTTCGTTATATGAAAAAGAATTTCCTGAATTAGTAAATAAGGCTATTAAGCTTGCAAAAGGAGACAAAACGAATATAATTGTAGTTTCTATTCCAGATTATGCCTGTACTCCTTTTGGCCAAGCATCAGGGAAACTGTCTACAATTTCTACAGCAATAGATCAGTATAATGCTTTTGCAAAAAAATACTGTGATGACAATGCTATAGTGTTTATAAATATAACCGACATCACCAGACAAGGTTTGATCAATAAAAATCTTGTAGCCCAAGATGGACTGCATCCTTCGGAATTAGCGTATTCTTTATTTGTAGAACGAATTTTACCAAAAGCAGCAACAGCTTTAAGCAATTAAAAACAATTTGGTAAAAGAAGAATCAATGAAAAAACAGCTTTCTTCGCTATTTTTTTTATCTTTAATATCTAAAATAAATAAATGTCCTCCCAAGAACGATTAACAAAAGCTTACAAAGAAGCCAAAAGAGTTCCTTTTGACAATCAATCAAAATTTATCCTTTTTAGTGACTGCCACAGAAGCGACAATAGTTTTGCTGATGATTTTGCCAGCAATAGAAACGTCTATTTTCATGCGATGACCCAATATTATAACGATGGCTTTACGTATTGTGAGCTGGGTGATGGGGATGAATTATGGGAGAATATTTTTTTTAAAACTATTTTCGAAGCACACAAAAACGTCTATCTTTTACTCAAGAAATTTCATGATTCTAATAGGTACTATAAAATTTGGGGTAATCACGAAATGACTTTTCGAAATAAAGACCATGTAGAAAAAACACTTACGACGTATACAAACACCCAAAACAACAGAATTGAACCTTTATTCACTGGCATACAATGCCATGAGGCCATCGTTTTAGTAAATCAGGAAACCAATCAGGAATTGTTTTTAACTCATGGTCATCAAGCTGATTTCATGAATTATGTGGGTTGGAAAATCAATAGATTTATGGTGCGCATCTTATGGAAACCGTTGCAAATTTGGGGGATATCTGATCCCACAAGTCCCGCTAAAAATTATGTAGAACGAATAAAAATCGAACTGCGCATCAAAAAATGGATTGAGAACAATAATCGAAAAATTACTATTGTGGGCCATACTCATCGACCTAGTTTTTCTTATCCAAGTCAGAACACGACACCTTACTTCAATGACGGAAGCTGCGTACATCCTAGAAGCATCACTGGAATTGAAATTGTAAATGGAACTATAACACTTATAAAATGGTTTATCGACACAAAGGAGAATGGCATTCTTCAGGTTGTAAGAGAAGTACTTGAAGGTCCGACAAATCTGAAAGATTACAAATAAAAAAGCGTTTGCCGAGGCAAACGCTTTTTTATTAATTTTCCGGAGCCAGCTCCAGTTCTAATCCTTCGAGGCTTTCCGTGATTGGAATTTGACATCCCAAACGACTGTTTGATTTTACGTAAAATGCTTCTGAAAGCATCGCTTCTTCATCATCGCCCATTTCCGGCAAAGCTACATCATTAAGAACATAACATTGACAAGAAGCACACATGGCCATTCCGCCACAAGTTCCTTCTACAGGAAGTTCATAGGCTTTACATAATTCCATGATGTTCATGGCCATATCCGTAGGAGCCTGTAATTCATGCACTACTCCTTCTCTATCTTTAATTTTTATTAATACATCCATTTTTTTAAATTTGGAATTGGTTTGTTAATCAATTGTATACTTTTGGAATGGGAATTGTTTGTGCGTGAGGGATAATAGCCAGCTACCGAAGTAGCGCGATAGCCCGACGCTTTTAAGAAAAAAGGCAACTACCCATTATATCGAGTAGCCTTTTTTCTTAAAAGGGTCACGCCCAAAAATATTATAGAATATTTACAACAGTTTCTATTTGTGGTGCAAACTTTTTGATGGTGGTTTCCACGCCGGCTCTCAATGTCATTTGGTTTACACTGCAACTGGTGCATGCTCCTTCGAGACGTACTTTTACATGTTTGTCGTCTTCGATAGAAATCAGTGTGATATCACCGCCGTCAGAATTCAAAAAAGGTCTGATTTCTTCCAGTGCTTTTTGAACTTCTACTAATAATTCTTCTGTTGTCATTTTCTTTATTTAAAGATTGAAAGATTAGAAAATTGAACGATTAAAAATCATTTCAACCATTCTAACTTCTATTTTTTTACTGCGGAACAACCGGCCATAGTTGTAATTTTAACAGCCTCAGTCGCAGGTAAACTTTCGTTTCTGCTTACTACTTCCTGTACTACGTTTCTAGTGATTTCTTCGAAAACAGTTTCGATAATTGAACCTGTTTGCATCGCAGCCGGACGACCGTAATCTCCTGCTTCACGAATAGATTGTACAATTGGCACTTCGCCAAGGAATGGAACTTCTAAATCTTCTGCAAGATTTCTGGCACCTTCTTTTCCAAAGATGTAATATTTATTTTCAAGTAATTGCTTCGCCTGTTCACTTTCGCTCGAGTCTTCCGGTGTGAAGTACGCCATGTTTTCAATAATTCCTAAAACAGGAACATTTATAGCTTCAGACATGAACATTGAAACTCCTTTTTTAGCATCGGCCAAAGCTACTGCTTGTGGAGTACTTACTATTACAACACCCGTAATTGGCAATGATTGCACGATTGAAAGGTGAATATCTCCTGTTCCTGGTGGCAAATCGACTAACATGAAATCCAATTCTCCCCAGTCTGCATCAAAAATCATTTGGTTCAACGCTTTAGAAGCCATTGGCCCTCTCCAAATTACCGCTTGACTTGGTGCCGTGAAAAATCCAATTGAAAGAATTTTCACTTCATAACTTTCAACCGGTTTCATTTTTGATTTCCCATCAACTGTTACAGAGATTGGTTTTTCATTTTCTACGTCAAACATGATTGGCATGGATGGTCCGTAAATATCGGCATCCAGAATTCCTACCGAAAAACCCATTTTTGCTAATGATACCGCTAGATTTGCAGTAACTGTAGATTTTCCTACTCCACCTTTACCAGAAGCAACTCCGATAATATTTTTTATTCCTGGAATTGATTTTCCTTTGATTTCTGGTTTGTCCGGAACCTCAACTTTACTATTGATTTTGATTTTTGCATCCGGAGATACTAATTCAAGAATTGTTTTTTTGATATCGTCTTCTGCACGTTTTTTAATATGCATCGCCGGCGTGTGTAATACTAAATCCACTACAACCTCATCACCAAAAGTAATCACATTTGCTATTGCACCACTTTCAACCATATTTTTCCCTTCTCCAGCTATAGTAATCGTTTCTAAAGCTTTAAGAATGTCTTTTCTATCTAATTTCATTTTTAGTTTACTGTTTTCTATTGGCATTTTAGCGCCAGAATATTATCTTTATTTAAACTGATTTCAGATTACAAAGATACTATGAAAAGTTCTTATTATAAAGAATTTGTATTGCATTTATTGATGAAGAAATTGAGGGCGATTATTCGAGAAAATATCGCTTTTGGACCACAACAAAGCTGATGCATTCACTCTTACCGATTACTCAATCCTAACTTCCGGTTGCCAGAAATATTTTTCGAAATCCACAATTTGGTTATCAACAACTTCTATACCTTCATTTTCCAATAATTGCTGCATGAGATTTGTTCCGTCAAAATGAAGTTTTCCTGTTAGCAATCCTTTTCGATTCACCACACGATGCGCTGGAACATCTTCAAGATTATGCGAAGCATTCATTGCCCAGCCCACCATTCGAGCAGAACGAGCAGTTCCTAAAGCTTTTGCAATAGCACCATAAGAAGTCACTTTTCCGTAAGGAATTTGTCTAGCGATGGCGTACACACGTTCAAAAAAGTTGTCGTTTGACATATTTATAAAATCAAATAAAACGGTGTTTTTATGCTGTTTAAAACTACCTCAAATAATATCGAATAATATTAATCAAGGTGATTAAAGCTATCAATCCTGTTATACTTCCTATGATAGTATTCATGTTTTTCATCATATAATTCGTTTTATCTTCTATTTTCTGGAAGAAAGTGATATATAAATAAAAAACTAGAAAAGAACCCAATACCACACCTGTTACAAAAATAAAAACATGGGAAATATCAAACACAAACAAATTATAAGACGCTAAAGTGATACTTACAAAAACATAATATGGAATGGGGAAAAAATTAAGTGCAGAGAGTAACATTCCAAGAAAAAAACGAGTAGAAGTACTCTTCTTTTTGATTTTCCCTTTCTTCGCTTTTGGCTTTTTGGCAATCAACAAGAAATAAATGGTTAATACTGAAAAGATAACAAATCCCACTTCTCGTAGTAAAACAATCACATCCGGTCTGCCTTCAATGTACCTGGCAAATAATATGGCCAGTGTCGCTTGGAAAAAAATTACAATTACCGCTCCTAAAACAAACCAATACGCGCTTGTCTTTCCTTCTCTCAGATTCACTTTGGCGGCTGTCATATTGATTAATCCAGGAGGTGTAATCCCTACAAAAGCAGTAACAAAACCCAAAAACAAGGAAGTAATTAAATTCATAGGCAAGATGCGAGGATCAAAAAAGCAAAATTATTCTTTAATTTTAAATCGAATATACGTAATTGCTTTGTTAATTTCCAAATATTGTTTTTCATAAAAAGTTTGAAATGTAGTCACTTCTTCCGGACTTCCCTCATTTACATAAACATTATGATTGGCATATAAAACTTCGTGTCCTTCACCGTGCAATAACCCAAGAGTGTATCCGTGCATGAACTCGCTGTCGGTTTTTAAGTTTACGACACCTTCTTTTTTAAGGATTTTTTTATACAATTGCAAAAACTCCGAATTGGTCATTCTGTGTTTTGTGCGTTTGTATTTGATTTGTGGATCCGGAAAAGTAATCCAGATTTCGTCCACTTCATTTTCGGCAAAAATGTGGTTGATTAATTCAATTTGAGTTCTGATGAAAGCCACATTATGCAATCCGGTTTCAACAGCCGTTTTAGCACCACGCCAGAAACGTGCTCCTTTGATATCGATTCCAACGAAATTTTTATTTGGATATCTTTCAGCTAAACCTACTGAATATTCTCCTTTTCCACAGCCTAATTCTAGCACTACTGGATTTTCATTTTTGAAGAATTCCGAATTCCATTTGCCTCTAAGCGGAAACAAATCTCCTACTACCTCTTCTCTCGTTGGTTGAAAAACGTTAGTGAATGTTTCGTTTTCCTTGAACCTTTTTAATTTATTTTTGCTTCCCACTTTTTCAGAATATTTCGGCAAAATTAAGGAAATATATAAGACCGAACGACCAACAGACTAAAAAATGAAAAAACGTTTTTAAAATTAGTCCAATTACGACCCTTTCAACTCTTAACGGCACTGATAATTCACTTTTAAACTATAAAATATCTCTTTACCTCGATACAAATAATCTTGTAATAAGAAAATATGTTTTATCCATTGCAATTATATTATTTGGTTCTTTACCCTCTTCAGCTTACCGTAATAAAAATAAAACGGCTAATGAAACCATTTTTACTTTCATTAAAATAGACATCACAATTCACTTTTACTTCTATAAAGCACCAATTTTGTAGTGCTTTAACATTTATCGATTTCATCTAAAAAACGATACAAATAAGTAAAACCAATGGATTAAGTCTCTTGATTGAAAATAATTTATTTTTAAGTATTTAATAATCAATTTATTATAAAAACATTTCTTTTTTTAATTACATTTATATTCTAAAATCCAACTTATGAAACTAAAACCATACCCAATTAAAACACAACTCGTGTTGGTATCTTCCATTTTGTTGCTAGGTGCTTTTAACACTTTTGAAAAATCAGACCTGCTCCTTTCCGGGATTAACAAGGAAAACATGGACACATCAGCTAAACCAGGTGATAATTTTGATACCTATGTCAACGGAACCTGGAAAAAAAACACTAAAATACCAGATGATAAAGCCTCTTATGGCGCTGGTTATATGGTTTATGAAAAATCACAAGAAGACGTAAAAGCCATTATAGAAGCTTCTTCCAAAGGTGTTTTTGCAGCTGGATCCGATGAACAAAAAATCGGAGACTTTTATGAAGCCTTCATGGATACTAAAACAAGGGATCAAAAAGGAATTGCACCCTTACTCCCTGAATACAAAAAAATTGATGCAATAAACAACTATACTGAACTAGCTGCTTATTTTGGATACGCCAATAAATCTGGAAGCAACATTCCATTTTCCGTTTCGGTAATGGAAGATTTAAAAGACCCAACCAAGTACATGCTTATTTCTTGGCAAGGTGGTTTAGGATTACCCGATAGAGAATATTATTCTCTTGAAGATGCCAAATCTAAAGAAATTCAAAAAAAATATGTAGCCCATATTGAGAAGATGTTGCAACTAGGAGGAATAGCCAATGCACCTGATTTATCAAAAAAAATCATGGTATTAGAAACTGTTTTGGCAACCCAGCACATGAAAAAAGAACAAACCCGTGACATCGTAAAACTGTACAATAAATATGCTATTAAAGATTTGAAACAACTCATGCCTGATTTTAATTGGGCAAGTATGTTACAGAACGCCGGAATCCTGAACCAACAAAACATCGTCGTTGCACAAGTTGATTACATCAAATCGCTCAACACAATCATAAAAACAACACCTTTAACCACTTGGAAAGCCTACCTGAAATGGAATGCCATTCATGGAACGGCAACATCGTTGAACACCGCTTTAGACAATGAAAATTTTGATTTCTATGGCAAAACCCTTAACGGAATACAAGTAAAACAACCGTTATGGAGACGAGGTGTTGATAGAGTAAACAATAGCCTTGGTGAAATCGTTGGAAAGGTTTATGTAAAAAAACACTTCTCTCCTGAAGCCAAAGAACAAGTAACTCTTTTGGTTAAAAATCTTCTTAAAGCGTATGGTGAAAGCATAAAAAATCTGGATTGGATGAGTCCTGAAACTAAAAAACAAGCCTTGGACAAACTCTCTAAATTCACTCCAAAAATTGGTTATCCTGACAAATGGAGAGATTATTCTACCTTGAAAGTCGTAAAAGGCGACTTGTACGGCAACCAACAAAAAGCCACCACTTTTGAATACAACAGACAAATTAATAAATTAGGAAAACCTGTTGACAGAACTGAATGGGGAATGACTCCACAAACAGTAAACGCTTACTACAATCCTCCACTTAATGAAATCGTATTTCCTGCAGCCATACTACAGCCACCTTTCTTTGATGTAAAAGTGGAAGGTGCTGCAAACTATGGCGGAATTGGCGCGGTAATAGGGCATGAAATTGGTCATGGTTTTGATGACCAAGGAAGTACCTTTGATGGTGACGGAGTGTTGCGCAATTGGTGGACACCTGAAGATTTGACCGCTTTCAAACAAAAAACAGGCGCATTAGTGGCGCAGTACAATGCTTTTAAAGTATTTCCAGATCTTAATGTGAATGGGGAATTTACCCAAGGGGAAAACATAGGAGATTTAGGCGGATTATCCATTGCTATAAAAGCCTACAAAATGAGTCTCGAAGGAAAAGAATCGCCCGTTTTAGAAGGTTTCACTGGTGAACAACGTGTATTATTAAGCTGGGGACAATGTTGGTTAAATAAAACTCGCGACGAAGCTTTGCGAAATCAAATCGCTACTGATCCACATTCGCCGGCAAAATTCAGAGTTAATGGTGTAGTGCGTAATATTCCTGAGTTTTATACCGCTTTCAACATACAACCTACTGATTCCTTATATTTGGCTCCAGAGAAAAGAGTCAAAATCTGGTAAGTATAGCATTTATAGTTAGTAAAAAACCTCTGTTAAAGCAGAGGTTTTTTTATGCAAAAAAAACAATCCTACCAAAAATGCAATACGGATTTATTGTTTCGATTTCAATGTTTTTATCATTGCATCTTCCAGAGAAGCCTTAACTTTTATAACTTCATCCGAATTTTCATTTGGAATCGTCATTGACAAAACGTAGTGTTTTATTTTCCACCCCTTGCCTATTTTTACCAAAACACCCGAGCCACGGCAAATCTTCATTTGGGTATTCAACAATTCATCAAACCAAGCAGTTTTTCCCGTTTTATCAAAATAAATATGACGCTCCAAAGCGGTAAAACTCCATGCCCTACCTTTATCAAAATGAGGTTTTGCATACGCCTGGAAATCCTTTTTATTCCAATTCTCGGTCGCATCGGTACCAATGAAAATAGCGTCATCAGCCATCAAACTGAAATAGGCATCATAATTAGCTTCTGTTGCGGCTTTATGCCAGGCATCAAGTGTGGAATTGATGTTTGTTTTTGAAATTGTTTGTTGGTCCATACTGCTTTTGCATCCGGATAAAGTGAGAACGATAAGAAGTGCGAGTAATTTTTTCATCTGATATAAGTGTTTATTCATGGTTTTTATTCCATCTGATTTTTATTTTTCCGTCTACATCAACTGCCAGTAAATGCAATACAATTCCTTTATTGCGCTTTTCGGCTCTCTCGGTTTTATCCGTAATAAATTCATCCTTTTTTGGATTTCTTAAAGGAACTGTCAATGCTAAATTCGTTCCTCTGTTAAACGAGTACACGCCGTTTACATCCAAGTTTAAAACATTGGAACTGACTTTCAAATCATTTACATCTACTAAATCTCCATTGATTTTAAAGTTTCCGGACAAATCCCTGAACACGATATTGTTGACATCTCTAAAAGGAAAAGCGAACTTACCAATATTTTTAATAGGTTCAAAATCGACCAGTGCACCTTGAATTACATCAAATTTAGCAGCGCCAGAAAGTGAGTTTGTCTTTAATTGTCCTCCAGAAAGCAACGTTCCTTTAAGCGATGCCGAAGCAGACAGAAATCCTTTTATGTTTTTAGGTTTAAAGGATTGAATCCCAAAATTATTCAACGAAGTCAGGAATCGGGCAATATCTACCCGATTGATTTTTGCATTGGATTCTAGAAGGAAAGCATCTCCATTTGGAGCTAATTTCCCCTCAAAAGAAATCGTTCCACCTGAAGTCTGCACCCAGCCATTTTTTACTATTAACTGATTATTGACTAATAAAACCGTGGCTTTAGCATTAGTCGCCTGTAGTTTACTATAGACCATTTTGTCCGCTTTTAAATGCAACACCACTTGGCATTTATCAACTACAGCATACAGTTCTTCTGAAAAATCATCTTTCTTATACTGCTTTTTGGGGGATTTCTGACCTGAGCGGGTAATGACACCTACAAATTGTTTCACATCCAGAAAAGGAGCATAAATATCCCAATTTACAATCATTTTTTCAGGATTTTCGTAATACAAGGTCAGGAAATTATCAATTTTTCCCTCCATAAAAACCGTGTTGCGACGGTCTTTAAAATTAATTTTTTTTATCAAAAGCGCTTCTTCTGTAAAGTCAAGCTGAATGTCTGTTTTTACGAAAGTCAAATTCCGCGGACCATAGTTTACCGTTGCATTTTTAACGGCTACATTTCCCGTGAACAACGGTTTTTGTATTTTTAAATCCAAAATATCAAATTTAAATTCCAGATTCACTTTGGCTTGACCATCAGAAAAATGGATAAAATCTTTAGTAACAATCTCATTCAATCGGGCCACATTAAAATCTGATTTGAAACTTCCTGCCGCAGTTGTTTTTTCGAAGTTAGAAATAATTCCGATTGGGATTGCAAAAGGAATCGTTTTATATTTCCCCGAAAGATTCGTTAAAGTAATCGTAGAATTAACATCATTACATCCGGCGCCTTTTTCATAATGGTTGGTAAAACTGGCGTCAAAACTACAGTCAGTAATAATTCCGTCCGGTATCTTGAGTTCATTATTTTTTATTTTTGTGGTCACAACAATTTCTGGATCTCCCGTGGCATTCATATCGCCAATAATCGTACAACCCACATCTATTGGCTTTTTCAAGTCAAATTGATTGATTCGGTTGCTGATATTCGCACTCAACAATGCTGAAGCGTCCTTCCATAAAATACTTGTGGTAATGGCAATATCAAAAGGCGACTTGTTTTTGTCTAAACTAAAATGCGCCTTAATGTCAAAAAGCTCTTTCCCTATTTCTAGGTTCTCGGTTGCAACACTAATCTGGTTTTTCTGGTTCGAAAAGTCAACTTTCAAAACGCCTTCTACGATTTTATCCTTTATAAAACTCCCTCTTTGGGTATTGAAAGCCATGTTTTTGGCAAGCGTTTTTAGATACAGTTTTGTATGCCAATTATCATCATCAAAATCTATTTTACTTCTTAAGGCAAGAACATCAAAATCGAATAACTTATTTCCCAATTGATTTTCGGAGATGAAATGCACTTGGTCTAAAATAACTTCATTGATGGAGGAAGTGGTCGAGCTTTTTGCTTTTGCGCCTTTTGGCTGAGGTCTAAAAATAGCGGTATTTACAATTCCGTTCTTTCCTTTAAACAAATACAACGTGGCTTGCTGAATTTCGATTTTGTCGATGCTAATCTCATTTGAAAGCAAGTCCAAAAGATCGATACGAATCTCTATTTGTTCCGCTTTGAGCAAGGTGCGCTTGTGAATGACCCACAAACTATCTTTCAACTCTACTTGGCTTAACGCCAAAGTCATATTGGGAAAGCCCTTTAAAAACTTGTATCTGATATCGCCAATACCGATTGTACCCGTAATTTTTTCGTTGATTTTAGCATTGATTTGGGTTATAATTTCCGCTTTGTTATTGTTAAAATAAAGTGCTAAAAGCGCTGAAGATATTAGGAAAAGCGCAACAACTCCCAGAAAGAAAAAACCAACTCTTTTGATTATTTTCCTGAAACCCGCTGTTTTAAAATATGTTTTTGCGCCCTCCCAAAATTGATTCATGCGTATTCCTTTAGTGTTTAAGATACAAGGTAGTATAAAAACTGGTTCTCCTGATAATTTGAAACTACAAATTACAATTCATATTCTCGTTTGTCATTTCAAGCGGAGTACCATTTACGATGAAAAACTCTGTGAAACATCTGAAATACTTACAAGCTGGAATATCCTCAAAAAACAATGACTTTCCTCAAAAGCAACACCTTAGTCTACTGAAATACAGGGCAAAAACAGCAAAATAGTTATATAAAGTAGTACTATTTTTTTCATAATTTTTGGATTTTAAAAAACTTATTGGACAAAAACATTCCATTCAGAAAACAAAAATAAAATCACAACTCATTTATTAATAACTACTTATGAAACATTTTCTTTTCTTTTGTGTCTTTAAATTAAAAACATATTTTCAATCTTGAAAAACACAGCCCGTTCAAGACTGGTAGTACGAAACGTGATTTGGCGTATTTTTGTAAAGCCTTAAATAAATTCTTTACGAATTAAAAGTTGACCTATGAGAAAGTTATGTTCCCCAATACTGATTATTGCTTTTGCAATACTATTCACCATCATTTCCTGTAAAAAGAAAGATGGAAATGAACCTAAAAAGGAAACAAGTTTAAATACCGTTGAAATTGCTTTTGACAGTACCCAGATTAATACTTTCTTTGGGAAATATCCAAAACTGAAAAGCTATCAAGGAGATGTAGAAAAATTATACCTCAAGCATCAATTTCATTACATCTGGTTTGATAAAGACGGACTTAATGAATTTGCAGGTTTACTATACAACAAAGTAAATAATTTGAGTCAGGAAGGAATTGAAACTGAGATTCCATACAAGGAAAAATTAGATGCTATTTATGATAATCCGGATGACAATCAAAAAGCAAGTATTGAAACCGAGTTATTGAGTTCTGCACTATACTTCTTTTATGCAGATAAAGTATACGATGGCATCAGCACTGAAAAATCGAAAGAGTTAGAATGGTTTTTACCTCGAAAAAAACAATCGTATGTCAATTATTTAGATTCGTTGTTGATCAACCCTTCGTTAATTCACAAAGAAGAAAAAGGTGTTTTGAAGCAGTATTACCTGCTTAAAGATGTGTTGCAGGAATACCGCAAAATAGAAAAAAAAGGAGGCTGGAAAGCCATTGCACTGGATCCAAATGTAAAATCGTATAAACCTGGCGACAGTGCCACTGCCATTGCCCAAATCAGAACCCGTCTGTTTATCACGGATGATATTTCCCGAGATTCTAAAAGTGCCGTTTATGATGATGAATTAGCAACCGGGATTTTGAAATTCAAAAAGAGAAGTGGCAATTTGCTGAACAAAACGATTCTGCCGGAACACATCAACTATATGAATGTATCAGTTGCGGAACGCATTAAAACCCTAATGGTGAACATGGAACGTTGCCGATGGATTTCGAATGACATCACCAAATCCAAGGAATTAATCGTGGTGAATATTCCAGCATATGAACTGACTTTTTTCAGAGACGGAAAACCAGAATTACGCTCTAAAGTTGTTGTGGGAAAAGCCATGCACAAAACCGTAATTTTTAGTGCTCCAATGAAATATATCGTGTTCAGACCGTATTGGAATGTGCCGACCAGTATCCTTAAGAAAGAAATTCTTCCTGCTATTGAAAAGAATCCAAATTACCTCGCCGAGCACAACATGGAATGGAAAGACAGCAATGTAAGACAAAGACCAGGGCCTGAAAACTCATTGGGATTAGTGAAATTTTTATTCCCAAATTCGAATGCGATTTACTTGCATGATACACCATCCAAAAGTTTATTTGGCAAGGAAGATCGTGCTTTTAGCCACGGTTGTATTCGTGTCGCCAAGCCAAAAGAACTGGCCGCCGCGATTATGAAAGATGACAAGAAATGGAATCCTGAAAAGATAGAAAGCGCGATGAACAGCGGAGAGGAATATTGGTACACGCTCAAAAACAAAATTCCGGTATACATTGGTTATTTCACTGCTTGGGTAGATGCAGATGGCGTGGTTCATTTCTATGAAGATGTCTATAAAAGAGACGAAGCATTAGCAACCTTATTGTTTGACAAATAAAAGACAATCTCTTTCTCCAGAGAATAACTAACAAAAAAATGACACTATCTTATTTAGACAGTGTCATTTTTTTGTTTGCCAAAAGGCAACTATTTAGTACGCTTTCTGTTTTTCGAAAGCCGTGTCCAACACTTTTTTAATTTTGTCCAAGGCACCGTGAAATGCTTTCTCTGTAGTATCGGCATGATTGGTAACCGCTACAGGTTGCATATTTACTGGTCGAGCTTCGATAAGGCATCGTTTGTCGTTGATTCCGAATTTATCACTGTTTTCGTCTGCAAGATGCACTTCTAAACGGGTAACTTTATCTTCAAAACGCGCCAAAGCTGTTCCTAATTCCTCCGCTATATACGCTTTCAACCGTGCGTGTCCTTCTACATTGTTGTCTGTGTTGATTTGTACTGTCATTTTTTATTTATTTAATGTTCTATTCTCAAATTTACCGATTGAAACACAAAAAACCGAACCAATTAATAAAACATTGGGAAAATAAAAGAGAGAAAAAGTGGATTTAAGGAAGGGATTGGATTCTTGTCTCAAGTTTGGGATTGCACTTTTTGATTTTGTCTCAAAATAATTTCGGATTGGATTGTAGCCACGCAATCCTCCAGTTTTTTTTCTATCTCCGCACTCCAGAAACGAAGGACTTTCCAATTTTGTGATTCGAGATAATTATTGACTTCAATGTCTCTTTGCATATTGCGCTCTATTTTCTTTTGCCAAAACTCCGTATTGGTTTTCACGCGGTCTTTTTGGATTTCCCAATCTTTGTCGTGGAAGAATTCGCTGTCAACGAAAATGGCAATCTTCAATTTTTTGAAAGTTAAATCCGGTGTACCTAAAACAGTTCTGTTGTTTTTACGGTAGCGATAGCCGAGATTCCATAAAGCTTTTGCCAAACGGACTTCAGCTTTGGTGTTGGTGCTGCGAATGGCTCGCATGTTTTTGGAACGTTGTTGTGGTGTGACACGATCCATGAGATAACGATTTAAAGTCGTTATATAAAGCTAGTACTTTTTTTGCCATACTCTCTGAACAAGATAAAAATTATATCATTTAAGACTCAAAAGCTTTTCCTTAGTTATGATTTGGGAACTCTCAATTACTTTAACCGTTGGAGGATCGGAAAACATATATTGTTTTAATTCCTTTATTAAATCATTGAATTCCTCACTGGTTGCTACCACAACTTTGTCAAGTCCAATAACATCTCCGCTTTTAATTTTTGCTTTTACACCTTTTGCCTCAGTGTCGTCAAGAGTTACCAGATAGCTTAGAGCTTTTCTATGAACATATTTTAAAGCAATAGCCTCAAGGTCGGCTTGTTTATATCTTTCTCTTAAACTTGTCTTTGCAGATAAACATATTGGACCTCGTTCTGTTGTATAAAACATCAAATCATATATAACATTTGGTACAAATGCAACTTTAGCACTTAAATATAAAGGCAAAATATTTTCACGAACACATAAAGTCGCAAGTATGTATTCAAATATCTTCCCATTGAGATTGTTATTCCCTTCAGGAAGTTTTTTATAGGCTTCCCAATAAATCGAAATATATTCGGAAGGTTTTTCATATTTAATATCTAAAAAGTTTGGAAACAAGCTATCGAATATAATATTGGCTTTTTTACCTTTTCCTAAAGTTATTCCCAATTGATTAAGTTTGCTCATTTTATAAATCGAATTTGTAAATTTAGTTTAAAAAATAACTCCCCATTTTCTTCATAAATACATCCGAAGTCATGTCTAGTTGAACTGGCAGTATCTAACTTTGTATTGTTTATTAAATAGTTTTCAAATTCATTTTTATTATAAATATGATAGCATAAAACATCCCCATTTTCCTTTACGATTAAATAACCCCCAGTTGCATCATAATCTCCAGACCAAACTTTTGAAGGCATCATTCCTAAAGCTATATCCGTTAAAAGTCGTTTAGTTTTATATGTGTAAAATTTATGCTTGTCAGAAATATCAAAATTTAAAGGATTGTCCTCTTCAACTTTTGAAATCAAATCAATGATTTTTGAAGAGTTACTCGTATAAAAATTAAAAATAATACTTGCTAAAATTTGTGGTAGTAAACTATCAATTAAAACTAAATTATTAGAAAAAACCTTCTGTTCGGTTCTGGCAAATTCAAAAACTCCACCTATTTTTTCTATACACTCAATACGATCTTTTATCTTACTTCTAGTTTCTATAGCGTTAACCGTATTAATTTCTTCTTCATCAAGATTCAATCCATTAATTTTAAAAATAAAATTTGTAGTTCTTCCTGCATTAAGCAGAGTTGAAGGGTTTCCTAATTGAGATTTTATGCTAAATCCAAGAGTTGGTTGTTGATTTGTTCTTTGATCGTGCACAACAATTGTGATATCAGTTTTAGTATTAGAATTAGCTTTCAAAGAAATACAATTAATACTAAGCATAAACTGCTCGATTTCAGGAATAGAAAATGTAGTTTCTCTGTTTAATTTTATTAAGTTTAATAAAAAAATAGCTTTCTCTTTAAATTCTTGAATAGGAATTCTTAGAACTTCTTCATTACCTGAAATCAATACAATATCATCTTGAATTGAATATTCATAATTCCCATTAGTGCCAGAGCGTAATATTTTGATTATTGGGTAAAATACATTTTCAATTTTCATGATATTTTCATCCCCTGGTTGAAGTATTTTATCACCTAAAAGTTTGAATAAAGTATATATTTCACTCCATTCCCCTTTATTTCCTGTAATCATAATTTAGCTTTTATCAAATCAATTATTTTTTCTGCTGTTGCTTGAATCGCAGGAACCGCAACAGAATTCCCAAATTGTTTGTAAGCAGATGCATCGGCTACAGGAATTATAAAATTATCAGGAAAACCTTGTAATCTTGCCCATTCTCTTGGAGTCATTTTTCTAATTCCTTCACGATTTACTTCGCCTTTGATATGAGTAGTTGGAGTATAATCTGTTATTCGATTATCAATAACTAAATTTCTTTCTCTACCCATTCCACCAACAACAATTGCGTTTGATATTTCATCATCTTTGATAATTTCATATCCAAATCCATTTCCTTTACTTGCGTGCCTTTCTTTATGACTAACTAGGGTTCGCAAATATTGAGTAGATAAATAATATTTTGTAGGAACTACATTTTCTTCTTTTACTTTTCCGAAAAAAACTTTTTCTTCTAAAGGTTCAGGATATGAAAATGAATCAATATTTAAATCATTTCTAAAACCGACAATATATATTCGTTCTCGGTTTTGAGGAAC
The DNA here is from genome assembly GCF_048286615.1 of Flavobacterium pasteuri. Taxonomy (NCBI): domain Bacteria; kingdom Pseudomonadati; phylum Bacteroidota; class Flavobacteriia; order Flavobacteriales; family Flavobacteriaceae; genus Flavobacterium; species Flavobacterium pasteuri. The sequence goes on along the minus strand of NZ_JBLVPN010000005.1, from coordinate 44,864 downwards.
TCCATAATTCTTAGCATTAATTATTTGCGGTTCTGGCACATAATAACCCAAATCATTACGTAAAACATTCAATATTGTAGCTAATGTCTTACCACCATTATGATTTCTTAAACCTTTTACATTTTCTAAGAAAATTGCTTTTGGTTTCTTCAATTTTATTATTTCAGCCACATCGAAAAAAAGTGTCCCTCTTGTGTCTTCAAAACCACCTCTTTTTCCTGCAATCGAAAAAGCTTGACAAGGAAATCCTGCGCACAAAACATCAAAATTATCAGGAATGGAATTTTTAGTACTATCTCTTGTGATATCTCCAAAAGGGGTCTCGCCATAATTTGCTTTATATGTTACTTTTGCATTTTTATCCCATTCAGATGTAAATACACATTTCCCTCCTAAGTTTTGTAGCGCCATTCTAAACCCGCCAATTCCCGCAAAAAGATCAATGAATTCAAAAGAATAATCTTTAGGTGTTGGAAAAGGGATGTTTTCGACTTCAAATAAAAAATATTGTTCTGCATCATCATAAAGAATGTTTAAGTTTTCTTCTTCATTTTTGTATTCAACAATTTCCTTTATATATTTTTTTGCTTCTTTTTCATAATGCTTTTTTACACCATTATGATAATTATGGAGATAATGCGTGACTACGGCCTTTTTATTATCTTCAGACTCTACATTTTGAGCCTTGAATTTTTTACTATCAAATTCCTCAATTGATATTTTCTCTTTCATTTTCATTTCTTAAAATTATTATCGTTGAAGAATTCTATAAAATCAGTATCGAGCGCAAGGATTATTTTTTCAATTATTGTTATTGAAACATTTCTTTTTCCTTTTTCTATATCTGAAATATAGGTTCTGTCTACATTTGATATATTGGCCAAATATTCAATCGAGAAGCCTTTTTCTTCTCGTAATTGTTTGACTTTAAAACCGAATTTTTCCTTAATATTCATAACCTATAAAAATAGTTTTGCGTGGACAATTGACCTGCTTACAATTGTCCTCATTAATTTTTAGTTTTCAACTTGATTTTTTGATAAGTAAATTCATTCCACAAAAAAAACGCTACTCTTTCGAATAGCGTTTTTTGAATTTTGTATCAATTTATGATGTGATTGCTTCGTTCCTCGCAATGACAATCGTTTGTGGAATCGAATGCCCTAGCCCTGATAGCAGTGAAAATCCTTTATTTCCGCCTTTTCGGCGGATATAAAGATTGTAACGGATAGCAGGAATAAGCTCCTAAAAATAAATCTTATTTAGGTGATTTTTGCAATTCGGTTACGCCCATATTGTACAAGGTAAAGGCCTGAATATCGACATTTTCCTGAATGGTTGCCGCCACGGATTTTCCGGCGCCGTGTCCTGCATTGATGTCAATACGGATTAGGGCTGGGTTTGTTCCAGCTTGTTTTTCCTGTAATTCGGCAGCAAATTTAAAACTGTGCGCCGGCACTACTCTATCATCGTGATCACCCGTTGTGACCATGGTTGCCGGATATTGAATCCCTTTTTTTATGTTGTGTACGGGAGAATACCCTTTGATGTAGCTGAACATTTCCTTGCTGTCCTGCGCCGTTCCGTAATCATACGCCCAACCTGCACCTGCGGTAAAGGTATGATAGCGCAACATGTCCATCACGCCCACCGCCGGCAAAGCGACTTTCATCAACTCTGGACGCTGCGTCATGGTAGCACCTACAAGCAATCCTCCGTTTGACCCACCACGAATGGCCAGATATTGTGAAGACGTGTATTTTTGAGCAATCAGGTATTCAGCGGCAGCGATGAAATCATCAAATACATTTTGTTTTTGCATTTTGGTTCCCGCATCGTGCCATTTTTTTCCGTATTCGCCACCACCACGTAAATTAGGCACAGCATAAACGCCTCCGTTTTCCATCCAAACGGCATTAGCAATACTGAAACTTGGTGTCAAACTCACGTTGAATCCTCCGTAACCATAAAGCATCGTGGGATTTGTACCGTCAAGTTTCAATCCTTTTTTGTGGGTGATAATCATTGGGATTTTGGTTCCGTCTTTAGAAGTATAAAACACTTGTTTGGACTCGTATTGCTCGCTGTCGAAATCTACTTTTGGTTTTTGATACACCGCCGAAGTTCCGGTTTGTGGTTCGAATGAAAAAGTAGAACCCGGAGTAATGTAATTCGTAAACGAATAATACAAGGTTTTTTCTTTTTTCTTTCCGCCAAAACCACCGGCAGTTCCTACGCCCGGCAATTTAATTTCACGAACCAGTTTCCCGGAATAATCATATTGTTTCACCACCGAAACAGCATCTTTCATATAATTAGCAAAGAAATACCCGCCACCTGTTGATGGAGACAACACATTTTCCGTTTCTGCAATAAAGTCTTTCCAGTTTTCCGGCTTTGGGTTGTTGACATCCACGGTAACGATGCGTTTGTTGGGCGCATTCAAGTCGGTTTCTATGAATAATTTTCCGTCTTCGTTTTCAATGATGTTGTTGTCACTTTTGAAATTATCCACAATAGTCACAATAGGACTGTTCGGTTTTGTCAAGTCTTTGATGTACAATTCGTTTCCGTACGTAGAATTAGACGCTGTGATAACTAAATAACGGTCATCCTCAGTCACGCCACCGCCTACATAACGGCGTTTTTGATCGGCACCAAAAATTACTTTATCGTCTTTTTGTGCGGTTCCTAACTTGTGGAAATACAGTTTATGTTGGTCGGTTTTTGCCGATAATTCGCTTCCTTTTGGTTTGTCATAACTGGAATAGTAGAAACCTTCGTTTCCTTTCCAAGAAACTCCGCTGAATTTTACATCGACAATAGTGTCTTCAATAATTTTTTGGGTAATGGCATCCATAATAATGACTTTTCTCCAGTCGCTTCCGCCTTCTGAAATGGCATAGGCTACTTTAGAACCATCTTTAGAGAAATCCAATCCGCCAAGCGAAGTGGTTCCGTCTTTAGAAAAAGTGTTGGGGTCCAAGAACACGGTTTCGGTTCCTTTGGCGTCTTTTCTATACAACACCGATTGGTTTTGTAAACCGTTGTTTTTATAGTAATACGTGAAATTCCCTTCTTTGAAAGGGGCTCCTATTTTTTCGTAATTCCACAGTTTTTCCATTCTTGCTTTTAACGCATCACGAAACGGAATTTGGGCCAAATAACCATAGGTCACTTCGTTTTGGGATTTTACCCAAGCACCAGTCTCAGCAGATTTGTCGTCTTCAAGCCAGCGGTACGGATCCGGAAGCTTGGTGTCGAAATACACATCAACAGTTTCCCCTTTGGTGGTTACGGGATAAGTTACCGGTTTTTGGTTTTGTCCAAAAGTCGCCATTGCAGAAGATACAGCCATTATTAAAAAAGTTTTTTTCATTAGTTAATTTTTTAGGTTGTTACAAAAATAAGGAAATAGTTAGTGTTCTAAAGTTGACCAAGTCTTAAATAAAACCAAAAAAAACGCTACTCTTTCGAATAGCGTTTTTTTTTGCTCAAGCAAATGAATTACAAATTAAAATTCACACCTAAAACGATGTTTCTTCCAATGTTTGGAATACCATCTGTTTTTAGACGGGAAAGATGCGCAATGTATCTTTTATCAAATAAATTATTCCCGTTGATATTGACGTCAAAAGCGGTTTTACCCAATTTTACAGTTCCGCCAAAACCTAAATTTACTAAGTTATACCCATTCGATGCTGTCTCAAATCCGCTTACATTTTTTTGATGGAACGTACTGGAAACATTCAAAGTTGCATAACCATCTTCCAGCCAGTTCTTGATTTTGAATTCGGTTCTAATGGTATTATTCCAATTGTTAGCCGGAATTAACGGCAAGTAATCACCATTTTGTTTTTCGCCGGTTACGGTTTCAAAACTGGTTTCAAAATGCAACCAATCCAATGGATGCGGGTGAAAATGCAGTCCAACTTCACCTCCGTATAATTTAGCGTTGTTCTGAATATAATCAAAAACAGCGTTTTCTGCAATGATTTCTCCAGATGGCGAGGTGTAGATATAATTGTTGATGTGATTGTAAAATCCGTTTATAAAAAACTCAAAATGACTATTCTTATATTCTAAATTCAAATCTGTTTGTACGTTTTGCTCCGTTTCTAAATCGCTGTTTCCTACTTCATAGCGATTCGTTCCTTCATGCACTCCATTTGAAGTTAACTCAGCAAGGTTTGGCGCTCTAAATCCCGAAGCAACATTCAAACGCAAGGTCAAATCATCGGCCAAATTGGTTTTGTAACCCAACGATGCATTAAAACTGTCGTATGATTTATCGATTGCTTCAAAGGAACCTTCTTCGCCTGCAATTCCTTGTGCATCCGTAGTAATATTTCTATTGTCGAAACGCAATCCGGCTTGTAACACATTGGAATTCCACTCATAATTAGCTGTTCCAAAAACACCAAAATCATTCGTAACCGCATCTGGAATTAAATATTCCTCTCCTGAATTTGTGTTGGTTTGGTGCATTCCCTGAACTCCAACGATGGTTTCTATTTTTCCCATTTTTGGCAAATGGTATTTTGCGTTGTAATTGAATGTCTTCAGTTTCATGTGTAAAACGGCCACATTGCTGTCTTCAAACTCACTTCGATCATTGGCAACATAACCTAAATCAAGATCCAATTTTGATTTTTCGAAAAAGAAAACATTGTTTAAACTCAATAAATGATTGAAAACGCCTTGTTTTGGAAATCCGGTTTTCTTACTCGTCGATTGGTCTGCTATGCCATCTTCCGGAATTCCTAAATCCAATTCATTGTAATTGTAACGCAATACACTTGAGAACTTGGCATTGCTGTAACCAATTCCTGTTTTGAAATCAGTTTCATTGTAACGAGTATTTGTCACTCGGTCACCATCGGCAATTTTATAATCAGAATGCGTGTTGTAACTTCCACGAGCCATGAATTTCCAGTTGTCTGTAGATGTTTTCAAACCCAAAGAAGAACTGCTTCCGGCGGTATTCGAGAAATATTTTTGACTGAAATTTGCTTTAAAAGTATTCGCATCGGCAAATTTTTCGGGGTTAAAATACAAAACACCACCCAACGCATCGGAACCGTACAACAAAGAAGCTGGTCCTTTAATCACCTCAACGCTTTCTATTCCTGAATCGTTCAATCCCAAACCGTGTTCGTCACCAAACTGTTGGTTTTCTATTCGAACGCCTTGCGAATATACTAAAACACGATTGCCACTCAAACCTCGAATCACTGGTTTCCCGATAGATGTTCCGGTAGAGACCTGAGAAACTCCGGGAATAGTGGCCAATCCTTCAATCAAAGTGGCCGTCCCTTTTCGTTGCAAATTTTTGATGCTTTCGTGCTCCACTTTCATCACATTTTGCGATTGAATTTTATTAAAAGCGGTTGAAACAATAACTTCGTCCATTTCGAAAATTGCTTCTTCTAGTATAATATCAAGTGTGTTTTCTTTTTGAAGACTGCTTATGGTTTTATTTTGGGTTGCAAATCCTACGAACGTAAAGCTGATTTTTAGGTTTCTATTGGGCAGATTTGAAAACGTATATTTTCCGTTTTCATCTGTTGTGGTTCCTTTATGCAGTTCTGATGCATATACCGAAACGCCTTTTATGGGTTGGTTTTTTAAATCAGTTACGGTTCCCGAAAGGGTATTTTGCGCTTGAAGCATCGCCGAAAACCCCAAAAATAGGGCTATGATAAATTTTTTCATTGAAAATGATTGTAGTATTCCTGCTGTCTGCTTTCTCCAAAGGAGAGGGAGCCGACGCTGGAATTATTTAGTAAATAAAAATTATTCCAACAAAATCAAATTAATGAAGTTGCATGGAAAATAAATTCAACACAAGCCGAAATAAGTTCAGCTTAGACTATTTACTGGTGGACCTCGGAGGGAATACAAACTGCCGGAAAACGAAATAACCGTTTCCGCTGTAGTAAAGAAATAAGGGATTTCTGCACTATTAGAGTACAATTGATAGGAGAAATCTTTTGGAGTAATATAACTGCCAAAAGCAAATTCACAAACATAGCAATGGTCTAATTTGTGGTGTTGGTGCGTTATCTCCGTACCAGTCACATTGTATTTATGGTGGCACTGCTTTTTGGAAAGTTGTTTTTCCAAATGCTCATAGGTATGAAATGACTGGAACAGCATTGAGAACAATACTGTAACAATCAGAGAAAGACTTACTATGAGTTTATTCTTTTTCATTCGAGCCAAAGGTAACAAAAACAGCAAAAAAGAAAACCATTTGTCTCACAAAATATATTTTTGCGAAACAAATGGTTTCATTTTAAAGTAAAAATTGATTTACACCAATTTGGCTGCAATCAAATATTCAGCAATTTGTATCGTGTTTGTTGCTGCTCCTTTTCTCAAGTTGTCCGCAACAATCCACATATTCAATGTGTTTTCCTGGCTTTCGTCACGACGAATTCTACCTACAAAAACGTCATCTTTTCCTTGTGCGTACATTGGCATTGGGTACGTGTAAGTATCGTTATTATCCTGAACCACTACGCCATCAGTATGATGCAAAATGTTTCTTACTTCGTTTACGTCAAAATCATTCGAGAATTCTACGTTTACCGCTTCACTGTGTCCGCCTACAATAGGCACACGAACCGCAGTTGCTGTAACAGCAATCGTATTGTCACTTAAGATTTTCTTGGTTTCACGAACCAATTTCATCTCTTCTTTAGTGTATCCATTTTCTTCAAAAGAATCACATTGAGGAATCGCATTTCTGTGGATTGGGTACTTATAAGCCATTTCACCTTGAACACCTGCGTATTCATTTTCTAATTGTTGCACTGCTTTCACACCTGTTCCAGTGATGGATTGGTAGGTAGAAACAATCACACGTTTGATGTTGTATTTTTTGTGCAAAGGAGCCAAAACCAATACCATTTGTATCGTAGAACAGTTAGGATTTGCAATGATTTTATCCGATGCAGTCAATTCAGATGCATTGATTTCCGGAACGATTAATTTTTTGGTCGGATCCATTCTCCAAGCTGATGAATTATCGATAACTGTTGTTCCTGCTGCCGCAAATTTTGGAGCCCACTCCAATGACGTATCGCCACCTGCAGAGAACAAAGCAATATCAGCTTTCATATCTACTGCCGTTTGCATGCCCACTACTTTATATTTTTTTCCCTTGTATTCAATTTCTTTACCTACTGATCGCTCAGAAGCAACCGGAATTAATTCTGTTACAGGGAAATTTCTTTCTGCCAAAACTTTCAACATTACCTCGCCAACCATTCCGGTAGCGCCTACTACTGCTATTCTCATCTGATATTTTTATTATTACTTCGTCCGTTCGCCTTTCAGGCTAGGGTGAATATTAAATTTAAAGTACAAAAGTAAGTAATATTGAAATCAAAACAAGGGGGTTAACAAAAAATAACAAAATGTTAAATTTATAACATTTCATTGTTTTGCCATTTGTCAATATATTTTAGTCCAATGTTTTTTTGTCACATCGAGTGCAGTCGAGATGCTGTACTGGTTCTCGACTGCGTTCGGAATGACAATTGGACTAATTTACAAACAGTAATGGTATTATCCAAAAATTCGCGAATTTGCAGTATGATTTTGTTAAATAAAACTGCAAAGAAAAACCGCCTCTATTACGATGCGGTTTAGTTAGAATATATAATGTAGCGGAAATTATTTTTTCAATAAATCTCTAATCTGAGTTAACAATTCTTCTTGAGTTGGTCCAGCTGGGGCAGGAGCAACAACTTCTTCTTTTTTCTTAGCTTTTTCAGCAGCTCTTAAAACCACAAAAATAAAGAAAGCAATAATAACGAAGTTAATAATAGCTTGCACTAAATTTCCATAAGTTATCACAGCAGCACCTGCAGCTTTAGCAGCCGCTAAATCAGCATAACTATTACCATCGAGTGTTACAAATTTTTGTGTAAAATCAATCCCACCAGTAAGTAATCCTACAACTGGCATAATTACATCATCCACTGCTGAACCCACTATTTTACCAAAAGCACCACCAATTACAACTGCTGTAGCTAAACTCAATACATCTCCTTTCATTAAAGACGCCTTAAAATCACCGAAAAATCCCATAATTTTTTTTTTAAATTGTTAAACATTAGAAACGAAAATAATAAAATTTTAACATACTTTTAATATTTAACATAAAAAACGAGGTTTTATCGATAAAATACCCGTTTTACACGCTGAGAAACACTGGTAAGAATTTCATAAGGAATTGTGTTGAGTTTTTGTGCCATATAACTTACCGTTGGGCTTTCGCCAAAAATAATTACCTGATCTCCTTCTGAACATTCTATGTCAGTAATATCAACCATCAACATGTCCATACAGATACTGCCAACAATGGATGCTTTTGATTTTCTAATCGTTACAAAACCTAAACCATTTCCCCAAGCTCTAGAAATACCATCAGCATATCCTATAGGAATTGTGGCAATTTTTGTGGGTTTCTCCGCAATGAATCGTCTGCCATAACCCACACTTTCGCCAGCCCTAATACTCCTAATTTGTGAAATAACTGATTTCAGCGTCCCCACATTTTCAAGCTGTTTTTGTTCTTCGGCATCATTTGAAACGCCGTAAAGGCCAATGCCCAAACGCGTCATGTCGTATTGTGAATCCGGATAATTACTAATTCCTGATGTATTTAAGATGTGTCGCAACGGTTTTATTTGCAATTCAGCCATCAATTTAGATGATAATTTTTCGAATAAATCTATTTGTGAATGTGCAAAATCCTTGAATTCTATGTCATCACTTGTGGCCATGTGGGACAAAACACTTTTTACTTTAACGGTTTGATTTCCTTTTAAAGTTGCTATCAAATCATCAATCGTATTGTCCTCAAAACCCAAACGGTGCATTCCTGTATCGAGTTTGATATGTATCGGAAATTGGTTTAAATTCTTTTGTTGTGCAATTTTAAGGAATGCATGAAGTCCTTTTAAACTATAAATTTCAGGTTCTAACTGATGTTGAATAATCGCCGGAAAACTGGTCGTTTCAGGATTTAAAACCATAATAGGCAAATGAATTCCTGCGCTTTTCAGCGAAATTCCCTCATCGGCGAAAGCCACTCCCAGATAATCTACTTTATGATGTTCCAGTAATTTGGCAATTTCAAAACCGCCATTTCCATATCCAAAAGCTTTCACCATCACCATAATCTTGACATTCGGTTTTAACTTTGATTTAAAGAAATTCAGGTTATAACTAATCGCATTCAAGTTGATTTCCAGAACAGTTTCATGTGTTTTTTCCTCTAATGCAGCAACAATTTCTTCAAATTGAAACGTTCTTGCTCCTTTGATTAAAATGGTTTCATTAGCAAAGTTCAAATCATCAAATTTTGATATAAACTCAGGTGTATTTCTATACGTTACACAATTGGCAAACTTCTTTTCGAATGCCGAAATGGTTTCTCCAATCCCTATAACGCGGTCAATTTTATTAGAAACAATCAACTGGGAAACTTTAGTATACAATTCGTCATTAGACAAACCACTTTGAAAAATATCCGAAAGAATAACCGTTTTCTTCTTGTATTGCTTTTGACTTTCAAGAAAATCCAACGCTATCTTCAACGACTGATAATCAGAACTGTAACTGTCATCTATAATACTGCAGTTGTTGATTCCGTTCTTGACTTGCAAACGCATTTCTACCGGATACAACAGTTCCATTCGATTTTGAATGGTTTTTTCATCGTATTTAAAATACAATAAAACCATCAAACAAGTAATGGCATTTTCTACCGAAGCTTCGTCTTGAAACGGAATTTTTATCTCAAAATGTTCTTGCCCGAATTCAATATTCAGAACTGTCGTGTCTAAAACACTTTTTTTGGAAACAAAAACAGATGCACTTTTATCATTGAAACTCCATGAAAACAGTTTGATTTCCGGCTTGACAACAATATCAATACTTTTATTTTTATAATAAATTAAAACCTCAGCGTGCTTAAAGAGTTTTAATTTTTCGGTTATTTTTTCTTCTGTACTTACAAAACCTTCATCGTGTGCAGTTCCAATATTTGTAAGGATTCCAATAGTAGGCTTGACAATCTCCTGTAATTTATCCATTTCAGAACGAGTGGAAATACCCGCTTCAAAAATCCCCAGATTGTGTTGCTCATTGATTGCAATTATTGACAACGGAACACCAATTTGTGAGTTGTAACTCTTTGGACTTCGAATAATGTTATAATCAGGACTCAATAAAAAATTAAGCCATTCCTTAACAATCGTTTTACCATTACTTCCGGTCAAACCAATAATAGGAAAATCAAAAAGACTGCGATAGTTTGCCGCAAATTGCTGTAAAGCGGTCAGTGTGTTTTCGACAACAAAGAAATTAGCTTTACCTTCACATTCTTCAGGTATATGGGTAACTACAAAATTATGAACGCCAGTTGCAATTAAATCTTTGATGTACTGATGCGCGTCATTATTGGCTCCGACCAAGGCAAAAAACAAAGTCTGCGGTCCGTTTTGCAAAGAACGACTGTCTATAGCAATAGCATCAATCAGCAAATTAGCGTTGTTACCAATGAATCTAGCAGGGACATTTTGAATACTTTTTAGGATTTTCTGGCTCATGGAATTAGAAAGAGATTGAAGTAGATTTCTGGTTTAGAAATTATTCTTTAATAGTTCGCTATTTGTAAAACTTCCTCAAAAATAACACTTCTTTTCAAAACGATGACTTAGACACACTATAATTATACCCAATTCCGTTTATTTAAGAAAAATGGCTTATAGGCTTTTTGTGGAAAATTAAAAAAAAAATCAAACCATTAAGAAATTAAGTTTCATTAAGCATCACCTCTTAACTAAACTTAATTTCTTAATGATTTAACTATAAAATAGAATATGTTTCACAAAACATCCAGGTTGAACAAAAAAGAAACAATAGCATTAGCTTTACTAATTTTGACAGATTACTTATATTTGTTTTTAGATAAAAATCAGACGTTTTGAAAAAAATCCTACCATTGTTTTCCTATGTTTTCCATCCGATATTCATACCGGCAATGGCCACAATGTTTTACCTTTCCTTTAACGGCGCTGAATTTGTAAATCAAGAACAACTATTTGTTTTTTTTCAGGTTCTGGTTGTAACTGTAATTTTACCTTCTTTGGTATTTTTATTATTACGCACGGCAGGAAACATAGATTCCATAATGCTTGCCGAAGTATCACAACGTAAAATTCCATTAATACTTCACTGTTTTTTACTTATTTTATTGGTAAAAAAAAGTATCACTATAGACCGATATCCTGAGTTGCATTTTTTTCTTTTAGGCGCGCTTTTGAGTACTATATTAGCGCTTATTCTTTTGTTTGCCAATATAAAAGCGAGCCTTCACATGATAGCGATCAGCTCCTTAACCGTTTTTATAATTGGATTGAGCTTACACCTACAAATTCAGATTACATTTACTATTGCAACATTGATTCTCCTAAATGGTTTTGTAGCTTCCTCCCGATTAGAAATGAAAGCACACACCAATAAAGAATTGGTTATAGGTTTTATGCTGGGAGCAATTCCTCAGTTGCTTTTGTTAGTGCTGTGGTTATAAAATATAGAATATAATTCCAATATTCACTGATTTCATAGCAACCGATTCGTCATTGACTTTAGCCGATTTAAACAGCGAATTCAAACCGTAATAAGCATATAAATTGATCGTATTGTAACCCGATGAAATATAAGCGCCATACTGAAATTTATTGAAATCTTGATTTCCTGTAACTATTACTTTTCCATCAGCACTATTGAAAATAGATCTGTCATAAAGTAAATAACTCAGCTTAAATCCTCCATAAATCCTCCAAAATTTATGACTTTCATAAGTAGAAGTTCTCCATCTAAACTCAAGAGGAACATCAACTGAAAGCAGTGAGAATTTGTTTTTATCATACGCAATATCTGAATCGATAATAGTATATAGCGGCGTTCCTGCAGGTGAAGAAATGGCTAGATTCTGATTGTAATTATTATACGAAAAACCAATACCGGAAGCAAAGGCAACCGTTCGTTTTTTATTAATGGGCATATCTCTCAAAAAACCTGCTGACAGCCCCGAAGAAAACTTACTTTGTGTCACCCCGGACGGCTTATTCATCAAGGTATTATACGTTATCGCAAAATAAAACTGATCCTCTCTATACAAGGAATCAACCTTTATTTCCGGAGCATTTTCAGTTGTTGCATTTTCTTGTGAAAAAACATTCAAAACCGATAAAAGAAGAAAACAACTAAGAAAAATTCGCATATTGTTTTGGGTTTAAATTGCTCAATGGTTGTTTAAAACACTTTTCAGATTTCAATTCTCATTATAACGTTACAAATATACCATTTTGATAGTTTTCTTATAGATTATGACAACAAATAAAACTTTCATAAAAATGAGTCGATACAAAACCTCAAAAAAATAATTAACATATTGAATCCAACAAGTTTAATATTTTTCGAATAAATTGCTTGTTAAAAAATTAAAACCAATATTTTTACTTTAAAAATTTTAACGATTACTCAAAAACGTCTTCAAATCAGACTTAAAAAAATACAACCATGCAAATTGGAATTATAGGATTAGGAAAAATGGGCTTCAACCTTGCCCTTAATCTACAGCGAAATGGTTACGACGTAGTAGCCCAAGATGTCAATACTGACTTCGTAGAGAAAATCGGTCAGGAAGGAATTACAACGGCACATTCTGTTAAAGAATTGTGTCAAAAATTAAACAATCGAAAAGTGATTTGGTTAATGGTTCCTGCAGGAGAAATTGTAGATGGAGTAATCACTTCATTGCTTCCTTTTTTAGAAAAAAACGACATTATCATTGACGGCGGAAACTCTAACTATAAAGATTCCAAGCGCCGTTATTCGCAACTCAAGGAACTTGGTATTGACTTTTTAGACTGTGGAACTTCAGGCGGAACTTCGGGAGCGTTGAATGGTGCTTGTACAATGATAGGCGGAGAACCAGCCGTATTTGAATATGTAGCACAAGTTTTCAAGGATATTTCTGTCGAAAACGGACATCTTTATACTGGTGCAGCAGGAAGCGGACATTTCACGAAAATGGTTCATAACGGAATCGAATACGGAATGATGCAATCTATTGCCGAAGGTTTCGAAGTTTTTGAGCATTCTGAATTTGACATAGATTTTGAAAAAACAGCCAAACTGTTCAATCACGGGTCCGTTGTGCGCAGTTGGTTAATGGAACTCACCGAAAATGCCTTTTCAAAAGATCCAAAATTAGACAGTATCAAAGGAATCATGCACTCGTCAGGTGAAGGAAAATGGACACTGGAAACCGCTTTAGATCTAGGTGTTCCTACCCCGGTTATTGCATTATCGATAATGATGCGCTACCGTTCCCAGATGCAAGATACGTTCTCCGGAAAAGTGGTAGCGGCACTTCGCAATGAATTTGGCGGTCACGCTGTCGAAAAAAACGAATAGCAACTTACCCAATACCCGCAAACCAATTCGAAGCTAATTTTTAATTTTTCAAATTCAAGTACATGTCAATATTGATCTTAATTGCAAGTATCCTTTTATTACTTGTCTTGATATCCGCAGTAAAACTAAACGCGTTCATCTCCTTAATTATCGCTTCTTTCTTTGTGGGAATTGCCAAAGGCATGCTGTTTCCTACTATCCTAAATTCCCTCCAGCAAGGAATTGGCAGTACACTAGGTTCTTTAATTTTGATTATTGCACTTGGAGTTATACTGGGAAATATCCTTTCAGATAGTGGTGCGGCACAACGAATAAGTTCAGTGATGATTCGATCTTTTGGAGTGAAACACATCAAATGGGCGATGCTACTTACGGGTTTTGCTGTAGGAATTTCGATGTTTTACAATGCCGGTTTTGTGATTTTGATTCCAATGGTTTTCGCTGTCGCAAAAAGTACGAAGCAGCCTATAATCTATCTCGGAATTGCCATGGCATCTGCACTTTCGGTAACTCACGGTTTTTTGCCACCACATCCCGGACCTACAGCCATTGCGGTAATTTTCAAGGCTGATATTGGCAAAACGCTTCTGTTCGGATTGATAATTGCCATTCCTACTTTATTGATTGCGGGAATTGTTTTTCCAGAATTCATTAAGAAGATAGTCGCTAATCCACCCAAAGGACTATTCGAAAGTAAAACATTCGCTGAAAACGAAATGCCTTCTTTCATGATCAGTTTTATAACAGCTCTAATTCCTGTTATCTTAATGGCTATGGCAACAATAAGCGAGTTGACCTTACCGGAAACATCTTCTATACGTCAGATTCTTGGATTTATTGGAAGTCCAACCACTTCTATGCTTCTTGCGGTATTGTTTGCCATTGTTTTTTTAGGCATCAATCGCGGTCGAAAGATGCAGGACATCATGGATAAATCTAGTTCGGCACTGAGTTCCGCCACGATGATTATTATGATTATTGCGGCTGGAGGCGCTTTCAAACAAGTATTGATTGACAGTGGTATTGGTACTGATTTAGCTGTTTTTTTCGAAACCTCAACACTTTCTCCGTTAGTATTGGGCTGGCTTGTGGCTACAATTATCAGGATAGCTTTAGGCTCAGCAACTGTAGCAGGATTAACTGCGGCAGGGATTGTACAGCCTTTAGTGGTAAGCTCAGGAATAAGTCCAGAATTGATGGTTTTATCAATTGGAGCCGGAAGTTTAATGTGCTCTCACGTAAATGATACGGGATTCTGGATGTTTAAAGAGTATTTCGGAATCAGTATTTCGGATACTTTTAAAACATGGACCGTTATGGAAACTATCATTGGAGTGATGGGATTGATTGGCGTACTATTGCTTAATTTACTAGTCGCGTAATCCAAATTAAACTAAAGAAAATGGAGCAATTTTACATCGGAATAGACATTGGCACCACAGCAACAAAAGCCGTGTGTTTTGACAGAACCGGGAAAGTGATTCTAGAATGTAGTCAATCCTATTCTATGTACCATCCGAAAGCCGATTGGAGCATTCAAAAACCCGATGAAATTCTAGTGGCTGTTTTAGGATGCATCCAAGAAATAACAAAAGGGATTCAGCCTCAGTTCATCAGTTTTAGTTCGGCTATGCAAAGTATAATAGCAATAGACAGTAATGGAAAACCGCTAACCGATGCCATTATTTGGGCCGACAATAGAGCGCATGCATTAGCCGAAGCATTAAAAAAATCCGAACAAGGAAAAAATTTCTATCAAAAAACAGGAATTCCCATTCATACCTTTTCACCCATGACCAAAATTGCTTGGTTAAAGGAGCACGATGCGCCCAATTTTTCTAAAACGTATAAATTCATTAGTATCAAAGAATACATTTGGCATCATCTTACTGGCGAATATGTAATTGATTCATCGATGGCATCAGGTACAGGTTTAATGAACATTCATACCCTACAATGGGAATCGGATATTTTAGATTATTTGAAAATAGCAGCATCCCAGCTTTCCACCATTGTTAGTCCAACCCACAAAGCCAAAGGACTATCCGATGGTTTTCAGTATATTTTAGGAGGCGGTGACGGTGTATTGGCAAATTTAGGAACCGGAGCTATGGAAGCCGGCCGAATGGCGTTATCCATTGGGACCAGCGGCGCAGTTCGTTTACCTGCTGACAAACCTTTTATTGACCCGGAAATGCGAACGCAATGTTACCATTTGATGGACAATCAGTATTTGAAACTGGGAGCTGTCAATAATGGCGCAATTGTTTTGCAATGGCTCAAAGAATCCATCTTAAAAACAGATGAATCTTTCGAAGAATTGTTCAAACAAGCTGAAACTATTCCTGCTGGATCCGAAGGTTTACTTTTTGTTCCCTATTTATTAGGTGAAAGAGCTCCTATTTGGGATGCATCTGCTCAAGGAACACTTTTAGGAATCCGAATTATCCATACCAAAGCGCATTTGATTAAAGCAACACTGGAAGGCATCTTATTTGGACTATTGAGCATTACCGAAATCTTACTTCCAAATCCCGAAGAAAGATACAAAATTACCATAATGGCGAGTGGCGGTTTTGGAAAAAGTGAACTTTGGTTGCAAATGGTCGCTGATATTTTTCAAATGAAAGTAATCGTTGCTGAAACAATCGAAGCTTCTGCTTGGGGAGCTGTTTTGATTGGTTTTAAAGCTACTGATATTGCCGTTCCAACTGAAAATAAAGTTGGAAAAACTTTTTTACCAAATAAAGATTTCAAAGAAATCTACGAACAAAGCTTTGAGAAATTCAAAAAGGTGTATTCCTTGTTGAAAGATATTTAAAAACAAAAAATGCTCCCCTTTCAGGAAGCATTAGTTTTTTTTTTGCAGAGAGGATGGGATTCGAACCCACGATGCAGTTACCCACATACTAGCTTTCCAGGCTAGCTCCTTCAACCACTCGGACACCTCTCTATTTTATTTGAGGTTGCAAATAACAATAAAAAAAATGAGTTAGAAAAGTAAAATCTAACTATTATGCTATTTCTCCTCGCAAAGCAGTTTCAAAAATAGTTTTAAAGTCTTTTTGAGCTATTTCTTGACCTAACAAATACATTAATTTGGTTATAGCAGCTTCAGTTGTGATGTCTTTTCCTGAAATTACACCTATATTTTTCATCCCTGTACTGGTTTCATACTGCCCCATACTCACGCTCCCTCCGGAACATTGTGTAACATTGATAATGTGCAAACCCCTCGCAATTGCTTTTTTTAATAAGTTCAAAAACCAATCTTCAGTAGGTGCATTTCCCGCTCCGTACGTTTCTAAAACAATTCCTTTAAGATCTGAAATATCTAAAATAGCTGCCAAAACTGCTTCGCTGATACCAGGAAACATTTTTATGATAGCCACTTTATTGTCCAATTCTTTATGAACCTTGAATTCTTTATTTTGGCTTTTAGCCAAGAACAATTCCGGATTCAATTTTAAATGCACTCCTGACTCTACCAATTCAGGATAATTTGGAGACGTAAATGCTTTGAAATGTTCCGCATTAATCTTTGTGGTTCTATTGCCTCGGTATAACTTGTATTCAAAATAAAGACACACTTCACTGATAACAGGTTCGTCATTGTTTCGCAAAGAGGCAATTTGAATGGCGGTAATCAGATTTTCTTTTGCATCGGTACGTAAATCTCCAATAGGTAATTGTGAGCCTGTGAAAATAACGGGTTTCGATAAATTTTCTAGCATAAAACTCAATGCCGATGCCGAATAAGACATGGTATCTGATCCATGAAGCACCACAAATCCATCAAATGAAGCATAGTTCTCTTCGATAATCGTCGCGATTTTAGCCCATTCTTCAGGATTCATATTGGACGAATCAATTGGGTTTTCGAAAGAAATGGTTTCTATTTCACAATCCAATTGTTTCAACTCTGGAATGCGCTGCAACAATTTACTAAAATTGAATGCCTTGAGCGCTCCAGTTTCAAAATCTTTTCTCATACCAATGGTTCCACCAGTATAAATTAAAAGTATTTTAGCTTTAGATAACATCGTGATATTTTGATTTATTCATAACCGGATTAGCATACATTGCCAAAAATCCTTGTAATGCAATTGGATTTTCCTCATCGATACGCATTTCTAGTCTGCGTTCGAAAAGTGATTTTTCATTTTCTGTATAAAGATGTGAATGGGTGTCAATCTTGTTTACAATATCGTACGCAATAAAATTCGTTGGCCATAACTTATAATTACTCAATATTGCATCATCAATTACTTGTGCCAAGGCTACTATTTGCTTATTAGAATTATCGTTTTCAGCCTGAACGGCATCTATTTCAGTGTCTAAAACTTTACCTATATGGATGTGAATTCTTTTTTTCTGACCCAAAGCTCCACTAAGAATGGTCATAAAATCTTCGTTTTTTTCTTTAACATAGATTTCATTATTGGCTTCAGCCATCAGTTGAGGCATTTTTAAAGCATCCGTTGGATCGTATTCATACGAAATAGAAACCGGTACGATTTTGATTTTCTTGAAATAATCCATCAAGTTCTTTTCATCAGAAGCCATTCCCAGCATTTTCAAAACACCTGGATTAGTGGCATCATTACCGTCTTTCGTTCTTCCTTCGCGTTGTGCTATCCAAACAGAACGGTTTTCATGCTGCAATAAATTTCCAATATATTCGGACAATAGCTTTGAACTTTGCAGCATTTCTCTTGGCGTCAAGCCACGTTGTACCAAAAAATTACGATTCAGTTTTGCTAATGTCTTCAGGAACGATTTTTTGACTAAATTATCTCCAATAGCTGATGCAGTCATCACTAAACCGTGTTCAAACAAGGCCGAATTTAATAAAGTGGTATCCAAAAGTATATCTCGATGATTCGAAATAAACAAATACGAAGTATTAGGTTCTAAATTTTCAAAACCAGATGTAGTCAAACCTTCCGAGCTTTTTTCTAGTATTTTTTGAACCGATTGATAAATAAAATTACATTGAAAGTCGCGAATGGAATGCGTTTTTTTGAGTTGTTCTTTCCAAACTTCGTCTGCAACATCCGGAAAAGTAAAATTCATTAATGCCTTCATCATTGGATGATGGATGACATCTTGAAGTGCCTCGTTTATTTCGGAATCATAAAAAGGCCGAATAGCGTCAAATTTCTGCATTTAGGTTCTCAATTTTTGTGTGGACAAATGAACAAAAAAAATATCAAAATAAGGTAAATTCTACTTTAAATCCCAAAAATAGCTTTAGAATTCTCCGTTGTTATTGCCGCAATATCATTTGCCGAAAGGCCATAAATTTGCGCTAACTTATCTACAACATTAACAATATAACTACTTTCGTTTCTTTTTCCTCTATAAGGAATCGGTGCTAAATATGGGGAATCCGTTTCTAAAACAATGTGTTTCAAATCTATCTGATTCAAAAACTGGTCGATTTTTCCGTTTTTGAAAGTCACAACTCCGCCTATTCCTAATTTCATATTGTACGAAATCGCCTGTAATGCCTGCTCATAAGTTCCTGAAAAACAATGAAAAATCCCGAATAAATCATCTGATTTTTCTGCTTCCAGAATTTCAAAAATTTCATCAAAAGCTTCACGACAATGAATCACAATAGGCAATTTATATTGTTTTGCCAATTGGATTTGCCTTTTGAAAGCGATTTGTTGCTGAGGCAAATGGGTTTTATCCCAATACAAATCAATCCCAATTTCGCCCACTGCGTAGAATTTTCTTTTCGCCAATTCGTTTTCCACATGTTGCAATTCTTCCAGATAATTGTCTTTTACATACGTTGGGTGTAACCCCATCATTAAGAAAATAGTATTGGGATGATTTTTCTCCAATTCATACATCGATTCGGTGCAGGTAGAATCGATTGCGGGAATAAAAAAACGCGAAACACCGGCGTCAATAGCGCGTTGAATCATTTCGTTTCGGTCTTGATCAAATTCCTCTGAATATAAATGGGTATGTGTATCAGTGATTGTTATAGGTGCTTCCAAGTGTAAAGTTTAAGAGTACAAAATTACAAGAATAAAAGTTGTTGAAAAAATGGTTTTAAAAAGATTCGCATAGAAAAATAGATTCGTACAATTCCTTCACTAACTCCATGTATCTTTGTAAAACAGAAATAAATCACTGAAATAAATTCAGCATAATGAAGAACCTACACGATATTCTTAAAAAAGAAAATTACAGAAAAGTAAAATTTAAGATAACTAAAACACAGCATCTTTTGATAAAAGCAAAAATCAATGGTGTGATAGGGAATTTCATTCTGGATACAGGAGCTTCAAATAGCTGCGTAGGATTTGAGAGTATTGATTTGTTTTCATTAGAGGCAAAAAAATCCAAAACAAAAGCTTCAGGTGCTGGAGCCAGCGGAATGTTTACCCAACTATCTTTAAAAAATCAATTGCAACTTGGTTCTTGGAAAGACATCGCATTTGATATCGTTATTTTTGATTTATCTCATGTAAATGAAGCGCTAACACAACACAAGGCCAAACCGGTTCATGGCATTATAGGGGCTGATATTTTAATGAAAGGGAAAGCGATTGTGGATTATTACAACCATTATTTGTATTTGTTGAAATAAAAGAAAAGAGCGTATCGAAAATCAATACGCTCTATTTCCTACTACAAACCTCAACAAATTTATTCTTTAATCATTTTAGTAGTGGTCATTTTTCCATCTACAGCTGTTTTTATTATATAAACTCCTTTTGAAAGTTGACTTGTTTGGATGGTTGTAGAATTACTTTTTGGGCTTTTTACTAAAACCTCCTGACCTAAAACGTTATAAACACTTACTTTATCTATTGTACTATTAGCCTCAATTGTAAAATAATTAGTAACCGGGTTTGGATACATCATCACTTTTGAAATTTCAAAATTAGCAACACTTAAGTTAGAAACTGTTTTACTGAAATAAACATTATCAATATACACTGTCCCTACTGGTGCTCCAGATAAGACTAATTGAGCAATATGTCCTTTGGTGGTTAACCCCGTAAACTCTGACAAAGGAATGTCGTAACTATTCCATCCTGACAATGTTGGCGTACGAGTAACTTCAAACTCTACATCATCGCCCCCTTGATACACTCCGTTTGCACCAAAATCCACTAATTTAACTCGGAAAGCTGTTAAATTTGGCGTCCAAACATCGATATGAAAATACAACATCTGTGTCGCGTCTATTGTTCCAGTAACATCTACACCAAAATAATTCAAATTTGTATATTTTTTAGTATCATTTCCCGCAATTTGCATGTCTGTCAAAGCACTTCCTGATGACCAATCCGTTCTCCACGTCGTAACAGGAATATTTGTATACGCATTACTGAACATAGAAATCACATTAGATGCGGAAACTGTAGGGGTTGGCGCAGCAATAGTTGGCTCTGTTGGCGCAACAACAACTGTTGATTTATAAAAATAAAAGTTATCCAGGTAAACCGTTGTTCCAGTAGGGACAGATGACAAACTCATTTGAAAAACGGTAGCGAGGTTTATTCCAGGAAAATTAGCAGCATTTAAAACCATATCAAAACTATTCCATCCTGCTGCAATTGTTAATGTCACTCCAGATTCTACTGGACCAGGGTTTATTAAATTAATCTTAACAGAAGTTGCGCTTGAAGACCATAAATCTACGTGCATCGTTGTCATATCAGAAAGATCAAAAACTTCCGTACCTGGCAAGGTAACCCCTTGATAGTTGAAATTTGTTAATTTTCTTGTGTTATTTCCCCCAATAGGTTCATCGGTTACATCCGTAGACTGACCCCAACATTTACACCAGTCACCTGCTTTATAAATAGCATAAGCATCGCTAAAAATAGATTTTACATCTGTAACAACTCGCGTCGGAGGTGTTGGTGCGGCTACTGTTGGTGAAGTTGCAGCAACTGGAGCAGTTATTTTTGCAGAAAATGTTATATTATCAACGTAACATACATGATCAGCCGTTCTTGTGGTTCCTTCTGGAATAAAATCAGGAAAAACAATAATTTGATCAATTCCTGTAGAAACTCCTTCACCTATTTTTCCGGCAAAGTTAAAAGTCAATTCTTCCCATTCATTAATTTTAGTATTGGTAACTGTAATTTCTCCGCTAGAACCGCCATCAGGGCGTGCCAACTTAATACCTACTTTACTGATTACATCTTTGTACACCATCATTTTAATCGTACTGTTAGTTTCATTCAACGTAAATGTTCCAATACCATTTGTACCAGAAGCATGAGCCGTTTCAAAACCAGTATACCACGCGCCTGCAACCAGTGCTGTAAACTTAGCCGCTGTGTTTGAAGTGTTCATTCCTGTTTTATTAGGATTTACTGCTAACAAAGAAGCTGTTGAACCTCCCGATGGATTATCAAAAGAAGTTAAAGTCCAAGTAGACCCATATTCACCAGTTTCAAAAGTTACGGGTGCATAAGGCGCAGCAGCGGGTGGAGCTATTATTACGACCTTATTAAAATATACATTGTCTATAAAAATTGTTCCTGCTGAACCTGAAAATACGAATTGTGCGATATTCGATTTTGTTGTCAAACCTGTAAATTCTGATAATGGAATCTCTAAACTGTTCCATCCACTTAATGTTAAGGTGCGGGTGATTTCAAACTCTTTATCGTCACCTCCTTGGTAAGCTCCATCAGCTCCAAAATCGACAATTTTAATTTTAAAAGTGGTCACATCCGGACTCCAAACATCAATATGAAAGTTAAGCATAGATGAAGCATTAATTTTATTAGCTTCAGTGATTACACCAAAATAACTTAAATCCGTATATTTTTTAGTGTCATTTCCAGCGACTTGAATATCAGACAAAACATTCCCTGATTGTCCCCAATCTGCTCTCCAATTATCTACAGTAACATTTGTATAAGCATTGCTGAATAACGAAATAACATCTGTGGATGCTACAGTCGGTGTTAGCGCAGCAACAGTTGGTACAGTTGCAGCTGGTTTTGCTGAAAAAGTTACATTATCAAAATAATTAGTCGTTTCCGCAGTTCTAGCATTGAAATCTAAAAAGAATATGATTTGATCTATATTGATGGTTTCAAACAATCCTATTTTTCCTGAAAAATCAAAAGTTAGTTCTTCCCATTCATTGATTTTAGTGTTCGCAACTTTAATTTCTTGCTGTGCGCCACCATTACCTATTGCAAATTTGATACCTACATCACTAATAACTGATTTGTAAACCATTATTTTGACAATGCTGTTAGATGCACTCAAGGTAAAGGTTCCAATACCATTGAGTCCCGAAGCATGGGCTGTTTCAAATCCAGCATAAGGAGCAGCTCCAGAAGTTGTACTGCCAGCTATAAATTTACCAACCGTTGCTGAGGTATTTATTCCTCCTGGGAATGGATTAGAAACTCTGGAATAACCGGCTCCAGTTCCATTTTCAAAAGTTGCAAATGACCATGTCGAACCGAATTGTCCGTTCTCAAAGGTGACTGGTGCATTTTGTGAGTATCCAATTGAAAAAAGCAAAAGGAACATGATTAAAGTAAAGTTCTTCATAATATTGAGTTATAAGTTGTTCTCAAATTTATGAATGTATTGTGTTGTGATTTAAAATGATACCTATCTAAAAACTATACAGCACTACAAAGAAATTTTACAGATAGGAACTGCCGGAAATCCTACTAATACAAGGACTTAACTTTATTTTATGAGACATAAAAAAAGATGCACAACAACATCTAAATCCATAATGTTGTGGTAATGTTATGGTTAATTCCCAAAACATTACGTCTATTTTTAAATAAAATATAATTAATTATGTAATTAAAAATCATAATCGCAATAAAAAACAAAAATAAATATGCCTTTATAACTCGTAAATTAATAAACAAAAAAATCCCGCCTTATTTAATAACATGGCGGGATTGAAATATATTTTTATAAAGTTGATAAAAACAAATTTACAACTCTAACGCTCTTTTAGGATTGTTATCCATTAATAATTCCATTGGGTTTTCTAACGCTTCTTTAACTGCTACTAAGAACCCAACAGATTCACGACCATCAATAATTCTATGGTCATAAGACAACGCTACGTACATCATTGGGTGAATTTCCACTTTTCCGTTTACCGCAATTGGACGCTCGATAATATTGTGCATTCCAAGAATTCCAGATTGTGGAGGATTGATTATTGGTGTACTCAACATACTTCCAAAAACGCCCCCATTAGTAATTGTGAAAGTTCCACCAGTCATATCATCAACCGTGATTTGTCCGTCACGTGCTTTTAATGCCAATCTTTTAATATCAGCTTCAACTCCACGGAAAGTCAAGTTTTCAGCATTACGAACTACAGGAACCATTAATCCTTTTGGTCCTGAAACCGCAATTGAAATATCGCAAAAATCGAAAGCAATCTTATGATCACCATCCATCATTGAGTTTACATCTGGAAATAATTTTAACGCTCTCGTCACTGCTTTAGTAAAGAAAGACATGTATCCTAAACCTATTCCACCATGTTTTGCTTTGAACGCATCTTTGTACTCATTACGAATCAAGTTGATTGGCGTCATGTTTACTTCGTTAAAAGTAGTTAACATTGCTGTTTCGTTTTTAGCGGCAACTAATCTTTCTGCCACTTTACGACGCAACATTGATAATTTAGTACGCTCTGTTCCACGAGAACCACCTGTAGGAGTTCCCATTGAAGGCACAGCATTTACTGCATCATCTTTAGTGATTCTTCCGTCTTTTCCAGTTCCTGTTATGGAAGCTGGCGCTATATTTTTTTCGTCTAATATTTTTCTTGCTGCTGGAGATGGGGTTCCTGAAGCGTAAGTTGCTGCTGGAGCTGCTACTACGGGAGCCGCTTTTGGCGCTTCTGCTTTAACTTCAGCTTCTGCTTTTGGCGCTTCAACTGCTGCTGCCAATGCATCACCTGCTGGTTTAGCTGCACTCGTATCGATTAAACAAACTACCGCTCCTACTGCTACTGCATCGCCTTCTTCTGCTTTTAAAGTAATGATTCCACTTGCTTCTGCTGGCAATTCTAATGTTGCTTTATCAGAATCAACCTCAGCAATTGCTTGGTCTTTTTCTACATAATCTCCGTCTTTTACCAACCAAGTTGCAATTTCAACTTCTTTTATAGATTCCCCTGGTGATGGGACTTTCATTTCTAAAATCATGTTCTATTATTTTAAATTATGAATTTTACGTTTTAAATTGTCCTAGAACAACCTATGTTTACTATATAAACTATTTTTTAGCCCTGATGGAAACTGCATCCTTTTCCTAGCTTCTTTAGCTAGGAAAAGATATAGTGCACAGCAGGAAATAGCTCCTTATTATCTAAATAAATTTTTATCAAAAACCATTTTTATGGCATCTGCCTGACGACGTTTTGCTCTGGTATAACTTCCAGCTGCTGGAGCTGCATACGCTTTTAGTGAAGCCAATCTCCATTTCACTAAATCGAAATTCATCAACATAAAGCTGTAAGCTCCCATGTTTTTTGGTTCTTCTTGTGCCCAAACATAATCATCAGCGTTTGGATATTTAGCAATAATCGCTTTTAATTGTTCCACTGGCAATGGGAATAATTGTTCGATTCTAACTACTGCAACATCGTTACGACCGTTATTTTCTCTTTCGGCAGTGATGTCATAATAGAATTTACCT
The DNA here is from genome assembly GCF_048286615.1 of Flavobacterium pasteuri. Taxonomy (NCBI): domain Bacteria; kingdom Pseudomonadati; phylum Bacteroidota; class Flavobacteriia; order Flavobacteriales; family Flavobacteriaceae; genus Flavobacterium; species Flavobacterium pasteuri. Next base: position 19,670 of record NZ_JBLVPN010000005.1, on the reverse strand, counting down.
GTACAAAAAACTAGTGTTTTCACATCAGCTTTATTTACTGTTTCATCATCGAATGTTTCCTGGAAACTGCCAGTTGCAAATTCTTCTACAGATGAAACTACTCTTGGATCACGCAACAAACTCTTTGGTGTAAATACAATAAGCGGTTTACGGAACGTCGTTTTCATTTGTCTTCTCAGCAAGTGAAAGAAATTGGCAGGCGTTGTACAATCGGCAACATACATATTATGTCTGGCGCAAAGTTGCAAATAACGTTCCATTCTTGCAGATGAATGCTCTGCTCCTTGTCCTTCATATCCATGAGGCAATAACAAAACAATTCCGTTTTGGTTATTCCATTTATCTTCTCCACAGGAGATGTATTGGTCAATCATAATTTGGGCTCCATTACTGAAATCTCCAAATTGTGCTTCCCAAATAGTTAATGTATTTGGGTTTGCCAAAGCATATCCATAATCAAATCCTAAAACACCGTATTCTGATAAAAGAGAATTAAAAATATTAAATTTCCCTTTTTTATTTTCGATGGCATTCAACAAGATTACTTCTTCCTCAGAATCTTCTACTTTAACAACCGCATGACGGTGAGAGAATGTACCACGCTCTACGTCTTGACCTGAAATACGGATATCAAAACCTTCTGTCAAAAGCGAACCATAAGCTAATGTCTCTGCAGTTCCCCAATCTATAGTATTATTGTCGTAACCTGTTTTTCTATCAGTGACAATTTTACTTATTTTATTTATGAACTTCTTATCTGACGGTAGGCTTGAGATTGTTTTTATGATAGAATCTAATCCGTCTTTAGGATAAGAAGTGTCATATTTTTCAAGCATTTGCTTGTCGCTAACTTGCTCAAAACCTTTCCATTCATTTTTCATAAATGGAGTAATAATAGTCAAATCTTTTTTACGGGATTCTTCTAAGTTTACCTCCAAGTTTGATTTGTATTCTTGTTCTAATCCTTTTACAAAAGTGCTGTCTATCAACCCTTCTGCAAGCAGTTTATCCATGTAGATGTCTCTTGGATTTTTATGCTTTGCAATAATTTTATATAATACCGGTTGGGTAAAACGAGGCTCATCACCTTCGTTATGCCCGTATTTTCTATATCCTAATAAATCGATAAATACATCACGGCCAAACTGCATTCTGAAATCCAAAGCAAATGACATCGCATGAACTACCGCTTCAGCATCATCTGCGTTTACGTGTAATACTGGCGAAAGGGTTACTTTGGCAACATCCGTACAATATGTAGAAGAACGTGCATCAAGGTAATTAGTGGTAAATCCTACTTGGTTATTGATCACAATATGGATTGTTCCTCCGGTTTTATAACCGTCAAGTTGTGCCATTTGTACAATCTCATACAAAATTCCCTGGCCTGCAATTGCAGCATCACCGTGAACAGCGATTGGCAATACTTTAGAGAAATCGTTAGGAAAATATTTATCTTGCTTTGCTCTAGTAATTCCCTCGATAACTGCACCAACAGTTTCTAGATGCGAAGGATTTGGAGCTAAATTAATATTGATTTTTTTTCCAGTGCTGGTAACTTTGTCAGCAGTAAGTCCTAAATGGTACTTTACATCTCCATCAAAATATTCCTGGTCGTAATCCTTACCATCAAATTCACCAAAAATGTCTTGGGTTGATTTACCAAAAATATTTGCCAAAACATTTAAACGGCCACGGTGTGCCATTCCCATTACAAATTGCTCTACTCCTTTTTCGGCTGCTTTTTCAATTAAAGCATCCAAAGCCGGAATGATTGATTCTCCACCTTCAAGAGAAAAACGTTTTTGACCTACATATTTAGTATGCAAAAAGTTTTCAAAAGATACGGCTTGGTTTAATTTATTTAGAATTGATTTCTTTTCGTCCAAAGAAAATTTAGGCTGATTGTCATTAACTCCTAATTTTTTCTGAATCCACTCTACCACTTCCGGTTTACGAATATACATGTATTCCACCCCAATGTGCTGGCAATATATGGTGTCAAGGTGAGTTATAATTTCCTGAAGCGTACACGGTTGTATATTAATCACCTTAGCAGCATCAAAAACAGTATTTAAATCGGCTGTTGATAGTCCGAAATTTGTGATTTCAAGTGTTGGTGATGTTGTACGTCTTTCTCTAACAGGGTTTGTTTTTGTGAACAAATGACCACGAGAACGGTATCCATCTATTAATTTCAATACATTAAATTCCTTTTGAAGTTTATCCGACACTAAATTGATATCGGAATTATTAGCTGCAAAATTAGCGATTTGCTCTACTTTGTTTTCCTCATTGTAAGTCGTCATCCCAAAATCGAAACCTTGAAAAAAACTTCTCCAACTTGGCTCAACGCTGTCTGGATTCTCTAAATATTGATCGTATAATTGTGCGAAAAATTCGGTGTGTGCTGCGTTTAAAAATGAAAACCTATCCATAATATGTGGTGAATATACTTTTTTGTTAAAATAGTTTGGCAAAAGTACAATAATTGAATAAATTTATAATTTATTTTAAGATACTTTTACATTGAAAAATGTTAAAAAACTGAAAACTTATGACAAAGAATAGCTTTTTAGAAGATTCCCAATCATTATTGGTGATTATTATCCTATTTTTTTCAAGTTGCTTGTTTGCACAGCAAAACACATCACCTCCTGAAACGAAAAATGAGTTTTGGAGAAATGTGCAATTTGGAGGAGGAATTGGCTTAGGCTTTGGTTCTGGCTATACGGATATCTCATTAGCACCAAGTGCTATTTACAATTTCAATGATTATGTGGCTCTGGGTGTTGGCTTACAATATAAATATTTAAAACAGAGAGATTATTACGCTTCCCATTTGTATGGCGGGAGTGTTGTAGGTCTTTTTAATCCAATACAAGAAATTCAACTCTCAGCTGAACTGGAACAATTAAGAGTCAATGTAAACTTAGATGGATCTAATAGCAATTCACAAGATTACTGGAATACTGGATTATTTCTTGGCGCAGGATATAGATCTGGAAACGCAACAATTGGCGCCCGTTACAATGTTTTGACCGATAAGAATAATATTTATGGCAGTGCCTTTATGCCTTTTATAAGAATCTATTTTTAATAAAAACACAATTACTCGTGAACAACCAACTATCAGTTTTTAAAATTACATTGTGCTTATTCTTATTTATCAGTAGTACATACGTGTTTTCGCAAACTTCAAAAGATAATATCACTCAAAAAGTAGCTGACACCACTGTTATTAAAAAACCAGAAAAATTAAAATTCGGTTGTGGATTCGGGCTGAACTTTGTTGGGGGTACAAATATTAGTGTTTCTCCTAATTTAACACACACTATTAGCGATAAAATAGCAGTGGGAGGAGGATTACAAGGAAGTTACGCAGCAATAAAAAATTTACAAAACACAACTACTTTTGGGGCAAACGTATTAGGCCGATACAATCCAGTAAAAAAAATAACGACTCTATTAGAATTTTCTGAATTAAGGGTTTCCACTAAAAAAGATTCTCCAACGGAGAAAAGTACTTATAATTATTGGGATTCAGCACTTTTTGTCGGCGCTGGATACAACGTTACAAGTAAAATATCTTTTGGAGCTAAATATAATTTCCTATACAAAGAAGGAAAAAGCGTTTATACTAGCCCAGTGATTCCTTTTGTAAATATTTCTTTTTAATTGGAATATTTATTCCTGAACCAAACTTTTTGCCATTCCCTTTTTAGAATTAAAAAAGCGACTTGTTCTGCCAGAATTACTAAATCAGAACCGTCTAGTTTTTTTATTTCTCCTTCAGAAACATCAATTATATATAGTAAATTGAGGTATTCAGCAAACTTATACTGAATGAGTCGGTAGATTTTTTCATGAAGCTGCAACTTCAATTCATTAGGAGAAATACTCAAAGGAAAATCAATTGCTTCATTAGCTAAATTGAAATCCTTATTCATTTGTTCGATTAATTTCAAATATAAGTTTTCGCTTTCTGCTTCAGTAAGTAGTAAATCTGTATTTTTTGGAACTATAAACATATCTTTAAAATTTCAATGCCAGTATCAATAGCAATTTTCAATATTGTTGTTGTGGTACAATTTACTTCTTGTTAAATTCAAATATCAACTTTCAAAATCAACGTTGCTATTGATTATTGAAATTGTTATTGAAGTTAAATTACACTTTCCTTCCCATTAAGTTCTCACCAAAAGCCTTCAGCATTTCTTTTTTATCTATGCTGATATTCATTTTATCCAAAGTCTGAAAAGCTTTATAAGTAAAATCTTGTATGGCATCTTGAGTTGCTGTTGAAGCACCTGAGTTGTTAAAAAACTCTTTTACCGTTTTGATTTTTTCTGTACTATCTTCTGGTTGGTTAGAGAACAATCGTCTTAATTCTTTTGCTTCAGCTTTTTTTGAAAACGCAACTGCTTTAAGATACAAATAGGTTTTTTTATTTTCTATAATGTCTCCGCCTACTTGTTTTCCAAAGGTTTCCGGATCACCAAAAGCGTCCAGAAAGTCATCCTGTAATTGAAAAGCCAGACCTAAATTCAGTCCAAAATCATAAATCAAGTTGGCATTTTCTTCTGAGGTTTCTGCAATAATCGCTCCCATTTTCATGGCTGCTGCCACTAAAACTGCTGTTTTATATTGAATCATTTTCAGGTATTCCGGAATGGTAACATCATTTCTTTCTTCAAAATCGACATCCCATTGTTGCCCTTCGCAAACTTCAAGAGCGGTTTTGCTGAATAACTTAGCTAAATCCCGAAAAATAATAGGTTCATATTGTTCGAAATACTGGTACGCTAAAATCAGCATGGCATCACCAGATAAGATTCCGGTGTTTAAATTCCATTTCTCGTGCACCGTTTCCTGTCCTCTTCGCAATGGCGCATCATCCATAATATCATCATGAACCAAAGAGAAATTATGAAAAACTTCAACAGCCAGAGCCGCCGGTAACGCTTTCCTGTAATCGGCATCAAAAATCTCTGCACTCATTAATGTAAGCACTGGACGCATTCTTTTCCCTCCAAGATCTAATATATAATGTATGGGTTCGTATAGATTTCTAGGTTCTTTGGTTTCATACTGTGATTGCAGATAATCCGAAAGAAACTCTTGATACTGGTATATAGAATGCATAAAATAATTTTTTTGGCTAATTTACAGTATTCAATTTGTATTACAAACTCCCTTTTGTCATCAAATGTTAAATAAATCAAAATACATTGGAAACTATTTTAGTATTCAAAGTTTCCTTCTTACATTTGCCAACGAAAATTTAATGTTTTGAAATCTTTAGCGGTTTTAAAATAAATTCCAAATACAACGCAACGAATTATGAAAACAAAATGGACAGTTGACTCGAATCAATCAGATGTTCTGATAAAAATGAGGCACTCAATAATTGCGTATCTAGCAGGATCCATAAATAAATTCAACGGACATATTGATATTGAGGATAATCAAATAGAAGATGCTTCGATAGAATTCTCTTTGGATGTCAATAATAAAAATGCAAAACTAGAACAAATAGATACTCACATGGGGCTAAATGACTTATTTGACATTAAGGAGTTTCCAATTATTAGTTTCAAGTCGACTTCATTCGAAAAAGTTAATAAAAACATCAATTTTTTGAAAGGAAATCTTACTATAAAAAACATCACAAAAGTAGTGGAGCTTGATGCTGAATTCATAGGATTCAATACGTATGATGGCGATCAAAAAGCTGCATTTGAAATAACTGGTCATATTAATCGAAAAGATTTTGGTTTAAACTTTACTTCATTTAATCAAACAGGCGGTTTGGCTTTAGGACAAGACATTAAGTTCATGGCAAACTTAGAATTAACCGCTTGATAAGAAAGCAAATGTTAAATAAACATGAAATTTAAGGAAACTATTTTGGTTTACAAAGTTTCCAAATTACATTTGCACAAAATTTAACAGTTTCAATAAATCACAACTGATTAAGAATAAAGAAAATGAAAGAGAAAATTATATCCAAAGCAAAAGAGATGTTTTTGAAACTTGGTTTCAAAAGTATTACTATGGATGATATTGCCGGTGAAATGTGCATTTCAAAAAAAACGATTTATAAATATTTTGCCAATAAAGAATTGTTGATAGAGGAAAGCGTTCAAGTTATTCATACAGAAGTTAATGGAATAATTGCCGAAATTACATCTAAAGATTTTAATGCAATCGAAGAAAACTTTGAAATAAGACGCATGTTTGCAGAGATGTTTAAAGCCACTGACACTTCCCCTCTTTATCAATTAAAAAAGCATTACCCTGAAATCCATGAAAAAGTGTTAACCTACCAAGTGGAAATGTGCCAAACTTGTTTTCGAGAAAATATTGAAAAAGGAATTGCACAAGGTTTATATCGAAATGACATAAATATCGAAGTTTATGTTAATTTTTATTACTCATTAATTTTTACCATTAATGAAAACATAAGATCTGAAAGAGAAGTGTTCTCTTTAGAAATGGAAGCTTTACAATACCACACCAGAGCAATGGCTACAGAAAAAGGAATTGCCGAATTAGAAAAAAACTTACTTAATCCAATTACATAAACAATGAAAAAAATAATCATACTATTAACCCTAATATTTGCACTTAGTGCCAATGCGCAAGCAGTCAAATCTCTCACGCTCAAAGAAGCCATCAACTATGCTTTAGAAAATAAAGCAGAAGCCAAAAAAGCAAAACTACAAGTGGAGAACAGTGAGTACCAAATTCAGGAAGTACGTTCTCAAGCGTTACCTCAAATTTCAGCAAATGGAAGTTTAACTTACAATCCTGTATTACAAACAACCGTTATTGATGGAGCAAATTTTGGTCAACCAGGAAGCACAATTCAAGCAAATTTTGGTCAAAAATGGAATTCAACCGCTGGTGTTTCTTTGACACAAGCGATTTTCGATCAAACGGTTTTTACAGGTTTGAAAGCAGCAAAATCTACTAGAGAATTTTACCAAATCAACGAACAACTAACCGAAGAACAAGTAATTGAACGCGTAGCCAATAATTATTATCAGGTATATGTTCAGAGACAAAAACTAACTGTTATTGACAGTTTGTATAAAAATACCACTAAAGTAAAAGACATCATAAAAGGTCAGTATGATAATGGTCTAGCCAAAAAAATTGATTTAGATCGAACTTTAGTAAGAATTTCAAACATCAATACGCAACGCCAACAAGTTTTAAATGCAGTTCAAATTCAAGAAAACGCATTGAAATTTTACATGGGAATGCCAATAGAAACTCAAATCGAGATTCCGCAAACAGCATTTGAAGTAAGTCCACAATCATTATCAGAGATTCCAAATACAGCAAACAGAACAGAATATTTGCTCTTGAAAAAACAAGAACAACTTTTATTTTATCAAAAAAAGGCTGTTGAAGCAGGATATTACCCAACACTATCATTGAACGCAGGATACAATTATATTGGTCAGGGCCCAAAAATGCCTATTGGAGGAAAACCATCTGATGGCGTGTATTGGTCAGATTTCTCTTCAATTGGTTTGAATTTAAAAGTGCCAATTTTTACAGGATTTGGTACTCGTGCCAAAGTAAGACAAGCCGATATTGATTTGAGAACCATAAAAGAAGACATCAACGATACAAAATTATCTCTTGATTTGGCTTTCGCAAATGCAAAAACACAAATTGACAATAGCTTAACCACTATCAACAATCAAAGAGAAAATGCGCAACTAGCTAAGGAAGTTTTAGACAACACAAGAAATAATTATGTACAAGGATTAGCCTCTTTAACTGATTTACTGGATGCAGAAAATTCATTGACTGAAGCTCAAAACAACTATACATCTGCAATCCTAGACTACAAACTAGCAGAAATACAATTAATCAAATCAAAAGGAGAATTAAAAACACTTATAAATAACTAAAAAAATGAAAAAAAACATACTAATCATAGTAGCAATCGTAGCAGCTTTAGGCGTTATCGCATATACTTTAACAAAAAACAAAGAAGAAAACGAAGCAAAAACAGCAATTGTAGCAGAGAAAAATGCCAGTGTTTCTGTAAAAGTTTCAACCGTAAAAATCGAAGAAGTTTCTCTTGATTTTTCTGCCAATGGAAATTTTGCACCACTACAGGAATTGAGTTTTTCTGCTGAGAAACCAGGAAGAGTAGTTCGTGTTTTAGTTGAAGAAGGAGATCGAGTAAGTGTTGGTCAGACTTTAGCTATTGTTAGAAGCGAACAGATCACAGCTGACTTGCAAACGGCACAAGCTTCTTATCAAAATGCATTGACGGATTACAGCCGTTTTGAAAATGCTTTTAAAACTGGTGGTGTGACGAAACAACAATTGGATCAAGCTAAATTGAATTTGGTAACTTCAAAATCAAGATTACAACAAGCAAAAGTTAATATTGGCGATACTAATATCAAAGCGACAATTAACGGAATCGTAAACAAAAAATACATTGAACCAGGATCCGTTCTTGGCGCTGCAACGCAAATGTTTGACATTGTAAATGTTTCAAAATTGAAGTTGAAAGTAAACGTTAACGAAAATCAAGTAGCAGGTTTAAAAGTAGGCAATACGATTAACGTAAAAGCTAGTGTATATCCTGATGCTACATTCTCTGGAAAAATCACCTTCATTGCTCCAAAAGCAGACGCAAGTTTAAACTTTCCGGTAGAAATAGAAATTGCTAATAATGCTTCAAATGATCTGAAAGCCGGAATGTACGGAACTGCTGAATTTGCTTCAAGCCAACAAAAACAATCGTTGATGATTGTTCCTAGAAATGCTTTTGTAGGAAGTGTGAGCAGCAACGAAATATTTGTAATCGAAAATGGAACTGCTAAACTAAAAACGGTTACAGCGGGAAGAATTCTTGGTGATAAAGTAGAAATTTTAAATGGACTTTCTGATGGTGAAACTGTAATTGTTACAGGTCAAATTAACCTTCAAGATGGATCTAAAGTGGAAGTCATAAAATAGGTCTAAAAGCCATAAAGAAACCGCTTAAAGCCTAAAGCTTAAAGCCTAAAGCAAATAAAAAATGAAATTAGCAGAAATATCCATAAAACGTCCTTCATTAGTAATCGTATTATTTACGATTCTAACATTAGGAGGACTGTACAGTTACAGCCAATTGGGCTACGAATTGATTCCAAAATTCGAAACTAATGTAATTACTGTTGCCACTATTTATCCTGGAGCGTCTCCAAGTGAGGTAGAAAATACCGTGACTAAAAAAATTGAAGATGCGATTGCATCCTTAGAAAATATTAAAAAAATAGACTCGAAGTCCTACGAAAGTTTGTCAACTGTGTCTATTACATTAACCTCCTCGGCTGATGTTAATATCTCTATGAACGATGCTCAACGTAAAATAAACGCCATTCTTAGTGATTTACCGGATGATGTTGAAACGCCTTCATTAAGTAAATTTTCCTTAAGTGATTTACCAATTATGACTATTGGTGCCAACGGAAAAATGGATGAAGTTGCTTTTTACGACTTAATTGATAAAAAATTAGCACCCGTTATTTCTCGAGTAGAAGGTGTTGCGCAAGTAAACATTATTGGTGGACAAGAAAGAGAAATTCAAGTCAATCTTGATGCAGTAAAAATGCAAGGCTACGGACTTTCTGTTCCGCAAGTACAACAAAATATTTTATCCTCTAATTTGGATTTTCCAACAGGAAACATTCAAACTCGTGAGCAGAAAATATTAATTCGTTTGGCCGGGAAATATAAAAATGTTGACGAATTAAGAAACCTAGTTGTATCCTCTAAAAACGGAATTCAAGTACGTTTAAGTGACATTGCTGATGTTCAGGACACTCAAAAAATCACTGAAAAAGTAGCGCGTGTCAATCAAAAAAGTGCTATTATTTTACAAATTATCAAACAATCGGATGCTAATGCGGTTGCGGTAAGTGAAGAATTAGTTAAAACAATTGCTAAACTGGAAACCGATTATAAAGCGAATGGTTTAAAATTAGAAATCGCAAAAGACAGTACCATTTTTACGCTAGAAGCTGCTGATGCTGTTGTACATGATTTACTTATTGCAGTACTTTTAGTTGCACTTGTAATGTTGTTTTTCTTGCACAGTATTAGAAACTCGTTGATTGTAATGGTTTCTATTCCTGCTTCATTAATTGCTACTTTCATCGGAATTTATTTGATGGGATATACTTTAAACTTAATGAGTTTATTAGGTCTTTCTCTTGTTGTAGGTATTCTTGTGGATGACGCCATTGTAGTTCTGGAGAATATTTATAGGCACATGGAAATGGGTAAAAATAAGGTACGTGCAGCCTATGATGGAACAGCTGAAATTGGCGGAACCGTTGTATCGATTACTTTAGTAATTGTGGTGGTATTTTTACCAATTGCAATGAGTACCGGATTGGTTTCTAACATTATTACACAATTCTGTGTAACGGTAATTATTTCAACATTGTTGTCTTTAGTAGCTTCATTTACAATCATTCCGTGGTTGTCTTCAAGATATGGAAAATTAGAACACATTGAAGGTAAAAACCTTTTTGGAAAAATCATCCTTGGATTTGAAAGCTATTTAACACGCTTTACAAATTGGGTTTCAGGATTATTAGAATGGTGTTTGGATCATTATTTTAAAACACTGGCTATAGTTTTAGTAATCTTTTTTGGTTCTATGATTAGTTTATTTGGTGGTGGATTTATTGGCGGAGAATTCTTTGCAGCGTCTGACAGTGGTGAATTTTTAGTTCAAATAGAAATGCCAAAAGATGCTTCATTAGAGCAAACTAATTTCATGACGCAAAAAGCAGAAGCCTTTTTGAAGAACGAAGCGTATGTTTTTAGTCAAATTACAACGATTGGTCAAACCAGTGAAGGTCTTGGTGCTTCGCAAGCAACTGCGTACAAGTCTGAGATAAACGTTAAAATGGTTGGATTAGACAAACGTGATGAACCTGCAAATGTATATGCTGCAAAAACAAAACGTAAATTAGAAAAAATATTAGTTGGAGCAAAAGTTAAAACGGTTCCAGTTGGTATTTTAGGAACTGCAGAAGATGCGACTTTAGGATTAATTGTAACTGGTCCAAACGTAGAAAGCGCCATGCAATTTGCAAAAGCAGCCGAAAAAGAATTACGCACCATTCCAGGAGCAACAGAAATCGAATTATCAGTAGAAGATGGAAATCCGGAAGTGAACGTAAAAGTGGATCGAGATAAAATGGCAGCTTTAGGATTGAGTTTGCAAACAGTAGGTATTACCATGCAAACTGCTTTTAGCGGAAACACTGATGGTAGATTTAGAGCTGGTGAATACGAATACGACATCAATATTAAATACAATGCTTTTGACAGAAAAAGTATTGCCGATGTAAGTAACTTGATATTCATTAATGATATGGGTCAACAAATTAAACTAAATCAATTTGCAACCGTAACCGAAGGTTCTGGGCCAAGTGAATTAGAACGAAGAGACAAATCAGCATCGGTAACTGTAAAAGGTCAAAATGTTGGTGTAGCTTCAGGAACAATTGTAACACAATGGCAAGAAAAAATTGAAAAATTAAAAAAACCATTAGGCGTAAATTACATCTGGGGAGGTGATCAGGAGAACCAAAGTGAAGGTTTTGGTACATTAGGAATTGCGTTATTAGCTGCGATTATTTTGGTTTACCTAGTGATGGTTTCGTTATACGATAGTTTTGTACATCCATTTGTGGTATTGTTTGCGATTCCGCTTTCATTTATTGGAGCGATGTTGGCTTTGGCTTTAACCAATAACACACTGAATATATTTACTATTCTAGGTATCATCATGCTTATTGGTCTAGTTTGTAAAAACGCGATTATGCTTGTCGATTATACCAACCAAAGGCGTAAAGCAGGTGAAACGGTGAGAACAGCATTGATCCAAGCGAATCATGCGCGTCTTCGTCCAATTTTGATGACGACTATCGCAATGGTATTTGGTATGTTCCCAATTGCATTAGCATCTGGAGCTGGAGCTGAATGGAAAAACGGATTGGCTTGGGTAATTATTGGGGGATTAATTTCCTCATTATTCTTAACTTTGGTTGTAGTTCCTGTAATTTACCAAATCATGGAAAAAGCAATCAATAGACTTTCTAAAGGAGATAAAGTTGATTATGAAGCTGAAATGGTTGCTGATTATGAACACCTAGAACTAAGCGAAGATGGAGTTACTCCTAAACACTAAACTATTCTTATAATATTCAAAAACCTGTTCATTTATTTGAACAGGTTTTTTTATGACTAAAAAGTCCATTAAGATTTTAATTCTTAGGGAATATTTAAAGTTTCTTAATCACATAGGTTACAATTCCCCAAATTATTAATTGGTTTTCTTCTGTGACTTTTATCGGAGAATAACTTGGATTTTCTGGCATCAAATACAAACAGTCTTTCTCGAGTTGCATGCGTTTCACCGTAAACTCACCATCGATAAAACAAATCGCAATTTTATTGTTTTGCGGCTCTAAACTTCTATCCACAACAAGAACATCCTTGTCATTGATTCCGGCATCAATCATGGAATTTCCTTTTACTTTGATGTAAAATGTAGCCAATGGATTTTCGCTCAATTGTTTATTCAAATCAATGCTCATTTCCATAAAATCAGCAGCCGGTGATGGAAATCCCGCTGAAACACCTTCACTGATGAAAGCAATTCGCAATTCACTTTCATAATCAGGCAGAAAAAAAGTCAGTTTTTGATCTTTATTTATAGACATTTGATTTCGAGTATATCTTTAAAATTAGTGGTGTATCTGGGTGACAGATGCTTCTGATTCATGTTCCAAGTCAGACTTAAATTTTGTGTGGCCAACTTTACTTTCTTGTCACCAATTTTGTTATTGAGGCCATCCATCACTTTCATCAGTTCCAAATGTTTTGGGTTTTCCTCATCAAACAACTGCAACTGTTTCTTGTCCTGATCAATCAACTCAGTGACAATGACGCCCGCTTTCTTGAATTTCAAATGCTCATTTCCTAGGTGTAATTTTTTCAACATTGCGATAGCTGTATTAGAAATTGTCAACGTAGAATTTGACGCATAGGACAACGTAACCGCCATATTAAAATAATATTTGGAAGTTTCTACCGTATGTTTATCAACCACTAGCATTACAATAATCGTATGACAGCAGGAGTTTTGCTTTCGCAATTTCTCTGCACAAACCGCTGCAAAAGTAGCAACACGCTCACGCAATAAATCAAAATCAGCAATTTGTTTCGGGAAACTTCTGGTCGTAGCAATACTTTTCTTTTGGTCCACAATAAGGTCTAAATCCAAAACTGATTTTCCCTCGAGTTCGTATTTTAAACGCATACCTACCACACCCATTTCTTTTTTGATCCAAGCTTCGTGTTGTGGTGCAATAAAATCTAAAGCAGTTACAATATTTTTAGCTTTCATCTTTTTATTCATTCGGTAACCAATGCCCCAGACATCTTCAATTTTTGTCCATTTCAAGGCTTTAATACGCTTTTCTTCGGTGTCAATAACGTAAACACCTTGCGTTCTGCCTTGGAATTTCTTGGCAATTTTATTGGCTACTTTAGACAATGCTTTTGTTGGTGCAAAACCAATACAAACGGGAATCCCAACCCATTTTTGCACACGGGTTTTCATTTGGATTCCATAATCATGATAATCTAAAATCGTCAAACCATCAAAATTCAGGAAGGCTTCGTCGATACTATAAATTTCTAGATTCGGGGTAAACTGGCCTAAAATTGCCATCACCCGATTACTCAAATCACCATAAAGCGGATAATTCGAAGAAAATACTTTTACATTTTTCTCTTTTACCAATTCCTTAATCTGGAATGCTGGCGCACCCATAGGAATCCCAACCGCTTTCGCTTCATTACTTCTGGAAATCACGCAACCGTCGTTATTTGACAAAATTGCAACCGGTTTCCCGTTGAATTTCGGCTGAAAAACACGTTCGCAGGAAGCATAGAAATTGTTACAATCGACTAAAGCATACATGTTACAAAATTACTCAATATCCCTCGATGCGTGTTTGTAACTAAAGTTAATTTTAGGGATTGTTGATAAGTAGTTTTATATAAAAATATTTTTAAAAATTAGGTTCTATCTCTTTTATTGAGATTCGTTCTTTATCAAAACGATAAAAAAGCACATTGAGCCCAACAAGAATTATATTAAAAAAACCTTAATATTCCCTTCTCAATAAAATTATTTTTATTTTTTTAAAGATTTTAATTGATTGATTTAAAGTTAATTATATGTTTTAAATCAATTTACAAGCTAAAAACACAAAACCGTGATTCAAATCTTTGGCACGCTACTTGGATATACCTAATCAAATAAGTAAAAAAAGCGAAAGCCGAAAAGCTCAAGAGTAGGCAAAATTCAAAATATAATTATCATGAAAAAAATTACCTTTTTAGTAGCTAGTATCTTCGTATTTGGAGGTGGTATAGTGAATGCCGCAGAGAAAATCGATTTTTCTGTAGAAAGAAGATCTGTTGTAGATTTTAGAGATGCCGATCCAATTGTGTTCACAGAAAGAGGAATTGAGTTCTTCATATTCCCTGACGGACAATTTGATTTTAATACACGTCCTTCAACCGGTTCAACTGGCGGCATGTATTATAAAACAGGCAAAAAAAATGGCATGAATAAAACGTATGGTGCACCAGCAAATGTTCGAAACGGAAATTATGGTGTAAAAGTAGAACACGACAACATGGGCAGAGTAAGACGTATTGGAAACGTGATGATCAACTATGACTCAAATGATAGAGTAAAACGAGTAGGTTCAGTTTATATGACATACAACCGTTATGCCTTAGAACGAGTGGGTGGTTTAGAAATTATCTACAACCGTCGTGGTCAGATTGTTGATATTGTTGGAGCCGTAAAAGGTGGCGGCCGTCATGAATATAGTCAAAACAGCTATGGAAACAATGATTATGGCAACAGCCAAAACTCAAATGATGATGACTACTACTATTACAGAACAAATGGTACAAAAGCCAAAATTGAGGACACTAAAGCATCAGGAAGTGTAGCCATCAGAATAGACAGAAGATAGTTAGTTAGTTATATAAATGGTTTGTTTGAAATTCCTGCTGGTAGTTGTATCAGCGGGAATTTTTTTTGAATGCGTAATCTTACTTGATTTTATTTAATAAAAATGCCCACAAAAAGCAGAACCTTTTCGTGGGCATTTTTTAGATATTTTAAGGTTTAAAAAAAGATTTATTGCATCGAAACAATTAAAAACTCACTTCTTCTATTGGCTTGATGTTGCTCCTCTGTACAGTTTGATTTGTTCGTTGGTTCGCATCCACAATCGTTTACAAGTTGTGACTCTCCATATCCTTTAGCTGCTAATCGATTTGCAGCTATTCCATTTTTTATCAGCCATGCTTTTGTTGCATTCGCTCTTCTATCAGATAGTGCTTGGTTGTATGCAATGGTTTGTCTGCAATCTGTATGTGATCTAATATCTATTGTCATCTTTGGGTATTGCTGCATTACTGCCAATACTTTTTCGAGCTCAAATGCTGCGTCTTTTCGTATGAATGACTTGTCTAAATCAAAATAAAGAATTGGAATATTCAAGGTATTGGCTAAGTCTGTACCCACATCGACTGCTCTTTTACGTGGCTCTAATTCTAATGGTCCTTGTGTTTCTCCTGATACTTTTGCTATTACAATCTTGTTCTCTTTAGTTTCATACTCTACCTTTTCTCCTCTTAAATAATACACTTTCCCACATTCAACCTCAAATGTATATGCTCCAGATAATGGAGTTGTGATCTCCTTTATAAGATTAAAATTAGCATCAAACAAACTTACCTTGGCATTTGCCATGACTAATCCTGTGTCTTGATCCTTGATTACGCCTTGAAGTACTTGAACACATACTGGAACGGGTAATTTATTGAATCTATAAATATCATCTGAACCTAGTCCTCCCTCACGGTTAGAGGTTATAAATCCTTTTCTGTTCTCTGCATCAATCACAAATGAAAAATCATCTAGGGTACTATTTATCGGGGCGCCAATGTTCTCTATGGTTTCGCTTCCTGTGTTTGCTAATAAATCTGTTACAAATACGTCTAATCCACCTAGCCCTGGGTGTCCATCACTAGCAAAATACAACTTGTTGTCCTGTGCAATGTAAGGAAATGTTTCTCTCGACTCTGTATTTATTGGGAGTCCTAAATTATTTGGAGTACCGTAAGTTCCATTTGGATTGACACTTACACTAAAAAGATCTGACATACCGTTAGTACCCGGCATATCTGATGCAAAATACAATGTCTTTTCATCTACACTCAATGCTGGATGTGCTACACTATATTCGTTGCTGTTAAAAGGAAGTTCTTCTACATTAACCCATTTTCCATTTTCGTTTGTAGCTTTGTAAAGTTTTAGCAAAATGATTCGTCTACTATCGTTTTGCCTTTTCCCGTTTAGATAATTATTTCGTGTAAAATACATGGTTTTGCCGTCTTTTGTAAAAACGGGGGTTGACTCATGAAACCTACTGTTAATGTTTTTATTGAAAACTTCTGGCTTGCCTAAACCACCTTGTGTACTTATCTCAGAGCTGTACAAGTTGGTGAAGGATTCATTGTTCCATTTAAACACTTTCTTAGCTACTCCACCCGTATCTCTTGCAGAGGCAAAAAGTATGGTATTATTGTAATAAGCACTTCCATAATCTGAGTAGGCAGAGTTTATTCCTGCATCGAATATTTCATAAAGCCCCGAATTTTCCTTAATCTCTTTCAGGTAATCTCGTTGACTTGCAAAGAGCTTCCCCCGCTGATCTCCTGCCGATTTTGCTATGAATTGCTCTAACATTTTATCAGCCTTAGAATAATTACCTACTGCTTTCAATGACTGAGAATACCTATAGTAGTACTCCGTCTCTTGTACTGCATTCATGTCAAAAAGTGCAGTATACCATTTTTCTGCCTTTATTAATTCAGCTATGAAAAAATAGGAATCTCCTAGTTTTCGAAACATTTTCTCGTCTTTGTATCCTTTCTCTGCTACTTTCTCGTAGATAGCTATAGCATCAACATAAGAATAGTTTTCGAATTTTTTATCAGCGGTTGTCACACCTTTTTTTTGAGTATATCCCACTAATGATGACACTAAAAAAATTGTGCAGTATAGGAAATGTCTGGCGTTTAATTTCATAACGTTATATTAAATTAAAAGAATCTAGGTGATGTAATTCTGTTGTACTTTTTGAATATTTCATAGCGAAGAAATATTTCATGAGATCCAGAATTATAATTTGCAAGACGTGTAGTTTCCATATCATATCCATATCCAATAAACCATGAATCAGACGCTTGAAATCCTACCATAGCACTCAAGGCTGCACTCCATCTGTAAGCTGCACCTACTGTAAACTTGTCATTTATCAAAAAATTAGCCGATAAATCTACCTGTAAAGGTGCTCCTTGAACTAGTTTTGTCATCATTGCTGGCTTGAACTTTAGGTTGTAATCTAAATCGAAAACGTGACCTGCCGTTAAGTAATAATTTATACGCTCTCGTGCAATGTAAGAACCAGATCCTACTCCTGCATACCTATCAAAATGCTCTGTCTCGAGCAAGTTAGGTACAGATAGTCCTATATAGGTATTATCAGAATACCAGTAAAGTCCTACACCTATATTTGGTGAAAACTTATTGTCTATGTTGTTTTCAAAACTATAATCATTTGGATCATACTGATTCAATTTATCAAAATTGACATTCAAAAGGTTTGCTGATGCTTTCAACCCAAATGAGAGTTTAAAATCTTCTGATGTATTGATATAATAAGAAAAATCAACCGATAGATTATTCTCATCTGATGGACCTATTCTGTCATTTATTACTGACACTCCCAAACCAATTTTAGTATCATTGATTGGGGTATTGATCGAGGCAGTATTAGTAACCGGTGCTCCATCTAGCCCTACCCACTGTGTGCGGTGTAAGGCAAAGATGTTCATAGACTGGCGAGATCCTGCATAGGCCGGGTTTATATTGATTGTGTTGTACATATACTGTGTAAACTGGGCGTCTTGCTGAGCATTTACCAAACTCGAGAGTAAGAGTAAAAACATTATTAATTTTGTTTTCATATTGCTTTCATTTTTAAACTTATAAGCTTTATTTATCAATTATCTGTTAATATATAAGTATCCTGCTTTCTCGAAACTTGTGGCAGCACTATCCTTATATCTCAAGATATAATAATACGTTCCCTCTGGTAACTCTTCGGATTGATTAATGGTAACCCTTCCCTCTGAAACTCCTCTAAAGGCTCTATCATCATTGTTGTATCCTGCTCTTTCGAATACTAAAACTCCCCAACGGTTGTATATCTCTACCGTGTTATCGCTGTAACATTCTAAGCCTCTGATGCGGAAAACTTTGTTGTCACCGCTTCCATTTGGAGCTACTGCATTGAACACTTCGATTACACATCCTGAAATTCCTAAAACCGTAGGCTTGTCATCTGTAATCGTTTCATTATCAGAAAGATCACTTACTAAAGTCCCAATAGGACTTAAAGCAGTCACTTTGGCTTGATTTTCAACATTTCCTTTGTTAATATCAGCTTGAGTTAGACTATATTTTGCCTCAAACGAAGTAGTATCGGTTTGTGCAACACCCAATGCTATTGGGCCTCCTGTAAGGACAATACCAGGTAAAAGATCGATTACAACAACATTTGTTAATGGTACATTACCTGTATTGGAAATCTCAAATTTATAGGTTATCGTTTCTCCAACCTGTGCATAACCATCTCCGTTATTATCATCAAAAGTTGCCGTTTTAATGATTGCTATTTTTGGAGATTCCCCTACTGTAATAATACTGGTTGCTGTATTACAAGTTGTAGGTGTTAATTTATCACACAATTCATAAACTACATTATAAACTCCCGGTACTGTTCCTGCCGCAACAGTTACTGCTCCCGTTAATGGATTTAATGTAATTCCTACTGGCCATATTCCTGATTGAGAAACGGTTGCGTTACCTGTAGTTCCTAATGTTGCTGGAACACCATTCATTTTATCATTTGCTGCTACGTTTAGTATTGCTGTCCCTCCTGTAGAGGTTACAGTTCCTATATCAGATACTGGTTGAGAAACTGCTATAACAGTGATAGTAACTGTTGCCGTATTACAAACTGTACCTTGACATACTTGGTAAACAACTGTTACTGTACTTCCTGCTTCTGTAGCTAGTGGCGTGTAGCTCATCAATCCTGTTATTGGATCAAAGCTTACTGTTCCTTGTGCTGTTCCGCCTGCTTGGGTAATGGTATTACCATCATTGGCTAAGAAGTCATCATTGGCTAAGATATTAACTGTCGTAGATCCTCCGAATGCTCCACTTACAGTATCGCCATTCGCTGTTGGAACACTTGGGTTTGGATCCGTATTATCCGGATTACCATCGCCATCTAAGTCTCCCGCTAGAACTGTGATAGTAACTGTTGCCGTATTACAAACTGTACCTTGACATACTTGGTAAACAACTGTTACTGTACTTCCTGCTTCTGTAGCTAGTGGCGTGTAGCTCATCAATCCTGTTATTGGATCAAAGCTTACTGTTCCTTGTGCTGTTCCGCCTG